>JAOPYO010000134.1 GCA_025964575.1 Actinomycetes bacterium
TACGGGCGCACCATCAGCGGTTGCTGGCGGCGCGGGACAGGCTCGACATTTTGGCCCGCACCGTGAGCCGCACCATCGCCGAACTGCAGGAAGGGAAGGACGACAGCAGCATGTCGAAGATCAACAAGCCGGAGAACCTGTTCGAGGGGTTCGACGCTTCGCGCTATGAGTCCGAGGCCCGCAGTAGGTGGCCGCAGGAGTGGGAGCAGTCCAAGCAGTACACCGACACGCTCACGGCCGGGGACCAGGAGCGGATGCAGCGTGAGTCGACCGCGCAGATGGTCCGCATGGCCGAGTTCATGGCCGCCGGGGCCCCGGTCACCGACCCGGCCGTCCAGGCCGAAGTAGACACTCACTACCATGGTGTTTGCCGGTTCTGGACCCCGAACGCGTCCGCTTACAAGGGGTTGGGCCAGACGTTCGCCTCCGACCCGCAATGGCGGTCGGTTTACGACCGGATCACCGAAGGGCTGGCCCAGTACCAGAGCGAGGCCATGGCCGCCTACGCCGACGCCCGGCTGAGCTGACCCCGACGGACCCGCCGGGAGGCTGCAGACTCCCGACCCGCCTTCGGCATCCTTTTGCCAGATCACTTCAGGCGCCGGCCTTCCGCAGGGGAGGTCTCGCCGCCCACGACCGGAGGAGGCTCCCCCACCATGATCCCCACCAGCTGGATCAGTCACCGCCGGCCCGAGGACAACGAACTTCTCGGCTACCTCCGTCCGGCCCAGGACGTGCTCGGCCAATTCATCCCCGTCACGGTCTTCGGCTATCCGCTGGGTGTCGCGACCGACCAGGACGAGGCCCAGCGTGTCCTGGAATCGACAGGCCTGAGTTATCTGGCCGAAACCTGGCTCCTGACGATCCCTGCCTGGCTGGACCCCGTCGCTGTCCAGATCGTCGAGGCCACCCCGCAGCGCCTGCGGGTGAAGAACGTCGACTTCGGCTACACCGACGCTGACATCGGACACATCTTCGTCCTCGACGTGCCCGAAGCGGGCAACCTCCAGCTCTCCTGACATCGGCCGGTACACGCCGGTGCCGAGCGACAGGGCAGGGCCGCGGCACAGGACCGGCACGAGCCGGGTCGTCGTCGAAGCTTCCTACGCTCCACGAGATGCGGAGAGTTCGCGCCTGTCCTGCCGTCCTGTCTACTCGAACCTCTGGGACCAGTTCGCGGCGCTGCTGCCTGCACGGGCGGAGTTCGCGCCGACCCATCCGCTGGGCTGCCACCGCCGCCGGATCCCCGACCAGGTGGTCTTTGAACACGTGGTGCAGGCCCTGGTACACGGCTCCGGATACGAGCGGATCTCCAGTCCTGGCTGCTCGGACCGCACCATCCGACGACGCCTCAAACTCTGGGCACAGATCGGGATAGCGCAGCAAATCCACGCCCTGGCGCGGGAAGCCCACGACCGCATGATCGGCCTTGGGCTGAACGAAATCTCCGTCGACGGCTGCATCACCAAGGCGCCCTCGGGCGGCGACAAGGCCGGACGTTCCCCGGTCGACCGAGGCAAGCAGGGATTGAAACGCTCAGTTGCCTCAGACGCAGCCGGAGTACCGCTCGGGATCGTCTCCGCCGACGCCAACCGACACGACTCACCGCTGCTAGGACCACCCTCGAAGCCGTGAAAGACCAGGTCGCAGCCCTGCCCGAGGACGTGAACGTCAACCTTGACCGCGGCTATGACAGTCGCCGGCCAGTCGTGTGTACTGGTGGTACCAGCGTGAGCGGGCCTGGTGGCGGCGTCTCCAGTTCAGCCAGTGCGTGGCATGGCCGGGCGGGCAGGGCCGGAACAGGAGGGCGGCGAGGAGGCGTTTGATCTCCGGTATGGTCAGCGGGATCATTCCCGGGTCGGGCGGGGGGCTGACCCTGCCTGAGTGGCAGCGGTGCCTAAACCGGCGTGGTTGAGCAGCCGCTGGGTCCGGTCCGGCGTGCGATCCCCCGCGTGCTCGGCGATCGTCCAGCCGTTGCGCTTCGGCAGCCCGCAGACCAGCGCACCGACGTACTTCCCCCGCCTGCAGCCACGGCTCCGCCCGAGCGAGGCATGACCTCAGCCGCCCCAGCAGCTCAATTTCCGGCCGGCTAACTCGGCCCCTACCCCGGCAGCAGCAGCCGCCCTCGATTGTGTCGTTGCCACAAACGCATGATCGCGAGGCGGCTGCACTCCGTCGAACCGTCATCCCACCGTGCTCCACCGCAGGCCAAAGCCCAAATGGCGGCTGCGGTACTGAGCCGCGATCAACACCCATGACCCGCGTCCGCCCCGTCGAATACCCCCGGTGAGATAACTTCTCAAACACGCCGAAAGAGAAGGGCGCGCGAGGATTGCAGCCCGCGACCAACATCGCGTGATGGCGGAACCGTCACATGCCCACTCGTTGGGCTCTTGGAAGGCAGATGGACGACGAGGATCTTCTCAACCTCAGTATCGAGGCCGCCGCCCTCGTCGATTTCGTATCGCTACAGCACTATGAAGCGGACGGGGAGCCATCGGCGATCGACCACCAGATCAGCGGCATCTGCGCAGGGTTGAGCGAGGCGACCCCGGAGCAGCGGGAGTTCTTCCGGTCGTCATTGAACCGTCGGCAGCGCACCGTTCTGGCCCGCTATGGGCACCGTACGGCGACGCAGGCGCTGCACGAGCGATCCGGGGATCTTCTGCGGGGAGGGCTCATCGCCATTGCGCTCGCCACGACCGGCAGCGACGATGATTTCCGCGATGTCATGATCGGGATCGCCCTGCATCATCATGTGGCCCGCGAACTCGGTCTCACGCCGTCCAGGGTGTTCGATGAGGCCGCCGCCTACGCGGAGCCCGCCGTGAACGAGCTTCTGCGGAGCTTCGGCCGACGCACCGACATCACCCTCGTGGCCTTCGGATGGCGCGAGATCCAGACCGCGCACGGTCCGCGGTTCATCCCGGCCGGCCACTGAGACACCTGGCGCCTTCCCGCCCTCGCGGAGTTGGTACGGCTTCGACCGGCCCTATTCGATCACGTCTTCGATTCTGTCGGTAGCGGATTGTAGCTTTGAGATATGCGGTCAGTGACGGACCTGGAAGCCCTCTCTACCGGGGAGCTGGTGGGGCTGGCCGCTGACGCATTGCATGTGTTGGCCGCGCGGCCTGCCCCCGAGTCGTCGGGGCTCTGCTTTGAGCTGGCCGGTCGTCTGGGGATCGCCCTGGACCGTGGCGAGGCGGCGCTGGCGACGCTGGTGGGTGCGGCGGATCGCGCGGGCGAGGCGAAGGCACACCGCTATGCCTCGACGCAGGCGTGGCTGCGGATCGAATGCCAGATGCGCACCGGGCGGGCGGTCGAGCGGACCGTGCTGGCCCGTCAGCTGACCCGCCTGCCGCAGGTAGCGGAGCGATTCCGGACCGAGAAACTCTCCTTCGGCCTCGCCTCCACGATCACAGAAGCGGTCACGCACCTGTCGGACGCGGACTGCCTCAAGGCCGAGGAGATTCTGCTGGAGCTGGTCGACCGGGGCTGCTCCGCCACGCAGGTCGCCAAGACCGCCGCCCGCATCAAGGATGTCATCTCCGAACGGGATGGCACCGACCGCGCACCTGAGGACGGTGCGCGTGATGACCGGTCCTGGTGGCGGGTCAGCAGATCCTTGAAGGGCGGCGGATTCACCAAGGGCTGGTTCAGTCCCACCTTGCTGGCGCTTGTCACCGAACGGCTCGGCCCGCTCGCTCAGCCCGCCGGGCCCGATGACGACCGAGACCACGCCCAGCGCCTCGCCGACGCGCTGGAGACCGTACTGTCCGGCGGCGCCACGAACTGGAACGCCACCGTCGTCATCAAACTCGACCGGCGACCCGCCGGGACCCCGCAGACGCACGACCAGGGCACCCGTGCACCGGGGCGCGACATCCACGACCAGGACGGCCGGACCACCCAGACCGAGCCGGAGAGACCGGGCGGCCGGACCAGCCAGGAGGAGCCGGAGAAGTCTTGTGTCGACCCGTCCTCGGTGCGGGTACCGACTTCCGGACAGACCCCTGCCGACAGCCAGGACCCGCTGCCGGCGGAGGAACCGGAGAGACCGGGCGGCCGGACCAGCCAGGAGGAGCCGGGAAGACCTTGTGCCGGCCCGCCCCCCATGCGGGTACCGACTTCCGGACAGACCCCTGCCGACAGCCAGAACCCGCTGCCGGCGGAGGAACCACAGGAAGGAACGCCGCGGGACCCGGCACCTGTGCCGGCGTGGCCGCTGGAGCAGGCCACGGTGTCGTCACGGCTCGCCGACGGCACTCCCATTCCGAGTTGGCAGGCTCGCCTCATCGCCCTGAACGCAGGGATCTCTGCCCTTGTCCTGGGCCCCGATGGCATACCGCTCTACCGAGGGCGCAAGGTCCGCTTCGTCACGTCCGAGCAACGACGCGTCCTCGAAGCCCTCTACGACACATGTGCGTTTCAGGAATGCGAGATCCCCACCCGGCTTTGCCAGGTCGACCACGTCACCTCCTGGGATCAGGGCGGCGTCACCGACATCGACCTCCTGGCGCCCTGCTGTGCGTTCCACAACCGCCTCAAATACGCCAAGCCTGGCTGGATAACCGCGGGTCGTGATGAAGGAGGCCGCTGGTGCTTCACCGTGAAGCGCACCCGCCTCCACCGGCCCACCGGCTCCTGGCCCGGCGGCCCCTGACCACCATGGCGGCACCGCCGCCCTCCACGATCAGCGCGGCGGCCTTTGCCTGCCCTCGCCGGTGACCCCGTCGACCTGTGGGCCGACGGCGTGCACCAGCGGATATACACATGCGCTCCTTTCATTCGCGGCGCGCTGCCATCCGCCGGAGCGTTCATCGTCGGAGCGAGTCGATCAAGACGGCGCTACCTTGCGCGGAGCGCGCATACGGCTCTTCCGGCTCCACGGAGACGAGGGCCATGCGCTGATCTTCGGTGGGCTCGGGCAGCTCCATGGCGGAGGCGCCGGAGGGGAGCCAAGGACGCCGCCGGACGAAGGCGCCCGACGATCCGCCCCGCCCGCGATAGATCAGCAGGCCGTTCGCCGGGTCTGGCGCCGCGTCCAGAGCGGCCCGCGTGCCGGGGAGGTATCGCCAGGTGAGCCAGTGCTCCTCGTCGGCGAAGGAGATCTCGAAGACCACACCCCACGTGTGTTCGTGCCAGTGCCATTGCAGAGCACCATTGGTCAGAGCCGATTCGACGAGCGCCTCCCGATAGGCGTCACGCCAGGCCGACGCGGACATCTCGGCGTCGAAAACCTCGATCGACCACCATTCTCCGGTCATGGAACGACGGTAAGCGCAGAACCGCCAAATCACCAGAACGTTGCAGAATTGGTCTTCGCCACCCGAGATTTCACGATGACCGAAAGGAGTACGACGCCCATTGATGAGTGTTGACGCGTACTCCCTTTGGTG
>JAOPYO010000176.1 GCA_025964575.1 Actinomycetes bacterium
GCGATGCCTATCTGGTTGAGCGCCGCGATCACACCGAGCGCCATGATGAAGATCGCCGTTATGTTCCCGATGAGCGGGCCGTACGACAGCGTGCTGAGCGCCGTGGCGATGAGGTCCCTGACGACCTTGGCGATCGCCGAGGCCACCACTATGAGAATGACCGCCACGACCGCTCTGGGCAGCCAATTGACCACGCTCGAGAGTAGTGCGCTCACGGGGTTGGGACCGAAGACCCCGAACGCCATCTGCAGGGTGATCAGCAGCACGGCGTAGTAGATGAGCGCGGCCACGAGACCGCTCGCGTCGTACTCGCTGCGCCGCAGTGTGTCGCCGATCATCCCTCGCTCGACCATGCGGTCGAAGCCGACCTTCTCGAGCGCCATGTCGACCAACTTGCGGATCATCCGCGCGATGAGCCATCCGACCACCAAGATGAGCAGGAACACGAGGATCTTGGGCAGGGTCTGGACGATCGTGTTCAGCAGGTTCTGAAGGCTCTGCCTGATATTCATGTGGACCTCTCCCCCTGGAGTGCGTCCGCTTCTATGGGATATTCCTCGCGATTCCCAGTACCCGTGACCTTCTGTCATCAAGCGCTTGACCTGGTCAATATCGGCCTATGACGGGAGGGGACCCACCATCGTGAGTTCGGACTACTGTTGAGCCGACCACCGTGTGCCGCTCCGGGAGAACCGCCGTGTCTGAGATCCCTCGTTTCCGTTCCGTGCTCGATCGGTTCGTGGCGTACAAGCCAGGCAAGGTCGTGACCTCACCCGACGGCAGGTCGTTCAAGCTCTCGTCGAACGAGTCGCCGTACGGTCCGCTGCCGTCGGTTCTCGAGGCCATCACCGAGGCGGGGCGGCAGGCCAACCGCTACCCCGACAACAGCTGCACCGAGCTCATCGCGGCGATCGCCCGGCGCCTTGGGGTGTCCGAAGACCATGTCGCGGTCGGCTGCGGTTCGGTCGGGGTCACCCAGATGCTGCTCGAGGCGGTCGGCGAGCCGGGCGCGGAGGTGATCTACGCGTGGCGGTCCTTCGAGGCGTACCCGCTGCTGGTCTCGCTCTCCGGCGCGACCGCCGTGCAGGTGCCGCTCAAGGACGAGGGGCACGACCTGACGGCGATGGCGGACGCCATCACGGAGAAGACCCGGCTGATCTTCGTCTGCAACCCCAACAACCCGACCGGCACGGTCGTCGGGAGGGCGGAGCTCGAGACCTTCCTGGATCGGGTGCCGGCCGACTGCCTGGTGGTGCTGGATGAGGCGTATCGGGAGTATGTCCGGGATGATGACGTTCCCGACGCGCTGACGCTCTACCCGGAGCGGCCCAACCTGGTGGTCCTGCGGACGTTCTCTAAGGCGTACGGGTTGGCCGGGCTGCGGGTCGGCTATCTCGTCGGGCATCCGCTGGTGGCCGAGGCGGTGCGGAAGACCTATCTGCCGTTCACCGTCAACAGCATCGCCCAGGCCGCCGGGATCGCCTCGCTGCGGGCCGAGGACGAGCTGATGGAGCGGGTGGACCTGACGGTCAAGGAGCGAGAGCGGGTGCGTGGCGCCCTCCTCGCCCAGGGCTGGACGGTGCCGCCGACCGAGGCCAACTTCGTCTGGCTGCGGCTAGGCGAGGAGACGGTGGCCTTCTCCGCGGCCTGCGACGCGGTCGGGGTGAGCGTCCGGCCGTTCCCCGGCGAGGGGGCCCGCGTGTCGATCGGCTCCCCCGAGGACAACGACGCCTTCCTCGCGGTCGCGGAGTCGTACCCCACCCGCAACTGATGTCCCCGACCCTCCGGCGCGTAGGTCCTGGGACCCAGCCGGGATGAGCCTCAAAGCCCTGTGTGCCGCTGCGCCGAAGTGCCACAGTTGGGGTAGCAGGATATGCATTGCAGCCGGTGTTCAACGCGGTACTTACCGCGGTTCCGGCGATCTACAAGCGACGATGTCCCGGCTGAGTAGGGCCGTTGGGGACCCGGCCCTACCTCCAGCCTTTGGTGGACGCTGCCCGGTCAGTCTCGCTGGGCAGCGTCCACCAAGGCCGCCTCCGACCGAGCCGACCGAAGCGACTGGGCCCGGCGTTCGGTGGAGACCACGATGCCGACTCCGGCGATGATGATCACCCCGCCGAGCAGCATCGGCCAGGTCACCGTCTCGCTGAGGATCAGTGCGCCGAGCAGCACCGCGACCGCCGGGTTGACGTAGGCGTACGTGCCCACCAGGGAGATCGGGGCGTTGCCGAGCAGCCCGGAGTACGCGGTGAACGCCACCAGCGAGCCGAAGACCACGAGGTAGCCGAGGGCCAGCCAGGACCTTCCCGAGACTTGACCGAGGTCCATCGTCTCTCCCCGGATGAACGCGACGGCCAGCAGCGCGAGCCCCCCGGCGGCCATCTCGTACACGCTGGTGGTGAGGGAGTTCGTGGGCATCGGCAGCCGGCCGGACAGGAACGATCCAAGCGCCCAGGACAGCGATGCCGCCAGGATGATGGCGATGCCCAGTGCGCTGCCCGACCCGCCGTGGTGCAGCAGGGACAGCAGAGCGACCCCGGCGAAACCGGTGGTCACCCCGATCAGGGTGGCCGCGGGCGGGCGGTCGCCGGTCGCGACACGGAAGATCACGAGCCAGAGGGGCACCGAGGCGACGAGCAGCGCGGCCAGCCCGGTGGAGATGTGCTGTTCGGCGATGGCGACCATGCCGTTGCCGCCGGTAAGGAGCAGGATGCCCACCAGAGCCGCCGAGCCCAACCGTCGGCGGGGGACGCGGAGCACGCCGGGGCCGTGCCTCAGGGCGAGGAAAGTGGCCAGCAACGCGGCCGCGATCAGGAATCGGATCGCACCGCCGAGCAGGGGTGGGATGGTCTCGATGACGATCCCGATGCCGAGATAGGTCGAGCCCCAGACGACGTAGACGATGGCCAGCGCGGACCAGGCGACCGGACTCATCGTGCGATTGTCAGGAGTCGAAGTGCTCATGACTCATGACAATAGGGGATGCGTCCCGATTCCTGCCGTGATCTTGGAGTGCGTGCCGACCCCAAACTCCAAGATCACGGAAGTAGATCCGTCAGACCTTGGCGTGCTGTGTCACGCGTGGCCCATGGCGCGCGGAGGAGTCCGGGCGGACACGACCGGAAGGTGTTCGTAGACGAGCAGCCCGCTCGCGGCGAGCACCCACAGGCCTACCAGCACGCCCGGAATGTACGACGCCAGCCAGCCGCCGGGTACCAGTGCGCCCCCGGTGACCCCCGCTGTGAGAGCGGCCAGGACTCTGATCAGGGCGACGACCCCGGCGAACCAAGCCATCCACATCGGGAACACGTGCGTGCGCATGATGGCCACAGCACAGGCCCCCAGTGGCAAGGCCACCGCGATTCCCGCGATCGTGCCCACCACTGTCAGTGCGGTGTACGGGCCGGCAGCGAATATCAGCAGGCCTCTGTGCGCGGTCATGGCATAGGCCATCCCGGCGAACACGGACACGGCGATGAACCCGATCGCGGAGACGAGGACGAAGCCGGCGAGCACGACCGCGGGCGTGTCACTGGTCTCGTCCGCGCGCCGGAAGGCAGTGGCCAGCGCGGCTCCGAACCACACGAAGAGGACTATCGCGATCGCGTACAGCATCGCCGCTGTCATGATCTGGCCTCGATGGTCGGACAGGTAGGCGGCGATCGTGCCCGTGGAGTCCGTGACCTTGGGCGCGCCGCCCATCACCGCGCCGCCGATGACCGCGAGTATCACGGAGCCGAGGCCGGCCAGGCCACCCCATCGCATCTCATGGCCTTCACTCATCAGGACCACCTCCTCGAAAGAACGATCCTGCAGGTCCCACGTTTCTCCGGCCGCAGTGACGTTGCCAGAGTCGAAGGTCCCGACCTTCTTCCCCGAAGAAGTGGGTGTTCTCGCAGGTGCCGTCAACCCTTGAGCCGGGCCCACACCCACTTCCCGTGGGGGCCGGTCTGGTGAATGCCGCATTCGGTGGCGAGGGCCTGGACGATCGGCAGGCCCCTGCCGCCGTTGTCGTCGAAATTCTCTGGGCTGAGATCAAGATCGTCCAGGGTCAGTTCGACCATCGGCCTCACCGTGGGCATCTCGTCGCTGGAATCCCATACCTGTAACAGCACCCCATCCGCGTCACGGCTGAGCCGGAGTTTGATCGGCGCGTCCCATGGGCTGGTTTTGACCGCATTGGTCACCAGTTCGGTCGTAATAAGGAGTGCATCGCCCGAGATGTGAAAGAGGCCCCATTTGCTGAGACGCTCCTTCACAAATGTTCTCGACAGGCCGGCGGCGGCCTTGGAGGCGAGCATCTCCATGAACAGTTCTTCTGTGGTCATCGTCTTCACCGTCGTGCCGTCCGTGGCGCGGGCCTGATTTTCGATATCGCTGTAAAGAATGAGCCTCTCGGGCAGACTTGTCGCTGTTCCCGTAAACAACGTGAACGAGCGGAAACCGCGGAGGGTCGCCGATGAGCTCCAGGCCGCCACTGGATCCGATGGCGTCAATGTGGCATTGGCTGGCCCATGACCTGCGGTTCTACCGGGAGCGGGCCGGGCTGACCGGAACCGAGCTAGGCAAGATCATCGGTGTCGTTCGGTCGACTGTTTCTCGGCTGGAAGCGGCAGACCTCAGGCTCACCGACCGGCAGACGATGGCTCTCGACAGGCATTGGAAGACCGGCGGCCACTTCTTCCGGCTTCTGACGTACGCCAAGCTGGGTCATGATCCTGACTGGTTCAAAGAGCATGTCGACCGTGAGTCCAAAGCGTCGGTCATCAAGATCTTTGAACACTCGATGATCCCTGGTCTCCTCCAGATCGAGGCGTACGCGCGGGCTGTCTTCAAGGCGGGTGGGGTAAAAGACATTGATGCCGACGTGGCCACCCGAATGGCGCGCCAGGAGGCGCTGTTAAGGCCAGACCCCCCGCTGATCTGGGTGCTGCTGAATCAAGCCGTGATCGAGCTTCCGGTCGGGGGTGCCGCAGTGATGCGCGAGCAACTGGCCCGGCTGCTCGAAGTGTCCGAACTGCCTGACGTGATGCTGCGGGTGGTGCCCCGGGGGGTCGGGTGGCATATCGGGATGGAGGGTGCCTTCAAACTCATGACGGTTGGGCGGGAGGATTCGGCCTACATCGAAGCGTGCGGGGGTGGCAGACTGGTGCTGGACGCCGCAGAGGTACGTGCGTATGGCTTGCGGTATGACCGAATAGGAACGGAAGCCCTGTCCCGAGATTCCTCCCGGAGTCTGATCAAGGAAGTAATGGAGTCAATGCAATGAGCTCCCCAGCAGCGTGGCGGAAGTCGAGCCGCAGCAGCGGAAGTTCGGGCCAGAGCGACTGCGTCGAGGTCGCCTCCCTCTCCGGCGCGGTCGGTATTCGGGACAGCAAGCACCCGACCGCCGGTCACCTGTCCATCAGCCGGAGCGAGTTCGCCGCACTGATCGTGAAGGTCAAGCACAGCGAATTCGACCTGTAGCCGAGACCCCACGTTCGCGACCCGGGCCTCTGCCCTACGGCGGGGCGGCAACATCATCGAGACCGGCACCGACTCCTACCGCCTCGCTCAGACCCAGCCGTTCTCGTCCATAATGCTGTCCATGGGAAAGAGCTATGAGCGGATAGACGGCAGGCTTCGCGCGTTCATCGAGGCGCAGCACATCTTCTTCACCGCGACGGCACCGTTGGACGGCGACGGCACCGTCAACCTCTCGCCCAAGGGCCTTTCCGGCTCGTTCGCCGTACTCGACGAACTGACCGTCGCCTACCTCGACTTCGCAGGGAGCAACGCCGAGACGATCGCCCACCTTCGCGAGAACGGCCGCATCACCTTGATGTGGTGTGCCTTCGATGGGCCGCCCAACATCGTACGTGTGCACGGTCGCGGAGAGCCGGTCTTTCGCGACGACCCGCGCTGGGTCGAGCTGATCGAACATTTCCCGAGCATCGACCCGGCTCCGCACGGTGTGCGCGCCGTCATCGTCGTCACCGCTGAGCGTATCCGCGATACGTGCGGATACGCCGTGCCTTTCATGACCTACGACGAGGACCGACCGCTTCACGAGTCACGGTTCGAGCGCGAGACCGACGAGTCGCTCGATGTGTATTTCCAGAAGAAGGAGCACATCGCGTCCAGCATCGATGGCCTGCCTGGGCTGCCCCTTCCGCTACCGCCCCTGCCCGCGTCGTAACACCACATCGGCGGTTCGGGTACGTGGACAAGGCCACCATCGATGGCCATCATGCCGTAAGAGTCTCCAGGCGTTCGACCAGGTGGCCGTGTTCGAAGCGGGCTCCACACGGTGCTGGCAGGAGGTCTGGTATCCGGCCTGGGCCATCTGCGCCCTCGCCGCGCACGAACGATCAAGGCCTCTTGCGCACCCAATCAATAATCACGGTGGCTATGAAGACCGTTGGCGCCGCTGCCGAAGCCACCAAAACCGCGATGACCGGCAGGCCGGGTTGAGGCTTGATGTCCGTTCCGGGGGGTGGCGGCGGCGGATTGAAGTGCAGCGATTTCGTCATGTGGTGCCACCGGAAGATCTCAAGATAGAGAGTGAACCAGCTCCAGATCCAGATGACTCCACTGACCCACTTCAGTCGGCGCACAGCCAGAACCTCCCCATCTCGGTATCGACTGGGCTAGCGGTACGGCTGGGTCACGAGTGTGTGGAGGGCGTCCCTTAGCTGCCGGCCGGCCGGCTGGGGGAGCGTTGCGAGGAATCGATCCTCAGCCTCGTCGCCTGCCTGGGTGGCGCGGCGCAGGGTGTCGCGGCCAACTGCGGTCAGCTCTACGACGTTCCTGCGCCTGTCGTCCGCATGGGGGCGACGTGCCACCAGCCCCTTGTCCTCGAGCGCGTCGAGGAGGGCGACCATGGTCGTGCGGTCGATGCCGAGCCGCTGTGCGGCCTGCTGCTGGGATGCCGGCTCGCGACCGGCGAGCACGAGCAGCACCGCCAATTCGCGCCCACTGATGCCGTGCGGTTCCAGTGCGGCGGCGGTCAGCTCCGCCAGCCGCAGCTGTGCGTGCTTAAGGAGATAGCCAAGGCGGTTGGTCAGCTCTGGGCCCGGCCCCTCCGCGGCTTCCTGGTCATCCCGAGCTTCGCTGGACACCCGCAAACTCTACAGCTACCTTGAACGTCAGCAGTACTGATGTTCAATGAGACTGACGAACTCTGCCTGGGCGCGTTGATCTGCGACCACCGGCCGAGTACAGAACAGGAGAGCAGCGGAGATGATTCTGATAACAGGTGGCCTGGGGTTCATCGGGTCGCACACCGTCCGGGCGCTGCTCGACCTGGGTGAGTCATGCGTGCTCGTCCAACGCCGCGCCGCCGGGGTGCCTGACGCTTTCGCCGAAGAGGCCGGCAAGCGGGTCTTCGTCGAGCAGGTCGACATCACCGACCGGGCGGCGTTGCTGGAGATCGGCACACGCCACAAGATCACCGGCATTGTCCATCTCGCGGGATCCGCGCCCTGGCCCCCCGGCGCGTACGAGCCCGTCGACGGCGCCCGGAAGGCGATAGACAGCCTGCTCAACGTATTTCAGGCTGCCCGCGACTGGCAGGTGGCGCGGGTCGGCGTCGCGAGCACGATTGGGGTGTACGGCGGCGTCGCCGGTGAGAGCCCGCTGCGGGAGGATGTGCCGCTGCCGATGACGGCGGGCCATGTGATCCCGGCGTTCAAGAAGATCGGCGAGCTGTTGACCGACTACATGGCCGACGCTACCGGCGTCGAGGTCCTCAACTACCGCATCTCCGCCGTCTGGGGTCCGCTCGGCCGCACAGCATCGCCGTTCTTCGCGGCGCCTCAGCTCGTGCACGCCGCGGCCCGTGGCACGGCCCCGGATTTCTCCACGTTGTACTCGCCCGCCTATGCCGAAGACGGGAGCGATATGTGTTACGTGAAGGACTGCGGCCGGGCCATCGCGCTCCTGCAACTAGCGGACCGGCTGAGCCACCGCACCTACAACGTTGCCTCTGGACGGGCGACGACCAACAAGGAACTCATCGCTGCGATCAAGAAGGTCGTCCCTGACGCGCAGATCGAGCTCCCTGAGGGCCGCGACCCGAACGGACCGGGCCAGGACATATACCTCGACATCACCCGGATCCGCCAGGACACCGGCTACCAGCCCGCCTACGACCCCGAGCGTGCAGTCGCCGACTACCTCGGCTGGCTGCGCGCCGGAAACGAGCGCTAGCACGGCGGGCGCAGTTGGTCAGTGCGGCGCCGCGTCGAATGATCCGTCGGTCCTACTTGGCAGGAGCAAGGCAGAGCACGTAGCCATTGCTGCCCGCCTTGCCCTTCCAGAAGGCGCTCTTGGCGGCCGGGAACGGCTTGCAGATTCTCGCGGAATTGATGTTGAAGGTCACCTGACTTTGGCCTTCGACCTTGCCTGCAACCTTGTAGACGGCCTTGGCGTCTGTGCACTTCACGATGCTGATCTCGTTCCCACCTTCACGGGAGACGCAGTCACCGACTTTGGCGACGTCGGGGCCGCTTTTCCCTTGCTGCCAGGCGAGGACACCGACAATGGTGACGAGCAGGACGACGACGGCGAGAAAGATCCACGCACGGGTGTTCTTTTTGGCGGCAGGCATTGGCGGCGCACCATATTGCGGACCTGCTGAATACTGGGGGCCCTGCGCGTACTGGGGGCCCTGCGGGTATTGGGGGGCCTGCTGATACTGCGGATTCTGCGGGTACGGGTAGCCAGGCTCGGGACCGGTCGTCACTGATTCGCCTTTCGATGGGGGGCCGAACAGCAGGACAGGTGAACATATGGTTCGCTAGCTACGACGTATGCATAGCGTCGTTGGTTCACGGGGCTGTTTTCTATGCCCGCTACTCCGCCGCAGCGAACCGTTACACGGTGAGGGGAGCCGGCGGGTATACAGCCACATTTAGGGCTAAGCCTGAACCGACCTTCGGTCATTGTGTTCTGATCACCGGGGGTCGAGGCCGGTGGAGGCTGGCCGGTCAGCCGCGGCAGAAGTAGCTGAAGGTGGTGGATTTCTTCAGCGGTTGCTGCTTGGGCGCTGACACCGTGAGGGTTGCCGTGAACTTGCTCTGACCCTTGCCGCTGAACTTCCAGAGGAACGGCAGGGATATGGACTTCTGGCTCTTGCTGATGTTCTGCTGCTGCTGGTCCTCGGGCTGCTTCTTGTCGCTCTGCTGCCACTGGTAGGTGAGGACGCCCGGCTCGCCGTTGGTGGTCACTGTTCCGGTCACCTGGACGTCGCCGCAGGTCTTCTTGACCTTCTCGATCTGCAAGGTCACACCGGTGACGGCGATGTCGCCGGTCTGGTTCTGGAGGATCAACCAGGCGATCACGCCACCGAGGATGGCGAGGGTGAACAGACTGCTGAGCAGGGAACGCAGTCGCCGCCGCCGCTTACGCTTCGAGGCCGGTGGCCGGCCGGCTCGCCATATCTCGGTCGCCTGATCCGGCGCCGCCACTCCGGGGCCGAACCGCATGGAGACCTCGCCGTCCCCCGCGGCGGCGGGACTCGAGGAGGCCGCCGACTCGGCGAAGCCGGCCCCGGCTCCAACGAACCCGGCTCCGATGAACCCGGCTCCGGGGGAGCCCGTTAGGGAAGAGCCCTGCCCGGAAGGTCCGGCCTGCCGGGTGAAGTCGAGCCGGGTCTGGTCCGGCGGTGGCTCGGCCGGACCAGGCAATCCCATCCCGGCCAGTTTCGTCTGTACGGCCTGAGCGTCGGTGCCGGAGACGCCCAACATCTCCAGCAGCCGGGCCGGCGTGGGTCGCCGCGTCTGGTCCTTCGTCAGAGCCGCCGTGATCACGTCCCGCAGCGGGCCGGTCAACCCGCCGAGATCCGGCTCGCCCTCCATGATCCGGGAGGCCACCTCCGGCAGCGGACCGGTGCCGAAGGGGCGCCGTCCGGTGGCGGCGAACGCCATCACCCCGCCCCAGGCGAACACGTCGGAGGCCGGGGTCGGCCGCCCCTCCAGCTGCTCCGGCGACATGTACGTCGGGGTGCCCATGGCCTGCCCGTCAGCCGTCAGCCGGACCGCGTCCACCGCGCTCGCGATCCCGAAGTCGATGACCCTCGGCCCCATCCGGGACAGCAGAACGTTGCTCGGCTTGAGGTCACGGTGGATCACTCCGGTGGCATGGATGCCGGCCAGCGCCGCCGCCATGCTCACCCCGAGCTGGTCGAGCTCCGCGCGCTGCAATGGCCCGCCGGTCTTGATCACCTCGTCCAGGGTGGGCCCGTCGATGTACTCCGTCACCAGGTACGGCTCGGCCGCGTCCGGATCGGCACCCAGCACCTCGGCCGTACAGAACCTCGGCACCCGAAGCGCACTCTCCGCCTCTCGGCGGAACCGGGCCCGGAACTCGGGGTGGCGCGCCAGCTCGGCCCGGACCACCTTGATGGCGACCAGCCCGCCGTCGGCCCCCCGCCCGAGGTAGACGACCCCCATGCCGCCCTCACCGAGGAAGCCCAGCACTTCGTACGCCCCGTACCAGACCGGATCGCCCGGCCGCCGAGGCTTGACCCGCGCAGGAAGCGGTACGGAGGTCATCCCAGAATCCCGGGAATCCCGAGAATCCGGCAGGGAGTGGCCGGCTGGGATGCGCCGCCAGTGGCACCGCCTGGCGATGCCGTTACAGAGATCGTCCAGGGCTTGCACGAAGAACCGAAGCGGTATGTGCTGCTGTAGCTGTACGACGGACTCGTGACTTCCACCGACAGTGGGTTCGTCTGCGCCCCATTGTCGGGAGAGAAGGAGATCGTGAGCTTGACGGGCTGGGCCGGACTCCCCTTGGTCTGCACGTTGACCGTGTAGCCGCCTTTGCCATCCATAGAGACCGCCATTCCACTGGCGCTGAACGGGATCGGCTTTGATTTAGTAGGGGTCGGCTTGGGTTTCGGCTTGGTCGTCTTCGGAGTGGGGGTCGTCGGGGTGGCCGCCGGGGCGGTGGTCGTGGTCGTGCCGTTAGTCGGCGGTGACGTGGTGCTCGGGTTGGACGGCGGGTTCGTCGAATCCGTCGGGGTGACGGTTGGGCTCGCCGAATCCGTGGGGGTCTGACTCGGATCGCTGCTCGGATCGCCGCTCGGGCTGACCGTGGCGGGGACCTTGGTCTTGGGTAGCGCCGAGTTCGAGCTGCTGGCCGCGACGACGATCGTGGCACCGCCACCCAGCACCACGAGGGCGATCGCCGCCGCCGCCGCGACCAGCCCGACCTTGCCGGCCTTCTTGCGTCCGGCGACCTCGGCCAGCACCGACAGTCCGATCGCGGTCGCGCCCGCCTCAGCCGGCCGCCCGAACGGGAAGAGCAGGGCCAGCAGCGCGGCACGTTCCTTGAGCTGGCTGCGGCCCCGTTCCTCCCAGTCGCTGCCGTAGGCCGCGAACGCCTCGGCCTCCAGCTCGTTGAGGAACGCCTCCGCCGACTGCGGCCGGTCGTACACGTCCTTGCCGAGCCCGTGCCTGATCAGTGACTGCAGCGGTAGGGGCACGCGGTCGACCGGGATGGCGGCCGTACGGTGCGCCAGCGCGAGCTGCGGGAGTGTCCGCTCCGGGTAGGGCCGCTCGCCGGTCAGGCACTCGTAGAAGACGGCCGTCGCGGCGTACACGTCGGTGGCGGGGCTGACCGGTCGGCCGCCCCACTGCTCCGGTGGCATGTACGCGGGCGTACCGGCGGAGGGCACGTTCTCACCGGCCCGGACGGCGATGCCGAAGTCGGCGAGCTTGCTCTCCCCGTCCGCGCTGACCAGCACATTTCCCGGCTTGTAGTCGCGATGAACGACGCCGACCGCATGCAGGGCCGCCAGCCCGAGGAGTGAGCCCTTGAGCACCGCGAGCGCGGCCTCCGGCTGGGTCGCCCCCTCGGAACTGAGCAGCTGGGCGAGGCTGACGCCGTCGACCAGCTCCATGACGATCGCCGCTCCGCGCGGACCCTCGATGTATTCATGGAACAGGACGAGGTGCGCGTTCCGGAGCTCGCCGAGCAGGTGCGCCTCGTCCCGGAACCGGACCAGGAACTCCTCGTCGGCCAGCAGTTGGTCCGACAGGTACTTGATGGCCACTTGCGTGCCGGTGGCAAGGTGCTCGCCCAGCATGACCCGGCCCGAGGCCCCCTCGCCGAGCATTCGCAGATGGCGATACCCAGGAACTATCCATTCCCCGTCCACAGCTGTCCCCTTCACTCGTCGACCGCAGGCCGAGCCGAGTTACCCCGTGTCGAGTTCGCCTGAGTTGAGTACGGCACCGATAGCAGCAACAGACGCTACGGCCATGCCGACCCCTGTGGCCTCGGGTTCATCCCGAATCCTGAGAAAAGGCCACATATGGTCAGACGCATGGCCGTGCGCCTTGGTTGGCGGAGATCGTACTCGGTGATAGAAGTCTCAGGTCACAAACAGGGTGGACGTCAGCTGGAGGACTTCGGTCCGAGTTTCTCCACGATGAGCCGGTAGAGCTGGCGGGGCCGACCTGGCTGTGGAGTCCGGTTGGGCGGCAACGGCCAGGCCAGACCCTCCTCGACCAGGGTGCGGAGGAGCCGGCGGGCGGTACGCGGCGTGACACCGAGCATCTTCCCGGCGTTCTCCGCGTCCACGATCAACGGCTGGCCTGCGTCACCTCCGTGGCTGGTCCCCCCATCGGGATCGCCCAGCTTGTCCGCGAGCCGGGCCAGGATCTCCAGCCCCTTGGGTTTGGCCAGCGGCTGGCTGCGGGGCGGCTGGCGCGGCGCGGGCACCAGCGCCCGGCCGTCCCGGTCCAGCGCGAAGCCCGTCGCCCGCTGCGAGGTCTGCGACCGGGCCAGCGCCGCTCGGGCGTGCGTCTCCGCCTCCTGTGCCGTCCGGCCCATGCCGATGCCGACCTCGATGGCCAGGCCGAGCTCGTCCCGCACCCGCTCGATGAAGGGCGGCGTACGGTATCCGTCGGTGATGGCGGCCACCGAGCCCCGCGTGGCGGTCACCAGATAACTGTGGTCGTCCAGCGGCCAGACCGAGGCGCTCATGCGGTGCGCCTCCTGCAGGAGTACGCGGTGCAACGCCAGCTTGAGCTCGTCCCGCCAGTACCGCGGCGTGACCCGGCGTGGGGTCTCGCGCAGCGTCGGCACATCGACCAGCACCACGACCAGCTGCGACTCCTCCAGCCGGTGATGGGCGCCGAGCAGCGCGGCGGTCTGCAGTGAACTGCGGATCGCCGCCCCGGTCGGGCGCACTCGGATGGTCGGCACCCCGGCCAGCTCCATGCGCTCCGCCGTCGCGTGCACGCAGGTCATCGCGACCGTGGTGGCACCCCGTCGCCACAGCCGCTCATGGAAGGCCGCGAGGGTGCCGGGTCCGGCGGCCTCCTCGCGGAGATGGACGTGCTCCGTGGGCACGCCGATCTCGCCATAGGCCTCTTCGACCTCGGCCCGGCTGAGCACGTCGATGCTCGCCTTGGCAGGGTCGAACCGTTCGTCCAGCGCCGCCCGTAGCAGCGCGCCCTGGAGGGCGGCGCCGTTGAGGGGGACATAGGTTGCCGGCATGGTCAGCACGCCGGCCTTGCGTGCGAAGTCGTACGGCACCGGGCTGGCGAACAGACAGACGTCCACGCCTGACCCCAGCCGGACGACCTTGTCCGCCGCCTCCTGCTCGTCGCGATACGCCGCAGCCACCAGCCGGCTTGGTACCGGCGTCGGACCGTGACCCATGAGCATGACCCGTTCCACCAGGTCATGTGGCCCCACCACCCCGATTGTGAGGTCGGGGCCCACCGACCCACCTCTCGGGCTGCTCATGGGCAGTCGCCTTCTGTGCTCCTGCACGCTCCGCCCAACGTTTGACTCATGGCCTAACGCCCCTTGCCTCTTGCCCGACCCGCAGTTCCCGTGCAATTCATCGCTCAATGGCTGATCGGTTTTGGAGGCCCGAATGTCACGCCTTGACGTGAAATCTATTCAGAGTGCGGCGAAAAAGTAACCGTACCGACATCTAGGTAAGAAATTTCTTACCGTGCGGCCATACCAGGATGCAAGGGCAGTTCACTGTGTGGAGGCACGCTCATGCGGCCGTTTCGCGTGAAACGGCCGCATGATCAGAACAAAAACGTCAGCCGACGATGCGCTCTATATCCGCACCGAGCGTGGTAAGGCGCTCGGCGATGTGCGCGTGACCCCGGTCGAGGAAGTAGGCGGATGTGATCGTTGTCTCTCCGCTGGCCACCAGGCCCGCCAGCACCAGCGCGCTGCCCGCGCGCAGGTCGTGTGCCTCGACCTCGGTTCCGGTCAGCGGAGTGGCGCCGTTCACCTTGGCGCGGTTGCCGTTGACCTCGATGTCGGCGCCCATCTTGATGAGCTCGTCGGTCAGCTTGAATCGGCCGTCGAAGATGCGCTCGTAGATGTACGACGGACCGTCGGCCAGGCAGGACAGCGCCATGATCGGCGACTGCAGGTCGGTGGCGAAGCCCGGGTACTCGTCGGTGATCACGTTGATCGGGCGCAGCGGGCGCTCCCGGTGGACCTGCAGCACCGCGCCCTGCTGGTGGAACTCCACGCCCATCTGCTCGAGCTTGTCGGCCGCGACGCCCAGATGCTCCAGCGAAGCGCCGACCAGGTTGACCTCGCCACCAGTGATCGCGGCGGCCATCACGAGCACGCCCGCGTCGATCCGGTCCGGCATGACCGTGTGCTCGACCGCGGTGAGCTCATCGACGCCCTCCACGGTGATGAAGCCGGTGCCGCCACCTGTGATCTTGGCGCCCATCCGCTGCAGCAGCGCGATGTTGTCGAGGACCTCGGGCTCCAGCGCACAGTTCTTGATCAGAGTGGTGCCCTTGGCGAGTGCCGCAGCCATGATCAGGTTCTCGGTGCCGGTGTGCGAGGGGGTATCGCAGTAGAGCGTGGCACCCTGCAGGTCGCCGACCTTGATGTGGATGGTGCCGTCGTGGTCGGGGGCCACCTGCTCGGTGACGGTGGCGCCCATGCGCTTGAAGCCGTTGTAGTGGAAATCCAGATTTCGGCTACCCAGATTGCAGCCGCCGACGCCTTCGATGACAGCCTCGCCGAGCCGGTGCAGCAGCGCGGGCACGAACAGGAACGAGCCACGGAACCGGGCGGCGATCTCGGCCGGCAGCACCGGGCTGTTCAATGTGGAGGCGTCGATGACCAACGTGCGCTCCGCCTCGTGCAACTCGGCCTTGGCGCCGAGCGCCCGGGCCAGCTCAACGGCTCGCTTCACGTCCTCGATGATCGGAACGTTCCGCAGCACCGTGCGGCCCTTCGCCGCCATCAGCGAGGCGCCGATCATCGGAAGAACGGCGTTTTTCGCGCCCTGGACGAATACGGTGCCACGCAACTGGTGGCCCCCACGCACTCGGTAACGAACCTCGTGGCCCATGCTCATGCCGCCTTGCTCCTTAGTGCGGGTGTGTTTCCGACTGCCTGTCTTACCCGCGCGTTATTCGGTTCGGCGGGTCACGAGTGCTGGGCGCCCCAAGCCCTGCCGTTCAGGACATTTGCGGCCCTTCAGTAAACCATCGAGGGGCTGATGCGGGGACCGGTTCGTCCGCCTCGTGAAGACGACTCCATCACTTGGATGTCGCTGTGCCCGGGAAGGTTCGCACCGCGAGGTGACCGCGGCGTGAACCTCATCGTTGTGGCGGGCCTTCGGGAAGCTCGAGAAGGAGGTCATACCCAGCGGCGGCCGGTGAGGCGCTCGTACGCCTCGATGTACTTCGCGCGGGTCCGCTCGACGATCTCGGTGGGAAGAGGCGGCGGCGCTTCACCGGAGGCCCGGTCCCATCCGGATGCCGGGGAGACCAGCCAGTCACGGACGAACTGCTTGTCGTAGGAGACCTGCGAGCGGCCCGGCTGCCACTGGTCGGCGGGCCAGAACCGGGAGGAGTCGGGGGTGAGCACCTCATCGCCCAGCACCAGATCACCAACAGCGTCCCAGCCAAGTTCGATCTTGGTATCGGCCACGATGATGCCGCGTTCCCGGGCCACCTCCGCGCCTCGCCGATAGACCTCGATGGTGAGGTCGCGGAGCCGCGTGGCGACCTCGGGGGTGACCTTGGCCTCGACATCGCCGTACGTCATCGGCTCGTCATGGTCACCCACGGCCGCCTTGGTCGTCGGAGTGAAGATGGGTCCGGGCAGTTGCGAGCCGTCCACCAGCCCTGGCGGCAGTGCGACCCCGCACACCGACCCCCGCAATCCGTACTCCGTGGTCCCGGAACCGGCCAGATAGCCGCGCGCGACGCACTCGACCGGCACCATCTCGAGCTTCCGTACGACGATCGCCCGCCGCGCCCAGTCGGCCGGGGCGCCGGTCGGCAGCTCGGTCGAGATCACATGGTGGGGAACGATGTCGGCGAGTCGCTCGAACCACCACAGCGACAGCTGGGTGAGGATGGCGCCCTTGTCCGGGATCGGGGTGTCGAGGACGAAGTCGTACGCCGAGATCGTGTCCCGCGCGACGATGAGGAGTTCCCCGCCCGGCAGCTCGTACAGGTCCCGGACCTTGCCGGCGTGCAGGTGTTTCATCAGGACTCCATCTCATGATCCATCTATACGTTCCAGGACCTCGACGGGATCTCCGACGCGGAGCGTGCCCAAGGTCCTCGGGATGCCGTTCTGGCCGAACAGGATCTTCCCGTCGATGTTGCGGAAGGATGCCAGCGTCCGCAGCGGCTCGTGGCCTTTGACGGCGGTGTCCTGGTCCACGGTGGTCAGCACGCAGCGGGTGCACGGCTT
This sequence comes from Actinomycetes bacterium, assembly GCA_025964575.1. GTDB lineage: Bacteria > Actinomycetota > Actinomycetes > Streptosporangiales > Streptosporangiaceae > Actinomadura_E. The sequence continues at coordinate 16,699 of JAOPYO010000176.1, forward strand.
GACCAACTCGATGACGACGTCGCCGATGCGCAGCAGCCGTAGGGAGTCCTCACCGAACGGTCCGAGCCCCTCCACGACCAGATTGGGCCGGAACCGGTTCATCGGCAGCGGGCCGGCCAGGCGGGAGTTCAGATCGGCCAGTGACTCCGCCGAGATCAGCAGCAGCGGAAAGCCGTCGGCATAGGCCAGCTCGCCACCGCCCAGGCGGGTCGGGCGGTATCCGGAGAACCGGACCAGCCGGCACTCGAGGCCGAGCACATCCGAGAACCAGCCGGCGGCCTCATCACCTTGATCCACACCCTTGCAGGGCTTCCTCTGTACCGTGACGTCGAAGATCGTGCCGTTATCCACAGCCTTGTGGATAAGTGGAGCGGATGCTGAAGGTGCCCGCACTGTGAGCAGAGCGCCGTCGTAGGAGGGCCGCAGCAGAGCCATTCGAGGGAACCGGCGCTGTGACAGGAACTCGCCGTCCGGGGTGATGAGCATGAACTCCCGGTCGTGGCGCAGGCCTTTCGCGCCAAGGTCGGCAACCTCAAGTGAAGTGCCGCGTCCGCTCTTCAACGGAAAGACGTTCAGCCCCGTCAGGTGCGCGCCCACCCGTACCGCCCTCTCCTCGACGCTCAGCGGGGAACTCGTGGTCTCAGCTGAGCGCTGCGAGCCGGTCGAAGACCGGGCCCAGCCGCTGGACGAACCGCTCAGGCCGGCAGACCTCGTCCAACCGGGCCTCGTCCAGCTCGATGCCCGCTTCGAGGGCATGCTCGCGCAGCGTCTCGCGGAACAGCGTGCTGGTGTCGCCCCGCCCGGCCGGTGCGGCACTCAGTTTCTGCCAGGTCTCCATGGCGGCCTTCTGCACGAGGGGGTACGCGGCGTCGTCCCGGGACATCCCGGCCTCGACCAGCTCGAGCAGCACGGTGCTCGTGTAGATCAGGCCGCCGGTGGAGTCCAGATTCACCCGCATCCGGTCGGCGTCCACGACCAGACCGGTGATCAGCCGGGTCGTCAGATGCAGCAGGTAGTCCATGGTGATCGAGGTGTCCGGCAGCGCGACCCTCTCGACCGAGGAGTGCGAGATGTCCCGCTCGTGCCAGAGCGGGATGCCCTCCATCACCGGGACGATCTGACCACGCACGATCCGGGCCAGCCCGCTGATCCGCTCGGACAGGATCGGGTTCTTCTTGTGCGGCATCGCGGAAGAGCCCTTCTGGCCCTTGCCGAACGCCTCGGACAGTTCCCGCACCTCGGTGCGCTGACCGTGCCGTACCTCCAGCGCGATGGCCTCGCACACCGTCGCCATGATCGCCTGGGCGTTCACCCATTCGCTGATGCCGTCCCGGAAGACCACCTGGGTCGACACGTCGGCGGCCTTGAGGTTCAGCTTGCGGGCGACGTGCCGCTCGACCTCGGGGTCGATGTTGGAGTAGGTGCCGACCGCACCGGAGATCGCCATCACGCCCACCGCCGCGCGGGCCTGCCTGAGCCGATCCCGGGACCGGGCCATCGCGAACGCGAAGTCGGCGACCCGGTGCCCCCACACGTCGGGCTCGCCGTGGATGCCGTGAGTGCGGCCCACCCGCAGCGTGTTGCGGTGCTCCAGGGCATGGTCACGCAGCGCGGCGACCAACGTGTCCGCCTTGGCCAGCAGGATGTCGGTGGCCTCGACCAGCTGCACGGCGAGCGCCGTGTCGAGCAGGTCCGACGAGGTCATGCCGAAGTGCACGTAGGCAGCCGCCTCGCGCGGCTCGGTGTTGTCCGCCCAGGCGCTGAGGAAGGCGATCACGTCGTGCTGGGTGACCGCCTCGATCTCGTCCACCCGCTCGGGAGTGGGCGGCGGCGCCTTGCGGACGGGCTCCACGACATTGGAGGGGATCGTCCCGGCTTCCGCGTGGGCCTCGACCACAAGGGTCTCGACCTCGCACCACAGCTCGTATTTATGCGCGTCGCTCCAGACGCGACCCATCTCAGGAAGTGTGTAGCGCTCAATCACATGGTCGATTGTCCCAGGTCGCGGGAGTGGAAGGGGGCGGGCCCCCGCCAGGGGGTCGGAGACGAGAGGTGCTCCGGTGCTCGAGGACGAGCATTCCGGCCAGGATCGCCGTCAGGGCGATCACCGGGTCACGGCGGGTTCGATCGTGGGTTCGTGCAGATGAATCACTCCTATAACGGTTTTCCGGTAGGGGAGGTATCGGACATCACGGTGAAACCGACGAACGCTATCGTCTCCTTTCTTTGCCGTTGATCCTCCCGCGAAAGGCATGTTCAGGTGACCACCCCCGAATCGGGCCCACCCCAGGGCGCCCAGCAGTACCCGGGCCCCGGACAGGCCCCTCAGTACGGCGCCCCTGGCCAGGCCCCGCAGTACCCGCAGCCAGGTCCCCAGTACGGCGCCCCCGGTCAGGGCCCCCAGTACCCGCAGCCAGGTCCCCAGTACGGCGCCCCCGGCCAGGCCCCCCAGTACCCGCAGGCAGGACCTCCGTACGGCGCGCCCGCGCCGACCCCGTCGAAGGGCGTCGGCAAGAGAATCCTCCTGCGCATCGTCGTGGCCGTCGCCGGCCTCGCGATCGTCTCAGGTGTCGGCTATGGCTGGAAGGTGTTCAAGGGCGAAAGCCCGGACCTCGCCAAGGTCGGCGACTGCATGGCCGGGACGGATGCGAACAACCTCAAGGTCGTCAAGTGCACGGACGCCAAGGCCAACTACAAGGTGATCGGCAAGGTCAACGACACGACGGAGATCGGTTTCCAGATGAACCGGAGCATCTGCAAGCCGTTCCAGGGCGCCGAGAGCGCGTTCTGGAAGGGCAAGAAGCTCGGCACCGGCTACGTCCTCTGCCTTGCCCCCGCCAAGTAAGACCCGCCGATCCCTCCGTGATCACGCGATCGACCGCATGATCACGGAGGGATCGCGTGCGCGACGGAGGGATCAGAGCCAGCCGTTGCGCCGGAAGCCCCGGTAGAGCATGTAGCAGGCCGCCATGGTGAGGCCGACGACCATCGGATAGCCGTATCGCCAGTGGGTTTCGGGCATGAACTTGAAGTTCATGCCGTAGACACCGGCCACCGCGGTCGGCACCGAGCTGATCGCCGCCCAGGCTGAGATCTTGCGCATGTCGTGGTTGTCGTAGACGGTCACCTGGGTCATGTGCGCCTGCAGGATCGGGGTGAGGAGCTCGTCGCACGACTCGACCTGCTCCCGGACCCGGGCCAGGTGATCCTCGACGTCGCGGAAGTACTCCTTGATCTCGCTGGGCACGAACCGCCGGGTGGTCAGGGCGCGCAGCGGGCCGGTGAGCGGTCCGACAGCGCGCTTGAGCTGGATGACCTCCCGCTTGAGCCGGTAGATCCGCCCCGCCTCATTGGTCCGCTCGGGCGAGAACACCGCCTCCTCGAGCTCGTCCACGTCCTCCTGGACGGCGTCCGCGACACAGATGTAACCGTCGACCACCCGGTCGGCGATCGCGTGCAGCACCGCCGCGGGGCCGAGCTCGAGCCGCCCCGGGTTGTCCTCGAGATCCATGCGTACGGGTCCGAGCGCGCTGTGGGAGCCGTGCCGTACGGTCACCACGAAGTCCGGCCCGGAGAAGACCATTATCTGGCCGGTCTCCACGACCTCGGTGCCTTCAGGGCCCCGTTCGACATAGCCGACCGTCTTCAGCACGAGACACTGCACGTTGTGGTCGTAGCGCTCCAGCTTGGGCCGCTGCCGGGCCTGCAGCGCGTCCTCCACCGCCAGCGGGTGCAGGCCGAAGACCTCGGCCAACTCCTCCAGTTCGGGCGCATCGGGCTCATGCATGCCGACCCAGACGAAGCCCCCGCTGGTGCCGTCTTCCGAGGGAGCCAGCTCACCATCGCGTACGAGTCGTACGGCGTCGGCGATCGTTTCGGTGATGACGCGCTTGCCATCGATGTAGGCGGCCCAGTCGATCACCGCTGAACCGCGGGGGGCCGGGGCGTCCTCGAGGGAACGGTGCGGCCGGGTGAGCGGCTTGAAAAGAACCTTGGTCGCGAGACCGGGGCGAACTTTGGTCATGGCCATGAGGGGTGCTCCGTTCCCCGCCGGCCAAGAGCGCGCAACGCGCGCTCGACCCCTTCGGTCTTAACCGATCACAGGGCGGAGAGAGAGCGCACGAGGGGGTTGGCCGGACGCCGAGTAGAGGCGGGCGGACGAGTCCAGCTGCATGTCGAGCTCGGACTATGAGGAATCTCGGCGGTACTACACGGATCACCGGTGTCCATTCCGACCACCTCCCTTCACCCTCGGGGACAGTGCACAAGCAAGCTGAACGTTACCACTGCTACGTATGACGCCCGGCTACTTCTGATAGTTCGGATATGTCCGTACCGAGGACGCCACGCCGAAGACGCGGGCCTAAACTCGTCAGGTGCGAGTTCTCGTCCTGGGCTCCGGCGGTCGTGAGCATGCCCTGCTCCGCGCCCTGAGCAACGATCCCATCGTCACCGCGCTGTTCTGTGCGCCCGGCAACGCCGGCACCGCCGACCTCGCCGAAAACCATGTGCTCGACCCGACCGACCCCGTCGCGGTCGTCGAGCTGGCCGGGCGTCTGCGACCCAACCTCGTGGTGATCGGCCCGGAGGCGCCACTGATCGCCGGGGTCGGTGACGCGCTGCGGCAGGCCGGGATCCCCTGTTTCGGTCCGGATGCCAGGGCCGCACGGATCGAGGGGTCCAAGGCGTTCGCCAAGGAGATCATGTCGGCTGCGGGAGTGCCGACCGCGGCGGCCCGAGTATGCGAGAACGGCAGCGAGGTCGAGGAGGCGCTGGACGCGTTCGGCGCACCCTACGTGGTGAAGGACGATGGGCTGGCCGCGGGCAAGGGCGTTGTGGTGACCTCGGACCGCGACGAGGCGGCCGACCACGCGAACGGCTCTGCCCGGGTGGTGATCGAGGAATACCTCGACGGTCCCGAGGTCTCGCTGTTCGCGCTGAGCGACGGGGTGCACGCGGTGCCACTGCTGCCCGCCCAGGACTTCAAGCGCGCCTACGACCAGGACAAAGGCCCTAACACCGGCGGCATGGGCGCCTACACACCTCTCCCGTGGGCTCCTGAGGGACTCGTGGACGAGGCCATGGCGACCGTGGTGCAGCCCGCCATCGACGAACTGCGCCGCCGCGAAACGCCGTACGTCGGGGTGCTCTACGCCGGACTGGCCCTGACCTCCAAGGGCATCAAGGTCATCGAGTTCAACGCCCGGTTCGGCGACCCCGAGACCCAGGTCGTCCTGGACCGGCTGGTGACCCCGCTGGCCGGGCTGCTGCAGTCCTGCGCGATCGGCGGGCTCGACCCCGACCTGGAGCTGGAGTGGCGGCCCGGTGCTGCGGTGACCGTGGTGATCGCGGCCGAGAACTATCCCGCCAAACCGGTCAAGGGTGACGTCATCGAGGGCCTCGACGAGGCGAACGCGGTGCCGGGAGCGTACGTCCTGCATGCCGGGACCAAGCGCGACCACGAGGGGCGTCTGCTTTCCGCCGGCGGCCGGGTGCTCACCGTGGTCGGCACCGGCGACGACCTCGCCGCCGCCCGGGCCACCGCCTACGAAGCCGTCGGAAAGATCAAGATGCGCGGCATGCACTTCCGCACCGACATCGCAGCCAAGGCCACGAATATCCCTTCGTGAGCATGCGATTGCATGCCCACGGCGTTATGGGGTGCGGGCGGGCTTGCGGGCCCGGGCCCGGGCGCGGGCGGGGCGGGGGAGTTGCAGACCCTGGGACTCCATCACGGCACGGAGCCGATCCGGGTAGTCGGTGACGATCGCGTCCACCCCGTACTCGATGAAGCGGGCCATGTCGGCGGGGTCGTTCACGGTCCACACCGTCACCGGCAGGCTCAGCGAGTGCGCGTCGCGGACCAACTCAGGGGTGACCAGGGTGTGCTCGGGTGACAGCACGTTCGCCCCGATGGCCATCGCGCCGGCCACCCAGTCCGACGGGTCGAGTCCGGCGAGCCACGGCCAAACCGCCTCATGGGATTCGGCGGAGTGGGAGGGGACGAGCGTCTTCTCCTCGACCAGGGCGACCCGGCGGAGGCGCGGCGCCACCCGCTGAGCGGCGGTGAGGACGCGCCAGTCGAAGCCGAGCACCCGTGCCCGGCGGCTCATCCCGCAGGACTCCAGAACGTCCGCGACGGCCGTGACGAAGCGTTCCACGTCGTCGTAGCGCCAGGACGGGTCGGTCTTGAGCTCGACCGCCAGGTGGATACGGCGCGAGTCGTACCGATCGAGCAGCGTGCACACCTCGGCCAGCGTGGGCATCGTGGTGCCGGGCATCGGCAGCTGGGTGAGGACCAGGGGATCGTTGTCGGCGGGCCACCCTTCGGAGAAGGCCTGCCGGACGCCCGCGTCAATGGTCTTGATCTGGGCGAGTGTGAGATCGCGGATCTTCCTGCCCACATAGGGGAACTGCGGGTCCTCCGGCCAGACGGGCTCGGTGTCGCAGCCGGTCAGCGCCGACAGGACCTGGTCGTGGTTCACGATGACCACGCCGTCGGCGGTGAGGCCGACGTCCAACTCCACCGCGTCGACGCCGATCTCGAAGGCGTGTGCGAAGCCCGGCAGCGTGTTCTCGGGCCGCAGTCCGCGTGCTCCTCGATGGCCGTGCGCTTCGACTCGCCCGTCTCGCCCGTCTCGCCCGTCTCGCCCGTCTCGTTCGGTCACGCCGGGAACATTACCGAGAGTAACCAAACGTCCCCCGATCAGGCGGTTACTTTCTCACCAACAACGGCGGTCACAAGAGTAGACAGCCCACCCGGGGGCGGATGGCATGGTTGAACCAGTTGAGACCGGAGAGTGACCGAGCTCTCAGATGAGTGGCCGCAGAGTCAGTGTCTGGTCGCGGCCGGGACCGACCCCGATCGCGGAGATCTGCGCGCCGGACATGTCCTCGAGTGCCCGGACATACGCCTGTGCGTTCGGCGGCAGGTTCTCGAAGGTCTTCGCGCCGGTGATGTCCTCTTTCCAGCCGTCGAAGAACTCCAGGATCGGCTTGGCGTGATGGAACTCGGTCTGGGACGCCGGCATCTCGTCGTGGCGCACGCCGTCGATGTCGTAGGCCACACAGACCGGCACCTTGTCCAGCCCGGAGAGCACGTCCAGCTTGGTGAGGAAGAAGTCGGTGATGCCGTTGACGCGGGAGGCGTACCGGGCGATGACCGCGTCGAACCAGCCGCACCGGCGGTTCCGGCCGGTGGTCACGCCGTACTCGCCGCCGGTCGTCCGGAGGTATTCGCCCATCTCGTCCAGCAGTTCGGTCGGGAACGGTCCCGAACCCACCCGGGTCGTGTAGGCCTTCAGGATGCCGATCACCTTGGTGACCTTGGTCGGGCCGACCCCGGAGCCCGCACAGGCCCCGCCCGCGGTCGGGCTGGACGAGGTCACGAAGGGGTAGGTCCCGTGGTCGATGTCGAGCAGCGTGCCCTGGGCGCCCTCGAGCAGCACGACCTTGTCGTCGTCCAGGGCCCGGTTGAGCACCAGCCCGATGTCGGCGACGTACGGCTTGAGTCGCTCGCCGTACGCGATGTACTCCTCGACGATCGGGCCGACCACGATCGGGCGCCGGTTGTAGACCTTGGTGAGGACCTGGTTCTTCTCCCGCAGCGACAGTTCGATCTTCTGCGTGAGGATGCTCGGGTCGAAGAGGTCCTGGACCCGTACGCCCATGCGGGCGATCTTGTCGCCGTAGGCCGGGCCGATGCCCCGTCCGGTCGTGCCGATACGGGACTGGCCCAGGTAACGCTCGGTGACCTTATCCAGCGCCCGGTGGTGCGGCATGATCAGGTGCGCGTTCGCCGAGATCAGGAGGCGGTCGCAGGAGATGCCGCGGGCCTCGAGGCCATCGATCTCCTGGAGGAGCACGCCCGGGTCGATGACCACACCGTTGCCGATGACCGGGACGACGTCCGGGGAGAGCACTCCCGACGGCAGCAGGTGCAGGGCATAGCTCTTGTCGCCGATGACGACGGTATGCCCCGCGTTGTTGCCGCCCTGATAGCGCACGACGTAGTCCACGTCCCCGCCGAGCAGGTCAGTGGCCTTCCCCTTGCCCTCGTCCCCCCACTGAGCCCCGACAAGCACGATGGCCGGCATCAGGCGTTCTCCTTCTCAAGGCGAAAGCCCCTGATCGCAAGCGCGACAAGGGGCCTCTTGCGGTCAGATACTACCCCCGAACAGGCCGCGCGAACGAATGCGCAGGCGCTTTACCGCGCGGCCTTGTTCACCGGGCCGTCAGCCAATGGCGTCCGCGGCCTCGGCGCTGCTGTCCCGCAGGAAGGTCTTGCAACGCTCGGCCTCGTCGTCCTCGCCGATGGCGGCGGCGGCCCGGCCGAGGATGTTCAGGGCGCGCAGGAAGCCGCGGTTCGCCTCGTGCTCCCAGGGGATCGGGCCGTGGCCCTTCCAGCCGGCCCGTCGCAGCGAGTCCAGCCCGCGGTGATAGCCGGTACGGGCATAGGCGTACGCCCGGATCACATGTCCGGCCTCGAACTCCTTCTCCGCGAGCAGGGCCCAGGCCAAGGAGTAGGTGGGGAACCTCGCCGCGACCTCTTTGGGCTCGACGCCCTCGTCGAGGAGTTTCTTGGCCTCGTCGTTCTCGGGCAGAAAGGTGGCAGGCGGACCGCCGAACAGGTTCTGGCTCATGCGGGCCATCGTAAGTCGCCGAGTGCGGCCGGCATCACCCCGAGTCCCGCGGAAGCACGTGCGGGGCAGGTGGCGGCACGGGCAGCGGAAGCCGGAAATGGGCCGAACCGCCGGTGTGAACGGCTCGTGCGGAGGGCCAGCCACTGCGCACCGCGGAGAGCCCACCTCGGTTCTGCAGCATGACGTCGGCGTCGAACTCGGTGATGCCGCGCCGCTCGGCGAGCTGGGCCAGGAAGGTGATCAGGGGCCGGGCCAGTCCATGCCGCTGCCAGGAATCGGTGATCAGGACGGCGACCTCGGCGCGGGCCCGGTCGTGACGGTCGCGTACGTACTCCGCGATGCCGATGATCTCATCATCGAGGATCGCGACCATCGCGTCGTGATCCCAGTGGTCCATATGGTGCAGAGCCTGGACGTAGTACTCGGGAATCCGCGGGGTGCCGGAGAAGAACCGCAGATAGAGGCTGTCCGGGGAGAGTCCTATCCGGCGCAGCCGGTCCCGGTCGGTCAGGTTGTACGGCCTGATGCGTACATCGTTGAGGCCGCGCTCGACCCGGGCCACGCCGCGGACATCGAGTTGTGTCATGCAACCTATTGCACCTCAATGAGTTTCATGACGCAACTCTATTCGGTTGTTTGACGCAACCCTTTATCATGTAGGGCGTGCTGCCGCGTACCTACGATTCACAGAACTGCTCGATCGCCCGGTCTCTGGAGATCGTGGGCGATCGCTGGACCATGCTCGTCATCCGCACCGCGCTCGAGGGCGTACGCCGGTTCGACGACTTCCAGGAGACCTTGGGGATCGCGCGCAACGTGCTGACCGACCGGCTCATCCGGCTGTGTGACGAGGGCATCCTGCGCAAGGTGCGCTACCAGGAGCGCCCCGATCGATACGAATACCGCCTCACCCGCAAGGGCGTCGAGCTATGGCCGGCGATGATGTCCCTGCTGCTGTGGGGGGACCGGCACTATGCCGACGACGGGCCTCCGCTGATCATCGCGCACCGCGGCTGTGGCGGCCGGCTGACGACTGAGCTGAAATGCGACTCCTGCGGCGCCTCGATCGGTCCCGCCGACGTCGAGCCCATCCCCGGCCCCGGCGCCAGGCCCCTGCTGCCGTGATCTTGAAGTTCAGATCGACCTGGACTGCAAGACCACGACAGTAGGGGTGTGTCTTATGCGAGCTTCTTGCCTACGGAGAGCAGGTTCTCGCAGGCGGCGGTGACGCGCGCGGCCATTCCGGTCTCGGCGGCCTTGCCGTACGAGCGCGGGTCGTACAGCTTCTTGTTGCCGACCTCGCCGTCGATCTTGAGCACACCGTCGTAGTTCTTGAACATGTGGTCGGCGATCGGCCGGGTGAAGGCGTACTGCGTGTCGGTGTCGATGTTCATCTTGACCACGCCGTACGAGAGCGCTTCACGGATCTCCTCCAGCGTCGAGCCGGAGCCGCCGTGGAAGACCAGGTCGAACGGCTTGTCCTTGCCGTACTTGGCGGCGACCGCGTCCTGGATGTCCCTGAGCACCGTGGGCCGTAGCTGCACCGAGCCGGGCTTGTAGACGCCGTGCACATTGCCGAAGGTCGCCGCCAGGATGTACCGGCCCTTCTCACCCAGGCCGACGGCCTCGACGGTGGCGAGGGCGTCCTCGGGCGTGGTGTAGAGCTTCTCGTTGATCTCGTTGGAGACGCCGTCCTCCTCGCCGCCGACGACGCCGATCTCCATTTCCATGATCACGTGGGCCCTGGCGCACTCCTCGAGAAGTTCCGCGGCGATCGCCAGGTTCTCGTCCAGCGGCACGGCCGAGCCGTCCCACATGTGCGACTGGAACAGCGGCTGCTCGCCGCGCGCCACCCGCTCCTGCGAAATCTTGATCAACGGCCGCATGAAGCCGTCGAGTTTGTCCTTGGGGCAGTGGTCGGTGTGCAGCGCGATGTTGACCGGATACTTCTCGGCCACCACCCGCGCGAACTCGGCGAGCGCAGCCGCGCCGGTCACCATGTCCTTGACCTTCGAACCGGACAGGTATTCGGCGCCGCCCGTGGAGACCTGGACGATGCCGTCGCTCTCGGCTTCGGCAAAGCCACGCAGGGCGGCGTTGAGGGACTGGCTCGATGTCACGTTGATGGCGGGATAGGCGAAGCCGTCCTGCTTCGCGCGGTCCAGCATCGCCGCGTAGACCTCAGGGGTCGCGATAGGCATGTCTTAGATCCTCTCCTACGGGTCTCCGGCACTGCCCGGCGGACACGCCACCGGACAGAAGTACCGCCGGTTACAGCATGCCGCCCCGAGGCCAGTATCCCGAAGTTCATCGCGGGCAGAAACGAAACCCCGTCGGCGGGTAGTTCGGCGGGTAGTGTTGACGCGTGGATCTCGCTGTGAACTGGCTCGACCCGACCTCCCTCATCACCACCTTCGGTGTTCTGGGGATCCTCTGCGTCCTCTTTGCTGAAACGGGGCTGCTCATCGGGTTCTTCCTGCCCGGTGACACGCTGCTTTTCAGCGCCGGGATCTTCGCGACGGCCAAGGGGGCGGCGGGCGCGCACATTCCGCAGCTGTCCCTGCCCCTGCTGCTGGTCCTCGCCCCGCTCTTCGCGATCGCGGGCGCCCAGTTCGGGCACTTCCTCGGTGCGAAGTACGGCCGGAAGCTGTTCGACCGGCCCAAGTCACGGCTCTTCAAACAGGAGCACGTGGCGAAGGCCGAGCATTATTTTCATAAATTTGGCCCGGCCCGCGCCGTCGTGCTGGCCAGATTCATTCCCGTCGTACGCACCTTCCTCAACCCGCTGGCCGGGATGCTGGAGATGGGCGCCGTCCGGTTCTTCGCCTGGAACGTGGTCGGGGCGATTCTCTGGACCGAGACGATTGTGCTGGTCGGGTACTTCGCGGGCTCCAAAATCGGCGGGATCGACAAGATCGTTCTTCCGGTCGTGCTGCTCGCGGTGACCGCTTCACTGATCCCGGTGATCCGCGAGATTTTCAAGGGCCGGGGAGATTCCGGGAAGAAGAACGACTCGGAAGAGTCACGACCGTCGCTGACAGGTGACAGTTCCCGCTAACCTCCCCATGTGGGACGTCATCGGCCGGACCCCAGGGGTCACGCGCGCATCTTGATCGCGGTTACCGCGGTCGTGCTGGCATTAGCGCTGCTCATCGTCGGCGGGATCGCGCTCTTTGGCGCGCTCACGAACCAGTCGGCGGCCCCTGGACCGACCCCGACGGTGGTGACACAGACACGACAATCCGGGAAAGTTTCCGCGACGTCACCGGCCGGCCTCCACGCGCTGCTCATCCAGGTCACCCGCGGCGCGGCTCAGGTGTACGTCGCCACGCCGGGAAACGCGCAGACGCTCTACAAGGGCCCCCTCAACCACGGCGAGGTGCGGTACTTCGATCTCCCCGAGATGGTCGTCGTCGTGGACCCGGCCGAGAACGTTGAGGTTCGGATCCACGGCAAGACGGTGTCCAAGGGGAAAGCGGGCAAACAGTCCTGGACCGTCGACCCCGCCTGACCCCGCAGCCTCGAGAGCCCCTGACCACGCCAGTGCGGGATCAGAGGACCTCAGGCAGGGTCATGGGGCCGACTGGGCTCGTGAGGACCGGACGAGCGGCCCTGGAGCTCGCCAGGGCCGAGGTCAGGCCAGGCCGAGGTCGCTGAGGCCGTAGGCCGAGCGATATTCCAGGCCTTCGCTCTCCACCCGTTCGCGGGCGCCTCGCTCGACGATCGTGGCGACGCCGACGACCTCGGCACCGGCCTCCCTCAGCGCCTCCACGGCGGTGAGCACCGAACCGCCGGTCGTGGAGGTGTCGTCGACGGCGAGCACCCGGCGGCCCGCCACCTCGGGTCCTTCGATCCGGCGCTGCAGGCCGTGCGCCTTGCCCGCCTTCCGTACGACAAAGGCGTCCAGGTCCTGACCGCGGGCCGCCGCGGCATGCAGCATGGCGAGGGCCACCGGATCCGCGCCGAGGGTCAGCCCGCCGACCGCGTCATAGCCGAGGTCGCCCGTCACCTCGAGCATGACCCGGCCGATCAGCGGGGCCGCCCGGGCGTCCAGGGTGACCCGGCGCAGGTCGACGTAGAAGGACGCCCGCTGTCCCGAGGACAGCACGACGTCGCCGTGTACCACGGCCTTGTCCTTGATGTGTTTCAGCAGGTCTTCACGGTCGCTCACAGGCAGTAGCTTATTGCGCCGGCCGGAGCCGGGCTCCCGGCCTGTAGCTTTACCTTGATGACGCCCGGGACGTTGGTCTTACTGCATGGCCCGCTGGACACCGTCGCCGCGTGGGGACAGCTCCCCGAAACGCTCAGATCGTATGGTCTGGTCGTCGTCGCGCCGGACGTTCGCGGCGAAGACGGCATGCGTTACGTCGCGCGGGCAGCCCTGATCATCGCCGCCTCCGCGCCCAAGGCACCGCTCGTCCTGGTCGGTCACGGTGCGGCGGGCCCGCTGCTGCCGTCGATCGCGGCCGCCCAGCGGGCCGCGCACCGATCGGTCGGCGCCTACGTCTTCGTGGACGCACAGCTCCCCATGGTCTTGCGGGCGCCGCAGACCCCGGATCACGGGCACGGCCACCAGAGGGTCCAGGAGGTGCCGGTCCCCGAGGACTGGCCGGACGCGCCCTGCGGCTATCTGCACCTGTCCACTGCGTACGACCAGGAGGCGCGCCAGGCGAGGCTGCGGGGCTGGCCCGTGACCAGCCCCGAACAGGCAGACCTCCCGCAGGCTCTGCACCAGCTCATCATCACGCTCTGACGGCGACCGGGTGGCTCACCTCATGCCTTGAGCAGGTCGTCGAGCAGGGCGTCGTAGTCGTCCTCCGGACGGCCAAGGTCGACGCGCGACCGGTAGCGCAGCCGCAGCAGCGCCTCCAGGCTCTCCTCCGCGGACTCGGCCGCCTCCACCAACTCGGAGTGTTCGGCTTCGGGCGCGGGCACGCCAGGGGCCGTCTCCTCCACGCTGCGCTCCCGGATGGCCAGCACGACGTCCGCTCCGGCGGTCGCCCACTCATGGGCCCCGTTCGTGTCGCCCTGGGCATAGAGCACTTCCGCCACGGTGCGATAGACCTCCGGGTCACGCGGATCGTCGGCACGGATCTGCTCGACCAGCGTCCGGGCCTCTTCGGGCTGGCCCAGCTCGAAGAGAGCATCGGCGAGATAGGCGCGGGGATCGCCATAGCAGTCGCCCCCGTCGTCGATGGCGCGCCGATAGAACTCGGCGGCTCTCGCATAGTCGCCCGCGTGCTGCCATTGCTCGCCTGCGCGGAGCAGGATCTTGGCCCGGGACACCCCGCCGGACACAGACTCGGCCAAATCCGAGAGTCGCTGTGCCGCCGAAGCGTGATCACCCGTGCGGAGCGTGTCGAACTCCAGGTCGTCGAGATCGTCTTCCGTCACATGCATCACACTTTGACGCTACCCGCCGATCGGCCGATGAAGCGGGTGATTTGTGAATGATCGCGAAAAGCCCTGGTGTATGCCGCAGCCGGCACTCTTACCGCCGGGAACGTTCGAGAGCGTCCCAGAAGCCGCGCCGTAGGGCGTGCCGGACCTCGTCGTGCAGGAGGAAATCGATCGGCAGCGACGATCCCTGCAGCAGCCGGGCCTCGAGGTCAGAGGGCATCCGTGGCTTGCGAGCGAGCACCGCTTCGAGCCAGAGCGCAGGCGCGTCGCGGGCGACGGACTCGCCGAAGTCCTGGCCCTCCTTGTGGGCGGCCTTGACCGCGTCCGACAGGGTCGGTGTGGGTTGCTGCACCGGCGCGGGCGTCATCTGCTGCGGCGCGGTGTAGGGGCCTTGCTGCGAGAGGGGCTGCTGCTGGGGAGGTGACGAGGGCGGCATGAGGTATGACGGCGCGCTGCTCATCGGAGGAGGTGCCGAGTATGTGGGGCCACCTATGCCCATCGACGAGTTCTGCGACCCGTTGCCCGACGTCATCGATGAGTTCAGGGACGAATTCATCGACGGGGTCGACATGGGCGCGGAGAGTTGCGGCAGCTGGCCGCTGATCGGCGAACCGGGTGGCGGGCTGCTGAGCGATCCGTTCTGCAGCGACGCCATGGAGTTGCCGGAGCTGGTGGCATGACCGTTCGAGAGCGGCGAGGACGAGGTGTCCATGCCGTTCATACCGTTGGCGTTCATGCCACTCATGCCGTTCATGCCGCCCAGCAGATTGACGTAGGGCCGCAGGTGGCTGGAGCCGATCTCGATCAGGTCGTCGCACTCCTGGCGCAGCACCCGGGAGATCGTCCAGTTGCCGTCGACCGCCACATGCACCACCGTCACGCGCACGCCGAGATCCTGAGCGTCGGAGATGACCTGGGCGAGGTCCTCGTCGCCGCTGACCACGATCGCGTCGGCGACGGCACCGTTACGGGCCAGGGTCATGAGGTCTCGATGGATCTCGGTGTCGACGCCCTCACGGCGGCCGGGCCGGACCCGGCCCAGGCGCAGCTTGAGACCTGGCAGGTCCGCCAGCGCCTCGTGCTCGGGTGCCCGGCGGCCCTCGACCGTCGCCTCGTACCAGTAGCAGCGCAGCAACGGCATGCTGGTGCGCTCCCGGGCGAGATTGCCGAGCAGCTGGAGCAGCCCACCGAAGTCCCACGAGACGGTTTCACGATGGCGCGTTCCGTGCACCGCCATCGCGCCGTCGGCCAGCAGGTAACCGGCATCTACGAACAGCACACAGCGATCCACGCGACACCGCCCTTCCTCAACACGGGGCCCTTGTCAAGGACCCACTCCGCGGATGTGTTCGGGCATCCATAGCGTAGTGAAGTCCTCTGGAGCCGTAAGCCAATCAGGCGATTCGGCGTCACCGCCAGACCTGATCCTGGCCTCGGAGCAACCCCCCAACCAGGGGATTGCCTGCGCGGACGCTACCAGGGGTTCCATTCTGTCCGTAATACGTCCTCCATGAACTTTACGGAGATGCTCGGAGGATCTATGTGGGAGGGGTGCGGTCCGGACGAAGTCTTAAGCCACACATGGGCGTGGTGACGTGGCCCCGATTTCAGGCCAGGGTGGCTCTGCCGACCTCGGCCATGGTGGTCTCAGTGGACGAGGTGTCCCAGTGAACGGAGGCCTTCCGGCCGTCGATCTCCATCGTCGCGAGTGCGTTGTCGAACGTGGGCCGCCGGGTCAGCTTCCACCGGAGGGGAGGCTCGGGCACCCGGGCCAGCTTCGCCATCAGCCGTACGGGAGCGGACGTCACCCGCCAGGAGGCCGCTACGTTCGCCCACTTGAAGAACCCCTTCAGTGGGTTGCGCATCGGAGAACACACCACCTGATAGATCGGCAGCCCACGCACCTTGGCCAGGTAGGAGTAGTGCACGTCGCCGGAGAGGAACGAGATGCTCGCCGGGGCGACTCCGCGGTCGCCCCGTGCCACCGCGGACACCGCCTCGGCGACCAACCGGAACGAGGTCTCGAACGCCGCCCAGTGCTCCAGATCGGCGGCCTGGCGCACCTTCTCCCCGAACTCCACACCGCGCCGCCCCCACGCTCCGCGGGCCACCGCCTCGTTCCACGATTCGGTGTGATGGATGGACGGCGGCAGCAGATAGGGCAGTGAGCTGGCGATGAGCAGATGGTCGACACCGCCGGTGCACTGGGCGTCGAACCAGGCCTGCTCCTCGTCGTCCAGCATCGCGCGCCGGTCGGCGGTCAGCAGCCGGGAGCAGCGGCTGTCGATGACGATGAGCCGGGTGTCGCCGAGGTCGTGGGCATAGCTCCATCGGGTGCTGGCCGGCTCCTGGTCAGCCCGTTCGGCGAACTCGTCCACGGACTTTCCGGCGTCCTCGGTTCCGCTCACTACGGCCGCGTACAGCGGATCGGCGGCGCGGTCGGCCGGGGACAGGTTGCCCAGGTGCTGATAGACCCAGTACGACCCGATGCCGCCGATGATGCGCTGCCGCCACCAGGGCCGCGCCGAGATCTGCTGCCGCCAGGTGTACGAGGTGTTCCAGTCGTCGCGGACGTCATGGTCGTCGAAGATGGTCAGACTGGGCAGGGTGGAGAGCAGCCAGCGCACGGCGGGGTCCTCGCCCCAGGCCAGTCGGTACAGTTCGGTGTACTCCTCGAAGTCGGCGATCTCATCGTGCGGCTCCGCGGTGATGTCGCGCCGGGTCCGGATGAACTCGCGCAGCCGCTCGCCGGTGCTGTCCGCGTACACCTGATCGCCGATCATCAGCAGCACGCTCGGCCAGGCGTCGGAGGCCGCCCCCTCATCCGTGACGCCACCGCCGGCAGCCAGTTGGTGGGCGAACGCCGACAGTGCGTCGATGCCGTGCGTCGCGATGGAGGCCGGGGCCACCCGGCACGAGCCGAACGTCACCCGCAGTGGCGCGCCGGGGCCGCCCAGCGTACGGAGCCGGCTGACAGGGAAGGGCGACTGCGGCTCCGGCCAGACCTTCTCCCCGTCGAGGCTCACTTCGTAGGGCGTCGCCGACCCCGGCTCGAGTCCGTCCACCTCCACCAGCGCGTAGTGGTGACCGTGCACGGTGAACGTGCGGGCGGTGAACGGACCGCGCTCGTCGCAGGAGACGTGGACCTCGCAGGGTTGCTCGGTCTCCACCCAGACGGTCGCGGTCCGTTCACCGACGTGACGGAGCAGGGGGCCAAGCACCAATCGGCTCATAACCTGCTTCCCTATCACGGCGGGACAGGAGCGGTCATTCGTACTCGGTGCCGCCCTTGCGGATGAGATAGACCGGCGACACGAACTTGGCGATGGCGCGGCCGCCGGTGATCGGGCTGTAGCGGTCACGGGCAGGCCGTACGACCAGTCCTTCACGCAGGTGGGTGGCCTTGCCGGACACGGTTTCCCGGCCGGTGGCCAACTCCATCAGCGCTGACTCGTCGTACGGACCGGTGTAGAGCCGCGGCACCTCCGGCAACTCGACCTTGCGGAGCAGATCGATCAGCTCGTCGGGGTCCAGCCACCGCACCTCGCCATTGCCCGACGCCGCCGCCACGTCGAAGATCGCGTAGCCCGGCAGCGCACCTCTGGCGCTGGTGCCGTAGTGCAGGTCCTGCACGCCCTGCCCGAACACCTCGCCGAAGACACCGACCCGGTCCACGCCCAGCAGCTCGCCGATCCGTGCCGCCTTCGCGGGCACGTCGTAGGCCTCGATCGCGCGCCAATAGAGGTTCGCCGGGTTGGCGATCGCCAGTCGCTTGCCGCCGAACCCCTTGGAAGAGACGTAAGGCTCGCCCCCGACCAGGGAGAACAGGCAGGCGGAACCGTGGACCTTCTCGGTCGCGGTGATCGGCTCGCCCGGCTCGAAGATGCCGGGATAGCGCTTGATGTCCTCGATCTCGATCCACGGAATCAGGTCGGGCGCCTGGACCATCTCGCCGGCCATGTGCACCGGGATCTCCGGCACCCATTTGGTGACACCGAGCTCCTCGGCGAAGTTCCGCCCGCCGGCTTGGGCCTGCGCCAGGTCGAAGTTATCCACAGCCTGTGGACGACAAACGATGCCCTGCGACAGTTCGCCGCGCAGCCGTACGGCCTTGACCCGGTTCTTCTGTGACCCCGCGAGCTTGCCGGTGAGCCCGAGCTCCTCGATCAGCGCTTCGGGCAGCAGTGAGCCTTCCGGGATGTACAGGGCCCAGTCGCCGGTGCGGTACTGCCCCTTGGCGACCACGGCCCGGTAGAGCCCGACCTGAGCCAGTTCCAGCGCGTCGGCGTTGTCGTGCGGATGAATCGTCAGCTGCTCCGCGGTGACCCGAAGCGTCGACATGGGAGTCCCTTTCTGCTGGGCGGCTCAACCAGGCTGGCAGCCCGGACAGGTGCCAGGCAAAGTGTTTTCGCCGGGGCGGTGGGTCCGGTCAGCAGCGGTGGGAATTGCTGAGGGGGGCGTGGGTGGAATTGGGATCGGTGCGCCAACCGACCGCCCAGATCTCGCCCGCGCGTGCGGTGGCGCCGCGCAGGAATCCGCCGGGTGTGCTGGGGCTGGTCAGCGTGCTCCAGGACGAGCCGTTCCAGTGCTGGATGAGTTGTGACCCGGTGGCCTCACCGGTGTTGCCGCGGACGCCGAAGAGCCAGACGTCGCGGTCGGCCGGCGCCACCACACTGAACACGCTGCTGTCGCCCGGGTCGGGCGGGACGTTGGTCGACCAGGCGGTGCCGTTGAAGTGCGCGGCCAGCGGATGGCTTTGGCCCGCGCCGTCGACGTAGCCGCCGGCCGCCCAAACATCGGTGGACGACCGGGCCCAGACACCGGTGAGGTTCATGGTGGTACCGGGGTCACCAGGGCTGGCGACGATGCTCCAGGTTGTGCCGTTCCAGTGCTCCGAGAGCGTGCGGTTGCCGAGCCGGCCGACCGCCCAGACGTCGCTCGGCCCGCTGCCGTGGATACCGAGCAGCAGGGCGCGCTCAGTGGTGTCCGGGATGTGAACCGGAACCCAATCGGTCCCGTTCCAGTGCAGGACGAGCCCCTTCAGCGGACCAGAGCCGGTGCTGGTGTAGCCGACGGCCCAGGCTTCCTGCGGATTGGGTGCCCATACCGACACCAGGTAGTTGATCCTCGTACCCGGGTTGGGGCTGGACGTCCGGGTCCATCGGGTTCCGTCCCACCGCAGAATCAGGGTCTGGTAATGACCGTCCAGGACCGAGACGCCGACGGCCCAGGCCAGTGTTCTGCTGGGGGCGGTCACGCCCAGCAGCTTGCTCCGGCTGTCGGGACGCGGTGTAGCGATGGCGGACCAGGTGCGGCCGTTCCAGTGTTCGGCCAGTCCATGACTGGCGTCGGGTCCCGACGTACCGTTGCCGGTGGTCCCGACGGCCCACACGTCGTCGTGGGCGGCGCTCGCCACGGCGGCGAGGGTGCCGCCCGGTGCGCTGGAGGCGGGTACGGAGTCGTTCCGCCAGACGGGAACGCATGCCGGCGGAACGTGGGTGGGTTGCTGTGTTTGCCCGCTGGTCGGGTGCGGGGTGATCTGCGAGGTCACGGTCGGCGCGATAACGGTCGGCGCGATAGTGGGTGAGCTGGTCCCGGGCCTCACATGACTGGGGCTGGGACCGGGGGTGGTGAGTACGGGGCTGGGGCTGCTCGCTGCGAGTGAGGGAGATCCGAAAGGAACCGGAGTCGGGAGAGCGGTGGCCGAGGACTGAGCGGTCACCCTCGGCGGTTCGGCGGTCGTGGCCTTCGGGGGAGAGGACACCGAGCCGCCGACGAGGACGGCGGCGGCTGCGGTGACCAGCACGATGACCGCGCCCCCGATCCGGAACAACGCGGGATGGTTCTGCGCCATCAGGATCACGCCGGAGAGGCCGGGCACCCGGGTGGCACCGCTGGCCGCGACCTGGTGGATCCGTTCGATGACGCGCCGGACGAGGCGGGCAAGGCCGGCCACTGGACGTGCATGGCGAGGCGTCGGCATTGCGCTCTCCTTGCTAGGGGATTGGTCCGCGACATGGCCCAGGCCGCAATCGGCCAACTCGCCCAAGTCACCGGAGACGCCTACGTGCACCGCCGCGCGATCGAAGCGCGTCCGGTGGGTGGGTGCCTACACGTGCAGAAGTGAAACGTCGTACTTCTGGATCTCGCCGTCACGAGTGACCAGCGTGAGGCCTTCGCATTGCGCCTGTGCGATGAGCATGCGGTCAAAGGGGTCACAGTGAATGGGAGGAAGCCGACCTGCTCGTATGGCGTGGCGGGAGGTGATCGGCAGTTCGCGTAGTTCGCTACCGGCGACTCGTTCCGGCAGATCCGGGGGTCCGATCTTGCCGAGCGCCTGCTTGATGGTGAGTTCCCAGGTCGTCGCCGCGCTCACGAACACGTCCAACTCAGAGTCGATCCGATCCTTGATGTCCTCCGCCAGTCCCGGTTCGTCCGCCAGCCACCAGAGGACGACGTGGGTGTCCAGGAGCAGACTCATGAGTCCATCCCAAAGTCGGCAGCGATGGCGGCGTTGGTCTCGGCCGAGTCCCAGTCGTCGGCGAGGACGAGCTTTCCCTTCAGCGAGCCGCGGCCAGTGCGCTGCACGCTGGTGTTGAGGGGCACTACCTTCGCCACCGGTTTGCCGGCCCTGCTGATGACGACCTCGCCGCCCCGCTCGACCTGTTCGATGATCCGCGAGAGCTGCGTTTTGGCCTCGTGGATGTTGTATTGCTCGACTGCGCCCATGTCCCCGCCTCCGGCTGGACGAACATTCTGACTAGACTAAGTCTAGTTCATGTGATGGAGACCGGTCAGCTGTTCTTCGGGCGCGCGAACACGTACGGATTTCTGGTTGCTCACGCCAGGTTGACCGGGTGAGGATGGCGGGTTCCTGGGGCCAGCCCGGCGAGCAGGCGCAGACAGTCTGCGGCCTCGGATCCAGGCGGGGCACTGTAGATGATCAATGCCAGGTCTGGGTCGTCGGGGGCTCGCATGGAGATGTAGTCGAGGGCCAGCTCGCCGGTGAGCGGGTGACGGAAGTGCTTGCGCCCGCGGGTCCTGCCACGGACATCGTGATCGGCCCAGAGCCGGCGGAAGTCGTCGCTGCCCTTGGAGAGCTCATCGATGAGTTCCGCCAGCTGAGGATCGTTCGGGTGGCGTCCGGCGTCCAGCCGCAGGTTGGCGATGGTCTCGCGGGCCTTGTGCTCCCAGTCGGGAAATACGTCTCTGGCAACCGGGTCGAGGAAGGTCAGCCGGGCCATGTTGCGCTCTGCAGGGGCCTGAGCGGGGAAGTCGATGACCAGGGTCCGGGCCAGGTCGTTCCAGGCCAGCACGTCCAGCCGCCGTCCGATGACGTACGCGGGAACGCTGGTGATGGCGGCGAGGGCCTGCCGCAGCTCTGGGCCGACCTGCTGGGTCGGTGCGGGATCGGCCTGCCCGGGAGCGGCGAGATTGCGCAGGTGAGCGCGTTCGTCAGAATCGAGGCGCAGAGCGCCGGCGACCGCGTCCAGCACGTCCGCGGACACGTTGCGGGCACGCCCCTGCTCCAGGCGGGTGTAGTAGTCGACGCTGACCCCGGCCACCTGGGCGAGTTCCTCCCGGCGCAGTCCCGGGACGCGCCGCTGGCCGCCGAACGGGGCGGCACCGATGTCCTCGGGCCGCAACCGGGCGCGCCGCGTACGCAGAAACTCCCCGAGCTGTCCGTCCTGTTGCATGACTTCCGAAACGGTGTGGGTTGGTCGGTTGTTCCTGGTCCTGGCAGACCCCGGCAGGATGTTCCTGGGCTGACCAGAGCACTGGATGATCTCGTCCGGGTACCACAGGATGAATGACCGGGGCTGACCGCCAGGCCCAGGCAGGAGATTCCCATGCAGTACGACATCGTCAGCGAGCACCTCGGGCTCCCGGTCGAGGATGGAACGATGGGCGCCTACCTTGCGAGGCCCACGGCGCCGGGCCGCTATCCCGGAGTGATTGTCGGCTTCGAGATGTTCGGTCTGACCTCGTACATCCGGAATATGACCGAGCGCATCGCCCAGCTCGGGTACGTCGCCATCGCACCTGACTTCTACCACCGCGTCGCCCCGGGCATCGAACTCGCCGCCTCCCCAGAAGGCCGCAGCCGGGGGTTCGAACTGCTGGAACAGGTGACCCGGCCCGGCGTGCTGAGCGACCTACGGGCCGCGATCACCTATCTCCGGGACAGCATGGGTACGTCCCCGAAGACCGGGATGGTCGGGTTCAGCTTCGGGGGTCACATCGCCTACTTCGCCGCCACCCAGCTGGATCTGGCCGCGACCGCCGCCTTCTATCCGGGCTGGCTCCCGACCACCGACATCGCCCTCAGCCGCCCCGAACCCACCCTGTCGCTCGCCCCCGGCATCGCGAAGCACGACGGCCGCCTGCTGATCTTGGTCGGAGATCAGGACCATGCCGTTTCCGCCGACCAGACCCGGCGGATCGGCGAAGAGCTCAGCGCCGCAGACGTACGCCATGAGCTGGTCGTCTACCCCGGCACCCCGCATGGTTTCGCCTGCGACGAGCGCGACACGTTCCGCCCGGCCGTCGCCGAAGACGCCTGGCGGCGCGTCGGCGCGCTACTCGCCGCCGAGCTCTCGGCCGGGTAGACGCCCAGCAGTTCGTCAGAACAGGATCTCCACAGGCCACCACGGATCCCTGGAGGTCAGCCGGACGTGACGACCAGCCTGTCGGCGGCCTCGTCGAGATCGACGATGACCTCCTGGCCGTCGCGGATCTCGCCGGCCAGGAGCGCGCGGGCGAGTTGGTCGCCGATCGCGGACTGGACGAGCCGCCGGAGCGGGCGCGCGCCGTACAGCGGGTCGTATCCGGTGAGCGCCAGCCATTCGCGGGCGGCGGGCGTCACGGTCAGCCTGAGCTGCCGGGCGGCGAGTCGCCGGGCCAGTTGGTCGACCTGCAGATCCACGATCCGGGTGAGTTCCTCGGTGGACAGCGCATCGAAGATGATCACGTCGTCGAGCCGGTTGAGGAACTCCGGCTTGAACACCCCCCGCACCATGGTCATGACGGCTTCGCGCTTGGCGCCGTTCTCCAGCGCCTGGTCGACGAGGAACTGCGAGCCCAGGTTCGAGGTCATGATCAGGATGGTGTTGCGGAAGTCGACCGTACGGCCCTGGCCATCGGTCAGTCGGCCGTCGTCCAGCACCTGGAGCAGCACGTCGAACACCTCGGGGTGCGCCTTCTCCACCTCGTCGAGCAGGACGACCGTGTACGGCCTGCGGCGGACCGCCTCGGTGAGCTGGCCGCCCTCCTCGTATCCGACATAGCCGGGTGGCGCACCGACCAGGCGGGCCACCGAGTGCTTCTCGGAGTATTCGCTCATGTCGATACGGGTCATCGCCCGCTCGTCGTCGAACAGGAAGTCCGCCAGGGCCTTGGCCAGCTCGGTCTTGCCGACCCCGGTCGGGCCCAGAAACAGGAACGAGCCGGTCGGCCGGTCCGGATCCGCGATGCCCGCACGAGATCGCCGTACGGCATCGGACACCGCCCGGACGGCGTCTGACTGGCCGACCAGGCGCTGGCCGAGTTCGTCCTCCATGCGCAGCAGCTTGGCGGTCTCGCCCTCGAGCAGCCGGCCGGCCGGGATGCCGGTCCAGGCCGCCACCACGTCGGCCACGTCATCGGGACCGACCTGCTCCTTGACCATGGCGTCGCGGTTCTCGACGGCCTCCGAGGCGGCGGCGATCTCCTTCTCCAGGGCCGGGATCTCGCCGTAGGTGAGCCGGGCGGAGGTCTCCAGATCGCCGTCGCGCTGGGCCCGCTCGGCCTCACCGCGGAGCTGGTCCAGGCGCTTCTTGAGCTCACCGACCTTGTTGAGACCGGCCTTCTCCTGCTCCCAACGGCCGACCAGGGCGTTGAGCTGCTCCTGCTTGTCGGCCAGATCCTTGCGCAGCCGCTGCAGCCGCTGCTTGGAGGCCTCGTCGGACTCCTTGGAGAGTGCCAGTTCCTCCATCTTGAGCCGGTCCACGGAGCGCTGAAGTTCGTCGATCTCCAGCGGACGGGAGTCGATCTCCATCCGGAGTCTCGAGGCCGCCTCGTCCACGAGGTCGATGGCCTTGTCGGGCAGGAACCGCGCGGTGATGTAGCGATCGGACAGCGTCGCGGCCGCCACCAGTGCGGCGTCGGCGATCTGTACCTGGTGGTGCGCCTCGTAGCGGCCCTTGAGACCACGCAGGATGGCGATGGTGTCCTCGACCGTCGGCTCACCGACGAAGACCTGCTGGAACCGCCGCTCCAGGGCGGCGTCCTTCTCGATCCGCTCCCGGTATTCGTCCAGCGTGGTCGCGCCGATCATGCGCAGTTCGCCACGGGCCAACATCGGCTTGAGCATGTTGCCGGCGTCCATGGCGCCTTCGGCCGCGCCCGCGCCGACCATGGTGTGCAACTCGTCGATGAACGTGATGACCTGGCCGTTGCTCTCCTTGATCTCGTTGAGCACGGCCTTGAGGCGCTCCTCGAATTCGCCGCGGAACTTGGCGCCCGCGACCATCGCGCTCAGGTCCAGCGAGATCAGCCGCTTGCCGCGCAGTGACTCGGGCACGTCGGCCGCGACGATGCGCTGCGCCAGACCCTCGACCACGGCGGTCTTGCCGACGCCCGGTTCCCCGATCAGCACGGGGTTGTTCTTGGTGCGCCGGCTGAGGACCTGGACGACACGGCGGATCTCGGCGTCCCGGCCGATCACCGGGTCGATCTTGCCCTCGCGGGCCCGCTCAGTGAGGTCCACGCCGTACTTGCTGAGGGACTGGTAGGTCCCTTCGGGGTTCTCGCTGGTCACCCGCGCATGCCCGCGGACCTTCTCGAACGCGTCGAGCAATGCCTGCGGCGTCGCCCCGGCCTCGCGCAGCAGGGTCGCGATGGGGCCGCCGTCGGTGGCCAGCCCGACCAGCAGGTGCTCGGTCGAGACGTACTCGTCCTCGAGCTGTTTGGCGCGGTTCGCGGAGGTGTTGAGCACGACCAGCAGCTGGCGGGACATCTGTGGCGCGCCGACCGTCGAACCGGCGGCCTTGGGGAGTTCGGCGAGCTTCTCTTCGGCCTTCCGCCGCAGCGCCTGCCAGTCGGCCCCGACGGCCTCCAGCAGCGGTACGGCGGTGCCCTCGCTCTGGCCCAGCAGGGCCACCAGCAGATGCGGGGGCTCCACCTGGGGGTTGCCCTCGGTCGCAGCCCGCCTGACTCCCGCAGACAGGGCCTCCTGGCTCCTCTGCGTCAGCTTGTAATCCACGTGAATCCCGCTTCCCGTCCTGCATGTCCCGGCGTGATCAGGCTCGCCGAACGGCCGGTGATCACACCAGGGGCTTAGGTCTCTTCGTTGTTGTGCTGTCGCCAGAGGACGACGCTGGTCTGCCGGATCGGCACCAGGTCCGCGCCACCCTGGCCGGGTGTGTTGCGCAGCTGGGCGAGCCGGGCGGCGACCGACCGGGTCGACTCCAGCTCGTTGCCCAGCTCGTCGATCAGTGCGTGCAGCCGGACCAGTTCCTCACGCAGCTGTACGGTCTCGCGCTGCAGCTCGAGGATGTGCTTGATGCCGGCCAGATTGATGCCCTCCTCCTGGGAGAGCCGCTGGATCTCTCGGAGCATGACGATGTCGCGCATCGAATAGCGGCGGCCGCGCCCCGACGTCCGACCCGGTGAGACGAGCCCCATCCGGTCGTACGTACGGAGCGTCTGCGGGTGGAGGCCGGACAGTTGAGCCGCCACCGAGATGACGTAAACGGGAGCGTCCTCGGGGAACGTCATGCTCGTCGCTTCCCTTCGCTCACGTGTTCATGGCGCTCGCTCCGCTCGCGCGGTGAGCAGGCGCTTTTACGCGCCGGCTTCCCTCGTCGCGTGCTCGCTCGTACCTCGCTCCGCGCGCTCCTCAGTCCAGCCGCCGCGCGCCTGCTCACGCTGGTTGCTCGCTCCGGTCGGCCGGGCATGGGTTACCCCTCCCTGGCCTGTTGCAGCAACTCGCTGCGCAGGTCGTCGCCCCTGTTGGTGGCACGGAGCTGTTCCAGGGCCGCGCGAGTGGTGTCGTCGAGCTTCTGCGGAACTTGGACGTCCACGGTGACGAGCAGGTCGCCCTTGGAGCCGTCGCGGCGGGTGGCCCCCCGGCCGCGGACCCGGAAGGTCCGGCCGTTGGGGGTGCCCGGCGGAATGCGCAAGGTGACCGGCAGCCCACCGTGGGTCGGCACCTCGATGTCTCCGCCGAGGGCGGCTTCCGGGAACGTCACCGGCACGGTGATGGTCAGGTTGTCGCCGCCACGGCCGAACACCTTGTGCGGCGTCACCTTGATGTTGACGTAGAGGTCTCCGGCCGGGCCGCCGTTCTCGCCGGGCGCGCCCTTGCCCTTGAGCCGGATCTTCTGGCCGTCCGCGACGCCTGCCGGGATGCGGGCCTGGATCGTACGGGTACCGGTCGCCCGGCCGCTGCCGTGGCAGGTGGTGCACGGGTCGTCGACGACCAGGCCCCGGCCATGGCATTCGTGGCAGGGCTCGGAGAAGGAGAAGCTGCCCATGTTGCGGCTCTCCTGCCCGGTGCCCTCACACGAGGGACAGACCCGGGGGACCGTGCCGGTCTTGGCGCCGGTGCCGTGGCAGGTCGGGCAGGCCGCCTCGCTGGTCAGCCGGAGCGGCACGGTGAGGCCGGAGAGGGACTCGGCGAACGACAGCGTGACCTCGGACTCGACGTCGGCGCCGCGGCGGGCCCGGCGGTTGGTCTGCTGCCGGCCGGCCCCGCCGCCACGGTTGAACAAGCCGCCGAACAGGTCACCGATGCGTTCCCCTGCCCCGGCCTGGCCGAACAGGTCGCCCAGGTCGCCGATGCCACCGCCGGGCTGGCCGCGGAATCCGCCGACCCCATAGGCGCGGGCTTCGTCGTACTCCTTGCGGCGCTTGTCGTCCGACAGCACGTCGTAGGCTTCGGAGATCTCCTTGAACCGATCCTCGGCGTCGCTGTCACCCTTGTTGGCGTCGGGGTGGAACTGCCGTGCCAGCTTGCGGTAGGACTTTTTGATCTCAGCTTGGGTGGCGGTCTTCGAGACACCGAGGACCTTGTAGTAGTCCTTCTCCAAATAGTCCTTGGTGCTCACTAACGGCCCCTTCGTTTTCTGCTGTGGGGTGTCCGGGCAGCCGGCGGCTGCCCGGACGGCTCACTTCTCGTTGTCGGTTTCAGAAGGGTCGGCTTCAGAGGGTTCGGCGGGCTCGGCGACCGCGACCCTGGCCGGCCGCAGGATCCGGCCACCGATGCGGTAACCGGGCTGCAGGATGTCCACGCAGGTCGTCTCTGTCACGTCCGTGGAATAGGAGTGGAGGAGCGCCTCGTGCACGGTCGGGTCGAAGGGCTCGCCCTTCTCTCCGAACCGCTCCAGACCGAGTTTGCCGACCGCTGCCTCGAGCGCCTCGCCGACCGACTTGAACCCTCCGGTCAGCTCGTCGTGGTCGCGGGCGCGCCCGATGTCGTCGAGGATCGGAAGCAGCTCGTTGAGCACGTTGCCGAGGCTCTGCTCACGGACGGCCGTCCGGTCTCGTTCAACCCGTTTGCGGTAGTTGGAGTACTCCGCCTGAAGCCGCTGCAGGTCGCTGGTGCGTTCCTCCAGCTGGGCACTGAGCTTGGCCACTTCGGAATCCTCCCCCGTCTCGCTCTCCAGCGCGGGGCCCTCGCCCGACTCGGTGGTCTGACCGGCGTCGGCCCCCGGGGCCCCGGGAGCCGACGCCTGCGCCGGCTCCCGGACCTGTCCCGTGAGGGGATCGAGGCGCCGCTTATCGCGGATCACCGGCCCCTCGCGCTCCCCGCCCTCATTGGGTGGAGGCACGCTCACTTGGCACCGCCCTCGCTCTTCTTGTCCTTCTCGTCGTCCACGATCTCGGCGTCGACGACCTCGTCGTCCTGGGCGTCCTGTGCACCCGCGGTGGCGTCCGCCCCGTCGGCCGGGGCCTCGCTCTGCTGCTGGGCGTACATCGCGGCGCCCATCTTCTGGCTGACCGTGGCGAGCTGCTCCGCGCTGGTGCGGATCGCGTCGGTGTCGGTGCCCTCGAGGTTCTTCTTCACCTCGGTGACAGCCTCCTCGACCTCCTTCTTGAGGTCGTCAGCGATCTTGTCGCCGTTCTCGCGCAGGAACTTCTCGGTGGAGTAGGCGAGCGTGTCCGCCTGGTTGCGGACGTCGGCCTCCTCCTTGCGCTTGCGGTCCTCGTCGGCGTACTGCTCCGCGTCGCGGACCATCTTCTCGATGTCGTCCTTGGGCAGAGCCGAGCCACCGGAGATGACCATCTTCTGCTCTTTGCCGGTGCCGAGATCCTTGGCCGCGACGTTCACGATGCCGTTGGCGTCGATGTCGAAGGTGACCTCGATCTGCGGTACGCCGCGGGGCGCTGGCGGCAGGCCGGTCAGCTGGAAGGTGGCCAGCTTCTTGTTGTACGCCGCGATCTCGCGCTCGCCCTGGTAGACCTGGATCTCCACGGACGGCTGGTTGTCATCGGCGGTGGTGAAGGTCTCCGAGCGCTTGGTCGGGATCGTGGTGTTCCGCTCGA
>JAOPYO010000183.1 GCA_025964575.1 Actinomycetes bacterium
TGGTGGCCTGCCGCTGGTGGTCGGAGAAGTACGCCGGCACGGTGATGACCGCGTCGGTGATCTTCTCGCCGAGGTAGGCCTCCGCGTCACGCTTGAGCTTCTGCAGCACGAACGCGCTGATCTGCTGCGGCGTGAACTCCTTGTCGTCGATCTTGGTCTTCCAGTCGGTGCCGATCTCCCGCTTGACCGACCGGATGGTGCGGTCGACGTTCGTCACCGCCTGGCGCTTGGCCACGTCACCGACGAGGACCTCACCGTTCTTGGCGAAGGCGACGACGGACGGCGTCGTCCGCGACCCTTCCGCGTTGGCGATGACGGTGGGCTCCCCGCCCTCCAGAATTGCGACGACCGAGTTGGTCGTCCCGAGGTCGATACCGACCGCTCGTGCCATGGGTTCTCGTCCTCCGTCGTTGCCGTCGGCCGCCTAGGCCGGCGACCGCCAAGTTGAGTTTCTGGGCGCAAGGCTACCGACCCCTCAGGTCTTGTCAACTGACTTGAGTCTGGGGGACGCAACTTTGCTGATGTCTCTCCCAACATGACGAGCGGGCGCCCTATTCCGTTCCGTACAGGTCCTCTTGCCGGAGAACGGATCGAAAGATCATTCGATCGTTTGACTGAATGATTCGTTCATGTTGTCATGGTCGACATGCTCTACGCGACGCCGTCACTCGAGGCCGATGACCAGCGGGTACTCGGTGAGATCGAGGAGATGCGGCGGGAGTTGCGGTTCCAGCTGGCCGAGCGTCATCGCTGGGACGGGCAGCTCCGCCGCCATCTGCAGGCGCGGGCGATCCAGGGGTCGAACTCCATCGAGGGTTACCGGGCCAGCGTCGAGGACATCGAGTCCATCATGGCGGGCGAACAGCCGCTGGGGGCCGGCGATGCCGTCGCCCGCGAGATCGCCGGCTACCAGCAGGCCCTGACCTATATCCGTCAGCTCGCCACCGCCCCGCGCTTTCGCTACGACGCCGGGCTCGTCAATGCCCTCCACTTCATGATCATCGGCCATCACCTGGACAAGGGCCCCGGGGTTCCCCGGCCCGGTGCGATCTACATCCGGAACAACGCCACCGGGGAGGTCGTCTATGAAGGCCCCGATGCCGAGCACGTGCCGGCCTTGCTGGAGGAGCTTGTGACCTGGCTGAACGATGGCGATCTGGACGCGCCCGGCTACATACGGGCGGCGATGGCTCACTTCAACCTGGTGAGCATTCATCCCTGGCGGGACGGCAACGGACGCATGGCACGGGCGATGCAGACACTGGTGCTCGGCCGAGAGCAGATACTCACGCCGGAGTTCTGCTCCATCGAGGAGTGGCTCGGCGTCGCGGAGAACACCGTCGACTACTACCGCGCGCTCTCCGCCGCGCGGGCGGGGCGGGGGCATTGGGAGCCCTCGGAGGCCGACACTCGCTCATGGGTGCGGTTCTGCCTGCGGGCGCATCATCTGCAGGCCCAACAGGTGCAGCGTCGGTTGAAGGACGCGGGCCAGGTGTGGATGTTGCTGGAGAAACAGGTCGACGCTGAGGGACTGCCACCGCGCTGTGTCGCGGCGCTGTACCAGGTCTTCGTCAGCCGGCGGGTGCGGCGCGGCACCTACCAGTCCGACGAGGCGCTCAGCCAAGGACAGGCCGCCCGGGATCTGCGGGAACTGGTCAAGCACCAATGGCTCATCCCTTATGGCGAGACCAAGGGCCGCTTCTACGCACCCGGCACCAAGATGAACCAGATCCGCGAGGACTTCGCCGCCCGCCTCATCCCGCTCCGCGACCCCTACAAGATCTGACTACACCAGCGCCGTTTCCCAGGTGCCGCTCCGACGTCCCCCGCGGGTCTGCTCAAGGTGCAGGCGTTCAAAGGCATGCACGGGCTGCCTCTGGGCAAGCCGGTCATCCTCCAGCTCAAGGGCAAGAAGTACAAGCTCAATGCTCTCCCGGTGCGTCCGGGGACAACGATCATCGTGAAGTGGACTCCTTCCAACGCGGGCACGGTGAAGGGCAAGCTGTTCAGCTAGATCGAAGACGTAACGAAAGATCCGCTCAGCCAGAGGGCTGAGCGGATCTTTTACTTTGTCTGCCCGGCGTGTAAGAAGTGGCACTCCTGGATCACTCCCTCTGTGACGGTTACCCCGGACGAAGGGCTCGGATAGTGACTGATCCAGACGCGGTAACGCGTTTCACTTCGATCTATGACGATCTTTACGCTCGTGTCTACGCCTACGCCGTGAGCCGTACGGGGCGGCAACTGGCGGAGGAGGTCACCAGCGAGACCTTCGCCGTGGCCTGGCGTCGCTTCGCCGATCTGCCGGATCCGCCCCTGCCGTGGCTGCTCGGTGTGGCGCGCAACGTGCTCCGCGAGTCCTACCGGGCCCAGGTCAGGCAGGACTCGCTGCGGGCGGAACTGCGGGCCTGGACCTCCGATGCGGAACTCAGCGTGGGCGATATCGGGGAGGACGTGGTGGAGCGCTCGGCGGTGCTGCGTGGGCTCGCCGCGCTCTCCGACGAGGACCGCGAACTGCTCACCCTGATCGCCTGGCACGGTCTGTCGGCGGCCCAGGCGGCGAAGGTCATCGGCTGCTCGAAGGCGACCTTCCGGTCTCGTACGGTCGTTGGCATTGACAACAAGACCATCTTCTCTCCTGCGTCCGGCGAAGCCGCGTGGAAGAAGATGGGCTCACCCGATCTGAGCAACGGCAAGACGCCACCGTCACCGATCGCCACCGATTACGCTCAGCCGACCCGTTATCGGCTCGGCGGCCAGCATGTCGGCTTGAAGACGCTGACCGGGCTTCCCGCCGATGCCACCGCCTTGGAGGCCACCCTTAGGAAGTACTACGCCACAGACATGCATGACCAATCCACGGCCTCCGGCAGCTGGCAAACCTGGGTGTTCGGGGAGGCCCAGGACCTGCTGGCCGGACCGATCACACCGGGCGCCAAGACCGCGCTGTTCCAGGTTCTGGCCAAGCAACCGGGGATCAAGCTGGTCGGCAAGGTCACCGATCGGCTCGGCCGGCCCGGCATGGCGGTGGCGATGCCCGGGGACGGCGGGACGTTCCGCTTGATCATCGCCCCAAAGACCGCAGAATACCTGGGCGACGAGTTCTGGGGCACGACCACCCAGTCGACCCCCGACCGGTCCACCTCCTATCAGTCGATGGGTTGGACCGACCGGCTGGGCGGACGGCCCTGAACCCGGGCGGCGTCTGACGCATAAGACTCTGTACGGCTCGTGGCGGCGAGCCGTACAGGGCCCAGGGACTGGCTGAATATGGGCCCTGGGGGCCTGGTGAGCCCGGACCAGGCCGACGATGATCATCGCTGGCATACATCGCCGGATGCGTGAATTCAGCATCTGGATCGAGGGAAGGGCATCGCATGAACCGTTCTGCTCACAGAGTGATAGTGCTCGGCGGACTCGCCGTCACGATGGCGATGGGGGCGGCGGCTCCCGCGCTCGCGGCGCCCGAGGGAAATTCCCTGGGCGCTCCGAGGAATCCCTACAGCGTCAACCTGACGAAGCCGAAGCCGAAGCCCGAGTACTGCTCCATCAGAAGCATGTCCAGCACGATTCAGATCCTCTGGAACTACAAGCAGCACAACGGTAAGAACAGCGCGATCAAGGTGCGGGTGTACCAGTACAACAAACCCCTCAGCGGGGTGGTGCCCCTCAACTTCAAGAATCATAAGTACGCACTCAAGACCAAGACCAAGATCAAGATCGGGTCCAGATTCTGCGTGAGGTTCACCCCCTCCACAGCAGGTAAAGTCACGGGCTTTTTGTTCTACTAAAGCCGCTGCCTTGCTGAAGGGTCCTCGTCGTCCTGACGAGGGCCCTTCAGTCGTTTCTGGAGGAGCCCTCCCCACCCCGCCGAGCTTGCGTGAAGAGATTCCCGTCGTTCGGATGAGAACCGGGTGACCGACCCCCCGGCCTCAGAGGACCCTTATGAATACGAGCCACGACGTAGCGGCCGCACCGCCGCCCGACGCCGCGGTGATCCAGGCGTCGTGGCATGAGCCCGACCGGTTCGCCGAGATCTTCCACCGCTACTTCAACGAGGTCCATCGCTACATCGCCCGGCGTCTCGGCGCGGACGTCGCCGACGACCTGGCCGCGGAGACGTTTCTCACCGCGTTCCGCAAGCGCTCGCGGTTCGATGCGTCGCGCGGGGCCGTACGGCCGTGGCTGTACGGCATCGCGACCAACCTCTTCGGCCCGGCGATGAGGTCGCGTTTGTGGAAAGCGGCGATGGCGCGATCGGGACAGAAGGAACTTTCCCCGTCACTCAAGATCAGTGTCGTGGCGGCCGCCTTCGAGAATGCGCCGCTCTCACCGACGGTCCGTGCCGGACTGATGCGCGCGCTGGTCGCCCATCCGGGGGTGCGTACGATCGGCACGGTGACCGATCCGCTGGGCAGGTCGGGGGTCGCACTTGCCGCCGAGGTCACTCCGTCGACGTCCCCGTCGGCAAAGTTCAAGACGCCCGACTACGGCTCCCGGACGGAACTCATCTTCGATCGAAACACAGGTGGGCTGCTCGCCGAGCAGGAGGTGCTGACCAAGCCGGGCGGTCTCTAC
This sequence comes from Actinomycetes bacterium, assembly GCA_025964575.1. Classification (GTDB taxonomy): domain Bacteria; phylum Actinomycetota; class Actinomycetes; order Streptosporangiales; family Streptosporangiaceae; genus Actinomadura_E. The sequence continues at coordinate 4,579 of JAOPYO010000183.1, forward strand.
CGCGATCAGAAGCCTGGCTTCGTCATCAACTACTCGGTGACCCGGAACTCCGGCTGGACCGGTACCAAGCCGACTCCGCCCGTCAAGCGCCCCTTCTGACCGCTGTCCACCAGAGGCGCCCTGATCATGTTTCCCGCGTGATCGGGGCGCCTCATGCCCGCACCGTGAACACGAATCCGGACATCGGGTGATACATAGCGGGGCCGTCTACGCGGCGGCCCGTTTTTCTGCCTTCCGGCTGTAAACATTCGGCCCCCCTAGGGAGTACTACGTGAAGGAGGCCCCCCAATGAGACGTAAGAGAAACAGGGCCGTTGCCTCGATCCTCGGCGCCGCACTCGCGGCGGGAGCGTTCGCGGCCGGCCCTCAACCGGCATTCGCCACAACCAAGATCCCGGACCGGCTGCCCACCGGGAAGTCGTGGACGGTCACACTGCTCACCGGTGACATCGTCAAGGTGCGGACGGTCAAGGGCCGTCTGCCACTGGTGTCGGTCGAGCCCGGCAAGGGCCGTGCGAACAAGGCGTTCCATCAGTCGATCCGCCCTGATGGGCATATCGTCGTCACTCCGGCGGATGTCGGGTCGCTGGTGGGTCGGGTGGTCGATCCTGAGCTGTTCGATGTGACCGATCTGATCAGCCAGGGTTACGACGACGCGCGGGCCAAGGATCTGCCGTTGATCGTGCAGCGCGACTCGCGCACCCGATCGCTCGCGGTGCTCGGCGGCTCCCTGCGGGCGGGGAAGGCGCTGCCCAGCATCGGGTCCATCGCGGCCAAGCAGCCCAAGGCGCAGGCCACCGGGTTCGGGACCGCGCTGGCCGGGTTGGTTCGCACCGCTGGTGCGAGGTCGGCGGCCCCGGCGGGGATCAAGCACATCTGGCTGGACCACAAGGTCAAGGCCACCGCGGTCGCCCAGGCGGCGGCGAAGCTGGACCACAACCTGAACCAGATCGGTGCACCCGCCGCGTGGAAGGCGGGCTTTACCGGCAAAGGTGTGAAGGTGGCCGTCCTGGACACCGGGGTGGACGCCACTCATCCCGACCTCAAGGGCCAGATCGCCGAGAGTGCGAACTTCAGCGACGCGCCCGACACCGTCGACCATTTCGGTCACGGCACCCATGTGGCTGCCACGATCGCGGGCACCGGTGCGGCGTCGGGCGGTGAGCGCAAGGGGGTCGCACCCGATGCGAGCCTGCTGATCGGCAAGGTGCTCAACGATCAGGGTGAGGGCACTGACTCCACCGTCATCGCCGGCATGGAGTGGGCCGCCCCCCGCGCCAAGGTCATCAACATGAGCCTCGGCGGCTGGGATCCCTCCGACGGCACCGATCCGCTCTCGACCGCCGTCGACACGTTGACCAAGCAGGACGGTTCGCTGTTCGTGGTCGCCGCGGGCAACGCTGGAGCCATCGGTTGGATCTCTTCGCCGGCGGCAGCTGATTCGGCGCTCACGGTCGGGGCGGTGGACGGTAACGACAAGCTGGCCGATTTCTCCAGCCGGGGTCCGCGTTCGGGCCGGTATGCGATCAAGCCGGAGATCGTGGCGCCCGGGGTGGACATTGTGGCGGCCCGTGCCAAGGGCACCGCGATGGGCCGGATAGTGGACGCCGACTATGTGGCGGCATCCGGCACTTCGATGGCCACACCCCATGTGGTGGGTGCGGCGGCGCTGCTGGTTCAGCAGCATGGTGACTGGTCGCCGGATCGGCTGAAGGCCGCCCTGGTGGGGTCGGCGGATCCGGCCAAGGGCGGGGACGCCTTCGAACGGGGCTCGGGACGGGTGGACGCGGGTGCGGCGGTGACGGGATCGGTGGCCTCTCTGCAGGCGGCTCCTGATCTCGGCACGGCCGCCTACCCCCAGCATGACGCGCTGAGCACCAAGCTGGGCTGGGTGGCGGAGAAGGCCACCAAACTGGCGCTGGCCGTGAAGCTGACCGACCGGCAGGGCCGGACGGTCACCGGCGCGGCGACACTGTCGGCCGCACAGGTGGACGTCTCCGCAGGAGGCTCGGCGACGGTAACGCTGCAGGTCGACCCGGTGAAGCTGGCCAAGAACCCCGGCCTGTACGCGGCCGAGGTGACCGCCACAAGCGATGACGGCGGTACGACCCGTACGCCGGTGTCCTTCTTTGTGGAGCCGCCCAGCCACACCCTCACCATCGTGGCCACACCACTGCCCAACACTCCCGCTGACCAGTTCTATGCGTACGCGGGCGTGGTCAATCTGGGCGACATAGCCCTGTTCGCCCAGTCCATATCGGTCGCCGCGGACGGGACGGCGCAGGCACGGGTGCCGGACGGCCGTTACAGCGTCATCGGCACTGTGGGCGACTTCAGTCGCGCCGCGTGGCGCCAGGCGCTTGTCGGCGATCCAGAGGTGGTCGTGGACCGCGACGTCACCGTGACCCTCGATGGCGCGGGGGCCAAGCCCGTTAAAGCCGGCGTTCAGGGACACCCCACCCAGACGGCCATGACGAGCATGTCCTTCGTCCGCACGAACCCACAGGGCCTCTGGACGGACGGGGTCTACACCTGGGACCCGGAACACCAGCCGGTGTACGTCCAGCCCATGGGCGGAGCCCGCACCGGCACGTTCCGTGCGTACGGGAGCTACCGGCTGACCGCCCCCGGCACCGTCTATGACCTGGTCCATCCGATGGGAGACCGCATTCCAGCCGACCCGTCATATGTGGTGACCTCCGCCGACCAGGCGAAGTTCGCCCGGGTGGACCAGCGGTTCGCCGCGTTCAACGGGGACACCACCAAGCCGGTGCATGAGCAGCGGTACGGGACCTCCCCGGAGGGGTTGTTGCTCGCCGGGTTCGAAGCGGACAGCGAGGTGCCCGCCGGCTCGACTCGTACCGACCATCTCTCCACCGGGCGTGGGATCTACTGGATGGACGAGGCGTCCCCGGGAGCCATCGCGGACGGCCAGTGGGTGGACGAGCAACCGTTCATCGAGCTGAAGCCGGGCAGCCGGGCCACCCACACCTGGGGCCGTCAGCCGCTGCGCCCGGGCCCGTACTCCGGCACCGCCCTCGCACTGAGCGGCTGTACTCCGTACCCGACGACCCGGGCACGGGGAAATCTGCACGTCGAGCTCGTCGACCTGCAGGCCCGGACCGATGGGTTCGACTGCGGTATCGACGGCGAGATCAAGCGCACGCTCACACTGTCCGCGGGAGGCAAAAAGCTCGGCGAGAAGGAAGCCGCCATGGCGGACTTCACGGTCCCGGCAGAGACGGCCGACTACACGCTGCGCTACGACAACGACGCCTCCAGCGTGTTGCCGGTCTCCACCCGGACCTCGACCACGTGGACCTTCCGGTCGGGGGCGCCGAAGGGGCTCGGCTCAGTGGCGGTTCCGTTGCTGCTCGTCGACTACGACCTGGGCCTCGACCTGACCAACCAGCCGGCCGGAAACCCGGCGGTGTTCACAGTCGCGCGGATGGCTGGCAGCGGTTCGGCCAAGGTCACCGGACTGCGCCTGTGGACCTCGATCGATGACGGCAAGACCTGGCAGGCCGTCTCGGTGCAGGCACTGGGTGGCGGGAAGTTCTCCGCGCCACTGCCCGCGGCCGTCAAGGGCCAGTCCGTGTCGCTGCGGGTCAACGCCCGCGATGCCGGTGGCAGTGGCATCGACCAGCAGATCATCAAGGCCTACAACGTGAAGTGAGGTAAACACGGCGACACCCCTGGAGCGGCTCCGCTCCGGGGGTGTCGCATGTCCCGGTGGCGTTCTCGGACTCGGTGTGGTGCCCCAAGCAAGCGTAGCCACCGGGCCCCTCGCCCTGCCACGTCGCTCTCACTGAATACCGAGGAGCCCATCTGTCGGGCGTCGTGAACGCGGCGAAGTCGTGTGACGGACTACCGGTAGTAAAGGAGGCCTCCCAATGAGACGTAAGAGAAACAGGGCCGTTGCCTCGATCCTCGCGATCAAGCTCTGCGCCCCGTACGCCCAGGTCGCGAGGGCCACTGACGAAGCCGTGGAACTGGCCGACGATCCGCAGGACAGGTCCGTCCTGCTCGTGCCTGACTCCGGCGGGCGAACTGACGCCCCCGTGGGCCACCCGTCAGATAGTGGCAACGGCTCTGCAGCCGCAGTTCACCGCCGGCTTTGCGGATCATGTGGTCCGTTGCAACGGACCACCGCCGATGTCACCAACCGAATATTTCGGTCCGGCGGCATAGTCCGGGAGAGTTCTCGCGTCTGTGGGGGTGAGACGGGAGGAGGTGCCGTGAACCGAGAGTCCCAGTGAGGTAAACACGGCGAAACCCCCGGACGCGACTCCGCCCGGGGGGATTCCACATGCCTTTGGGGCGATGGAAGTGCGCCTAAAAGCAGATCACGGAATCGGGCGAAAACCCAACATCCCGAATATTTGGCTGCTATCTTCGAAGCGGTTCGCCAAGATCAACACAGCTAATGTCGCCGAACTCTCAGCTGCAATTATCCGGCTGACCGGCGAACCACTCAGGCGCAGAAGACCACCGGCTGGATCAAGCCCAGAACCAATCAGTAAGGAGATCCATGCCCTCGGCGAGACGTTTTGGTCTCACACTTGTGACCGCCGCGTTCATGAGCAGCAATTTCTTGGGATCGGCGGCCCTGGCAGCATCGGCCCCCACTACACCCGCACCATCCGCGAAAGCGTCTGAATTCGAGGATGGCAGCGGCAAGACGAATCCGGACGGCACGCGGCCCGACAGGCCGGCCGTTGTGAAGGGTGTGCTGCCCAAGGCCCAAGTGAAGGCGACCGCGACCGGTCAACTGCCGGAATGCCCGCCGAGCCTCATGGCCAAGTGTCAGTTCGTTCCGGCGGCCTATCAGCAGAACGACCCGACCAACCCCCGCAGCTACGGCAACTACGACACCGCCAACCGTCCGGCGGATGGCATCAAGATCAACACGATCGTCATCCACGATACCGAGGGGTCGCTCGCCAGTGCGCTGGCGACCTTCCAAGACCCGACAGCGTATGCGTCGGCGAACTATGTCATCGATACCGATGGCACTGTCTACCAAACAGTGCTGAACAAGGACATCGCCTGGCATGCCGGTAACTGGTACGCCAACATGCATGCCATCGGGATCGAGCACGTGGGAGTCGCAGCGCAGGGCAGCACGTCGTACACCGACGCGATGTATCGATCCTCGGCACAGCTGACGCGGTGGCTCGCATCTCAGTACGGCATCCCACTCGACCGGCAGCACATCGTCGGCCACGACAACGTGCCCGGCCCCACGCCCGCCTATACGGCTGGGATGCACTGGGATCCGGGTCCCTTCTGGAACTGGCAGCACTACATGGCGCTGCTGGGCGCCCCCGTCGTGTCGACCGCCGGACCCACCAGTGAACTGGTGACGATATCGCCGCGATGGAAGTCCAACCAGCCGCCGGTCACTGAGTGCGCCAATGGCACCTGCACGACGCTGCCCACCCAGTCGGCCAACTTCGTGTACCTGCACACGTCGGCGAGTGATGATGCGCCGTTGCTGTCGGATCCGGCGATTCATCCGGATGGCGGCGCCGGCACGACGCAGATCGAGGACTGGTCGGCCACGGCCGACTACGGCCAGCAATTCGCGGTAGCCGGCCGGCAGGGTGACTGGACCGGAATCTGGTATGGCGGCCAGGTCGGGTGGTTCAAGAATGCGCCCGGCGCCTGCACAGCCCTGCCGACCACCGGCAAGCTCATCACGCCGCGGTCGGGTCTCGCGAGTATCCCGATGTACGGGCGGGCATATCCGGAGGCTTCGGCTTACCCGGCGACGATTCCGGCCCAGTCCGTGGTGCCGCTGCAGTACAGCATCCCGGCCGGACAGTCCTACGCGACCACCGGTTCGGTCCCGGCGGATTACTACTACGCCAAAACGATCGACAGCTCGCTCCCTGGCGACCACACGCTGGTCGTGGGGCAGGACTCCTACCTGGAGATTCAGTTCGGCCACCGGGTGGCCTACGTCAAGCAGAGTGACGTCACTGAGTCTCTGGTTCAGCGGTAGTTCTTGCCTTTGACCACGAGACACGCGAAACCCCCGGAGCGGCTGTTCCGGGGGTTTCGCGTGGTCGGTGCGATGGCACCGCGCGTGAAAGCAGATCGGGGGATCGGGTGATACACAGCGACCGCTATCCGCCACGGAAAGGCCACCGATGTACGGGAGCCCCTCGTGACCGCTCTGCACCGGGTCAGTGACCCGGCTAGAACGGACGATTCCACCGTGATCCAGTTGTCCAGGAACGACCCCGAACGGTTCG
>JAOPYO010000189.1 GCA_025964575.1 Actinomycetes bacterium
TGACAAGGCCGGCGTGCTCCTGCTGCAGCTGGAGATCCGTACCGAGATCACGTGTCACGCGGCCCGGGAGGGAGCGGCCGCCGGGCTGACGGTCGTGCTCGACCCGGCTCCGGCGCAGCCGTTGCCGGAGAGCGTCTGGCAGTACGTGGACGTCGTGACGCCGAACGAAAGCGAGGCCGGTGCGCTGACGGGAGTGGAGGTCGGCGACCTCCATTCCGCCGAGCGTGCAGCGGCCTGGTTCCTCGATCGCGGCGTCAAGCACGCCCTCATCACGCTCGGCTCGGCAGGCGTCCTGTCGGTCACCGAGGACCGGACCCGCCACTTCCTGGCGCATCCGGTCACCCCGGTTGACACCACCGCCGCAGGCGACGCCTTCACCGGCTTCTTCGGCGCGGCCCTCGCCGCCGGCCTCGACGTCGATCTGGCCATCCGGCGCGGTGCGGCCGCGGGCGCACTGGCGACCACACGCGCCGGCGCCAGTCCGTCACTTCCCGACCGGCAGGCCGTCGACGGGCTGATCAACAGTCATCCCCTTGTGAAAGGAGCCGCCCAGTGAGGCGCAACCTCGGAACGCTCAACGGTCAGCTCGCCAGGGTGATCTCTGAGACCGGGCACACCGACCGGCTGATCGTCACTGACGCCGGCCTGCCCATTCCGCCCGGGGTGGAGCGGGTCGACCTGGCCATACGCAAGAACCTGCCGCGCTTCCTCGACGTACTCGATGCCGTGCTCGACGAGGTCGCGGTGGAAGGGGTGCTGCTCTCGGAGGAGATCAAGCAGGTCAGCCCCGCGATGCTCGAAGAGATCCGGCAACGGTTCGCGCACCTGGACCTTCCCCTGCGGTTCATCCCGCACATCGAGTTCAAGCAGGCCACCGCGGGGGCACGCGCCGCCGTCCGCTCCGGCGAGTTCACCCCGTACGCCAACGTGCTGCTCACCGCAGGCGTCGTGTACTGACCGGGAGACGGAAATGCGCCTACAGCTTGTCGACGTACATAAGTCCTTCGGCGACAACAACGTTCTCCGAGGCGTCAGCTTCGAGGTGGCGCCGGGCGAGATCGTCGCTCTCGTCGGTGAGAACGGTGCCGGTAAATCCACACTCACCCGCGTCGTCTCGGGCGCTCATCAGCCCGATGCCGGCCAGATCCTCATCGACGGCGCCGCCACTGTCCTCAAAAATCCTCAGGCGGCCATGGCTCATGGCATCGAGGTCATCTACCAGGAGTTTCAACAGAACCTGTTCCCGCACCTCAGCGTCGCGGAGAACATGCACGTCCTCGACCGAGAAAATCGTTTCGGCCGTCTGCTCGTCTCCAAGCGGCGCATGGCCGAGGCCGCCGAAAAGGCCCTCGAGAACCTCGGTATGGACATCGCCGTGCGGCGGCCCGTCGGCACCCTCAGCGTGGCCGAACGGCAGATGATCGAGATCGCCAAGGCGATGGCGCACGAACCTGCCCTGCTGATCCTCGATGAACCCACCGCCGCGCTCGACGAGCACGAGTCCGAACAGCTCTTCACCCAGGTACGCCGGCTGAGCGAGGCAGGAGTGTCGGTGATCTACATCAGTCACCGCCTGGACGAGGTCTTCCAGCTCGCCCACCGCGTCGTCGTCCTGCGCGACGGACGGGTCACCCTCGACGAGCCCACCACGCGGCTCGACCCGGGCCAGGTGGTCACGGCCATGGTGGGCGACACCGTTGACGACTTCTACCCCAAGGAACGCCACGTCACCGACCAGGTCGTGTTGAAGATCAGCGATGCCCGCAGTGGTGCGGACTTCCGCGGCATCGACCTCGAGGTCCACGCCGGAGAGGTGCTCGGCATCGGCGGTGTCGTCGGATGCGGACGGAGTGCACTCCTCCGCACGCTCTTCGGTCTACAGCCTCTGACCAATGGATCCGTCAGCATCGACGGTTCGTCAGTGCGCGTACACAGCCCGCGGGAAGCCATCGACAGCCACATCGCCTACCTGTCGCCGGACCGGCAGGCCGAAGGACTGTGCATGGACCTGTCGGTCGAGGCGAACGTGTCCCTGGCCGCGTTGGAGCGCTTCACCACGGCGGCCGACGTCGTTCGCCGTGACAGCGAGAGGGCCGCCACCGGCACCGTGATGGCCGACCTACGGGTCCGGGCCGCCTCTCCCTCCATCGCGGTCGGCTCACTGTCCGGTGGTAACCAGCAGAAGGCCCTGTTCGCCAAGTGGGTGATGATCAGGCCACGGGTCCTGCTCATGGACGAGCCCACGCGGGGCGTCGACGTAGGCGCCAAGACGGAGATCTACCGCATCATCAACACGCTGACCGCCCAGGGCGTCGCCGTCGTCCTCGTCAGCTCCGATCTACCCGAACTCGTCGCGATGTCCGATCGCGTGATCGTCATGCGTGAAGGTCAGCTCGTCGCCGAGTTGATCGGGGACCACCTCAACGAGCAGTCAATCCTCGAGCATGCACTGGTAGGTGTCGCATGACCGTGAACCTCAAATCCCTCGCACGGCATCTGCGCGCCGTGTGGATGCTGCTGCTGGTCGGCATCATCCTGGCCATCGCCTCGCCGGTCTTTCTCACCGAGACCAACCTGCTCAACGTCGGGCTGGCCACTTCCGTCGCCGCGCTGCTGGCGGTGGGCCAGACGTACGTCATCATCCTGGCGGAGATCGACCTGGCGGTCGGCGCCACCCTCGGTTTCTCCGCCGTGGTCACTGCCCTGACCCTCCGCGACCACGGCCTTCTTCCCGCCCTCGTCGCCGGGCTCGCCGTCGGCGGCGGCGCCGGCCTGATCAACGGTCTGCTGGTCACCAGGACCCGCATGCCGTCCTTCATCGCGACGCTGGCCACCATGTCCGTCCTGTCGGGCATGAGCTTGCAGATCACGTCAGGCAACCCGATCAGCATCACCGACAGCCACTTCCAGGGCATCGGGCAGGACCGTTTGGCGGGGGTCCCCGTACCCGTATGGATCATGCTCGTGGTCTTCGTCCTGTTCGGCTTCGTGCTCGCGCGGACCCGGTTCGGCCGCTATGTGTACGCCACCGGCGACAATGCCGAAGCCGCCCGCCTCTCCGGCATCCGCACCCAGCGTGTGAAGGTTCTGGCCTTCGTCATCAGCGGCCTGCTCGCCGCGCTGGCCGGTTTCATCCTCAGCGCCCGGCTGTCCACCGCCGAGCCGACCGCCGGGACTGGACTGGAGCTGGAGGCCATCGCCGCGGTGATCATCGGTGGCACCAGCCTGGCCGGAGGGCGCGGCACCCTGGTCGGCACCCTGGTCGGCGCTCTTGTGCTGGGCGTCATCGACAACGGGATGAACCTGCTCGACGTCTCGCCGTTCCTGCAGAACGTCGTCAAGGGACTGGTCATCCTCCTGGCCGTGTTCATCGACCGCAACCTCGACACCCTCCGCGCACTCATCCCTCGCCGCAGAGGGCCCGACGCCGCGGTGCCGGGCCCCGCCAAGGCCGAGCTGGTCCGCCAGTAAAGCCTGTGCACTCCTCTCCCACCCCCTCGATACAAGGAGCACCCATGCACACCGCCCGTACTGCCATCGCGCTCGCCGCCATCGCGGCCCTTTCACTCTCGGCCTGCAGCCGCAGTGGCGACACCGCAACCGCCGGCGCAGCAAAGGGCGCGTCCGGCAAGAAGGACGCCACCGTGATCATGAGCACGCTGAACAACCCGTTCTTCGTGAGCGTCAAGAACGGGGCCCAGGCCCAGGCGGCCAAGGACGGCCTCAAGCTGACCGTCCAGAACGCCAACAATTCGGACGCCACCGCGCTCAACCAGGCGACGACCGCCGTCTCCAAGCAGACCGGCATCCTGATCCTCGACCCTGTCAGCAGCCAGTCCGCGACCTCATCCGTGGCCCAGGCGAATGGCGCGAACATCCCCGTGATGGCCTTCGACCGCAAGCCGGCCGGCGGCAAGCTGACCAGCTTCGTGGGCTATGACGCGGTCCAGGCCGGCCGGAACGCCGCCACGGCCCTGGCCACGTCCATCGGCGACAAGGGGAAGGTCGTAGAGATCCAGGGCATTCTCGGGACGAACGTCGCGCAGGACCGCAGCAAGGGCTTCGAGGAGGAGATCGCCAAGCACAAGGGCATCACCGTCGTCGCCAAGCAGGCGGCCGACTTCGACCGTTCGAAGGCGCTCGACGTGATGACCAACGTCCTGCAGGCCCACCCGGACATCAACGGTGTCTACGCCGCCAATGACGAGATGGCGATGGGCGTGCTCTCCGCGCTGAAGGCCCGCAGTCTCGCGGGGAAGGTCAAGCTGGTCGGCAACGACGGCATCTCCGACGCGCTCGCCGCCGTCGCGGCGGGTGAGATGTACGCGACGAACGCGGAGTCCCCCTTCGCACTCGGTCAGAAGGTCACCGTCCTCGCCGGCACCATCCTGGCCGGCAAGTCCGTCCCCGCCGACGAGACTCTCCAGGGGAAGTTGGTCACCAAGGACAGCGTCAAGGACTACGCCCAGTACCTCGTGGGGCTTGGTGACTCAGCCGACGTTCCGCCCTCCCTCCGGTAGCGAGCACAGCGGAAACGAATCGGAGAAGAAACGTGTCCGGCGCCCCGACGTTCGCGAATACGCGTCCTGGGGCGCCGGCACGGTTCTGAGGATGAACCGCCGGCGAGAGAGCCCGGTGGGACCCTGGTCTTTCAAGGTCAGTACCCGGTGTCGGAGAATCATTGTGCGGGGGGATGGTTCTCGGGCACCCGCAGTGGTTCGTCGGGTGACGTATGCGTTGAGGTCGCCAACCTCGATATCGCCGTTGGAGTGCGGGACAGCAAGAATCCCAAGGGCCCGAAGCTGGTGTTCTCCATCAGCGAATGGAGCGCCTTTGCCGAGCGCATCCGAAGCGGACGGCTCGATCGCTCGTAGGCATCCTGGGGCGCCGACTCGGCCGTACGCTCGAGGCCGCCGGTTCAGGACCTCAGCTGGGCGGCGACGGTGTCGACGGTGCGGAGGATGGCGAGAGTCTCGTCGAGGGGCATGAGCGGGGACTCCAGCTCTCCCGCGCGCAGACAACGGGCGACCTCCTCCGCCTGGTAGGTGTAGCCGTTGCCCTCGAACTCGAGAGTGAAGGTCTCTGGTGCCGCGCCGGATCGATGCAGGGTCATGGCGGAGGGCAGGGAGAACGGCGCGGCCACCTCGATCCGGCCGTTGGTCCCGATGGCCGTGGCGGTCGTCGGCGACTGGGCGACCAGCCCGCAGTGCAGCAACGCGATCGCGCCGGAGTCGTACCCCAGCAACATTCCGGTGCCGGCGTCGACCCCGTTCGGAGCGAGCTCGGCCGTGGCCTGCACGGACCCCGGGGCCCCCAGCAGCATTGAGGCGAACATCAACGGGTAGACGCCCAGGTCGAGCAGGGCGCCGCCGGCCGTGTCCGTTGACCAGATCCGGTGGGAAGGGTCGTACGGGAAGGGGAAGGCGAAGTCGGCGTACACCGCCTTGACGTCACCGATCGCCCCGTCGGCCACCAGCCCGCGCAGCTTGCGGATCAGCGGGTTGAACCGGGTAACGAACGCCTCCATGGCGAACAGGCCCCGGTCCCGGGCCACCGCGACGAGCTTCTCCGCGTCCGCTGCGTTCGTCGTGAACGGCTTTTCCACCAGGACCGCGCGGCCCGCTTCCAGGCACAGCATCGCGTGCGGATAGTGCCCGGTGTGCGGGGTCGCCACGTACACGACGTCGATCTCGTCGTCGGCGGCGAGTTCCGCATACGACCCGTACGCCTTCGAGATGCTGTGCCGCTCGGCGAAGGCTCTCGCGGTGTGCGGGGCGCGCGAGCCTACGGCGACGACGTCATGGCCGGGCAGCCGGAGGAGATCCTCGGTGAAGACACCGGCGATCAGGCCCGTACCGAGGATTCCCCAGCGGATGGGGCCATCGCTTATGGTCATCGTTCGATCGTCACCGGTTCCGTCGCGTGGATCTGCTCAGCCGGGTTCAGCCTACGCGATCAACGTTTGCCGGCACGTTTCACGGGAGCCTTTCGACCTCGCTCAACCCCATGGTTAATTCATCGGATCAATAGGTGATTGTATAACGAATTGGTTGCGGGTATTGCCAGTCTAGCCGCAGAGTGTGTGTCATGGGTCACGTAAGAGATCCGATGAATATTCGACAGGTCGCATCAGAACTTGATTCCGGGGGGTACGACCGCGTGAAGCTACTCCGTGTGGGACCAGCATGAGGATCACCGCTCTGGAGACGTACGACGTTCGGTTTCCGACGTCACGGGAGCTGGACGGCTCGGATGCCATGAACCCCGATCCGGACTACTCGGCGGCCTACGTCGTGCTGCGTACGGACGAGGGAGCTGAAGGGCACGGATTCTGCTTCACCATCGGCCGGGGCAACGAGGTCTGCGTCGCGGCACTGAACGCCTACGCCCCGCTGGTGATCGGCCTCGGCCTCGACCTCGACGACCTGGGCGCGTTCGCCCGGCGGCTCACCCACGACTCGCAACTGCGCTGGCTCGGCCCGGAGAAAGGCGTGGTGCACATGGCGGCGGGGGCCATCGTCAACGCCGCGTTCGACCTGGCCGGGAAGGTGGCGGGCAAGCCGGTCTGGAAGTTGCTGGCCGACATGTCGCCCGAGCAGGTCGTCGATCTTGCCGACTGGCGCTATCTGACCGACGCGCTCACCCCCAGTGACGCCGTGCAGCTGCTGCGAACCGCCCAGGACGGAAAGGCCGAACGGGAGGCCACGCTGCTGGCCTCGGGTTACCCGGCGTACACCACGACGCCAGGCTGGCTCGGCTACACCGACGACAAGCTCGTCCGGCTGGCCCGCGAGGCCGTCGCCGAGGGCTTCACCCAGATCAAGCTCAAGGTCGGTGCCGACCTGGCCGAGGACGTACGGCGGCTGCGGCTCGCCCGCGAGGCGGTCGGGCCGGACATCCGGATCGCGGTCGACGCCAACCAGCGCTGGGATGTACCCGACGCCATCGCGTGGGTCGAAAGGCTGAAGCCCTACGACCCCTGGTGGATCGAGGAGCCCACGAGCCCGGACGATGTGCTCGGCCACGCCGCGATCCGTAAGGCCGTCAGCCCGATCAAGGTGGCCACCGGTGAGCACGTCCACAACCGCGTGATGTTCAAGCAGCTGCTGCAGGCGGACGCGATCGATGTCCTGCAGATCGACGCCTGCCGGGTGGCGGGAGTCACCGAGAACGTCGCGATCCTGCTGCTCGCCGCGGCGTACGGCGTGCCGGTCTGCCCGCACGCGGGCGGGGTCGGGCTGTGCGAGGTCGTTCAGCACCTGGCGATGTTCGACTATCTCGCGGTCAGCGGCACCACCGAGAACCGCGTGATCGAGTACGTCGACCACCTGCATGAGCATTTCGCCGATCCGGTGCGGATCCACGGTGGACGCTACCTGGCGCCAACGCTGCCCGGTATGTCCGCCGAGATGCTCCCGGCGTCGCTGGCCGGGCACATGTACCCCGGCGGCATCGTCTGGAGGACGGCGTGAGCGAGTTCACCGGAATCCATGCGCTGGTCACCGGGGGCGCCTCGGGCATCGGCCTGGCGACCGCGCGGCTGCTGGCCGACCGCGGCGCGCAGGTGGCGTGCCTGGACCGCGACCTGGTCACGGAGGGCGACCCCCCGGGGGCGGACGTTCGGTTGCTCCCTGTCGGCGGTGACGTGACCGACGACGCGTCGGTGCGCGAGGCGGTAGGTCATGCCGCCGCCGCGCTCGGAGGTCTGGACGTCCTGATCAACAACGCCGGGATCGGAGCGCAGGGGACGATCGAGGACAACGACGACGACGAATGGCGTCGAGTCTTCGACGTCAATCTGTTCGGCATCGTGCGCGTGACCCGCGCCGCGCTGCCCTACCTGCGCCTATCCGCGAGTCCCGCGATCGTCAACACCTGCTCGATCGCGGCCACCGCCGGGCTGCCCGACCGGGCGCTCTACTCGGCGACCAAGGGAGCCGTGCTGTCGCTGACCCTGGCGATGGCGGCGGACCATATCCACGAGGGGATCCGGGTGACCTGCGTCAACCCGGGAACCGTGGACACGCCCTGGGTCGGCCGGCTGCTGGAAGCGGCCGACGATCCGGAGGCAGAGCGAGCCGCGCTCGCGGCCCGGCAGCCGAGCGGGCGACTGGTCAGCCCGGAGGAGGTCGCCGCGGCGATCGCCTACCTGGCCGGGCCGTCCGCCTCGGGTACCACGGGAACCGCGCTCGCGGTCGATGGGGGCATGGCCGGGCTGCGACCGCGGCCCCGGAACCAGTCACTGAAGGAGCGGAAATGAAGCGCAGGGTACTCGCGACAGCAACGGCGCTGGCCGGGATCGTGGCACTGGTGGCCGGCTGCGGAGGCAGCAGCGGTAAGACCACCGGCGGTGGCGGCTCCTCGGCCGTCGGCGTCGACTACCCCAGATCCGACTCCGACTTCTGGAACTCCTACATCAAGTACGTCCCGCAGTTCGGGACGAAGTACAAGCTGGATCTCAAGACCTCCAACTCCGAGAACGACATCGCCAAGCTGACCGCGAATGTCCAGGCGCTCACGGGCCAGGGCGTCAAGGGCGTCGTCATGGCGCCACAGGACACGGCGGCGATCGCGCCCACGCTCGACCAGCTCAAGACGAAGAAGATCCCGGTGGTGACCGTGGACACCCGGCCGGACAAGGGCGACGTCTACATGGTCGTACGGGCCGACAACCGCGCGTACGGCGAGAAGGCATGCCTGTTCCTCGGAGCGCAGCTCAAGGGCAAGGGCAAGGTCGTCATGTTCGAGGGCGACCTCGCCTCGGTCAACGGCCGGGACCGTACCGAGGCCTTCAACCAGTGCATGCAGCAGAAGTATCCGAACATCAAGGTCTTCGGCGAGGCGACGGAATGGAAGGGCGACGTCGCCGCCAACAAGCTGCAGACGGTGCTCGCCGCGAACCCCGATATCAACGGAATCTACATGCAGGCGGGCGGGGTGTTCCTCGCGCCGACCATCCAGCTGCTCAAGCAGAAGAACCTGCTGGTGCCGCCGACCGACCCCAAGCACGTCTTCATCGTGTCCAACGACGGGATTCCCCAGGAACTCAAGGCGATCCAGGACGGCCAGATCGACGCGACGGTGTCCCAGCCGGCGGACCTGTACGCCAAGTACGCCCTCTTCTACATCAAGGCCGCGATCGACGGTAAGACGTTCCAGCCCGGCAAGACCGACCATGACTCCACCATCGTGCAGGTGAGGGCGGGTCTGCTCGAGGACCAGCTGCCCGCGCCGCTGATCACCAAGGACGGGGCGTTCGCCGGCTCCACGAAGGCCGACGACCCTGCGCTGTGGGGCAACCAGATCAAGTGAATGCCATGACCGAGCCTGCGGCCGGCCGGGTGGATCCCCGGCCGGTCGTGACGGCACAAGGCGTGTCCAAGCGGTTCGGCGTGACGGTGGCGCTGAACGAGGTGTCCCTCGAGGTCGAGGAAGGACGGATCCATGCCCTCGTCGGCCGTAACGGCGCCGGCAAGTCCACCCTGGTGTCCCTGCTGACCGGCCTGCAGGCACCCGACTCCGGGCGGGTGCTCTTCGCCGGTGCGCCCGCCCCGTCGATCGCCGATCGGGAGGCCTGGCGCCGCCGGGTGGCCTGCGTTTACCAGAAGTCGACAGTGATCCCGTCGCTGTCGGTGGCAGAGAACCTCTTCCTCAACACACAGGAGCGGCGCCGCGGCGGACTGATCTCCTGGACGTCGGTGCGACGCGGCGCGCGGGAGCTCCTCGACACCTGGGAGGTCGACGTCGACGTACGGCTGCCGGCCGGGGAGCTCACGGTCGAGCAGGGCCAGCTGGTGGAGATCGCCCGCGCGCTGTCGCACGGCTCGCGGTTCATCATCCTCGACGAACCGACCGCCCAGCTCGACGGGCAGGCCATCGACCGGTTGTTCACCCGGATGCGGTCGCTGCGTGAGCAGGGTGTGACGTTCCTGTTCATCAGCCACCACCTCGATGAGGTCTACGACGGCTGTGACGTCGTCACGGTCATGCGCGACGCCCGGCACATCGTCACCGCGCCGGTCGCCGAACTGCCCAAGCAGGACTTGGTGGCGGCGATGACCGGTGAGGCGACGGGCCTGATCGCGCCCGCCACCGACCGTCCGGCACCGGCGCCGGGCTCGACGCCCGTGCTGAGGGTCACCGACCTCAGTTTGCCCGGCCTTTTCTGGGACGTCTCGTTCACGGTGCTGCCGGGAGAGATCGTCGGATTGGCCGGGGCCGGCGGCTCCGGCAAGATGGCCGTCGCCGAGTCGATCGTCGGGCTGCGTCGCGCCGCGACCGGTTCCATCGAGATCGCGGGCGTGCGGCCTCGGCCCGCCAGCGTGCCCGCCGCGCTGCGGGCAGGTGTTGGCTTCGTGCCGCAGGACCGGCATCGCGAGGGCCTGGTCCCGGAACTGTCCATCGCCGAGAACGCCACGCTCACCGTGCCCGATCGCCTCGGATCCTTCGGCCTGGTGAGCACCCGGCGCCGAGCAGCCCTTGGAGCGCAGGCCATCGAACAGCTCACGATCAAGGCGAGCGGGCCGGAGCAGCCGGTGTCCGCTTTGTCCGGAGGCAACCAGCAGAAGGTCGTCATGGCCCGGGCGCTGGCCGGCGAGCCGAAGGCGCTCGTGCTGATGCAGCCGACCGCCGGAGTGGACGTACGCGCCAAGGAGACACTGATCGGCGCGGCCGAGGACGCGGCCCGCGGGGGAGCGGGCGTGCTGATCGTCTCCGACGACCTCGACGACCTCCGGCCCTGCGACCGGGTGATCGTCCTGTTCAAGGGCACCGTTGTCGAGGAGAAGCGGCGGGGCTGGCACGACCACGACCTCATCGCGGCGATGGAAGGAGTCTCTCGTTGAGCACCAAGACGGGTACGACCACGAACGAGGGATCGACCTCCTCCGGGACGTCGGCGGCCGTACGGCGTCTCGGTGGCCTGCGCGTCGCGAGCCTGCGTGACCTGGCGCTGGTCCCGGCGATCGCCGCCATCATGGTCGTCGGCTATCTGGTCAACCCGGTGTTCCTGAACCGGGAGAACCTGGTGAACGTGCTCCAGCAGCAGTCGGAGATCTCGCTCCTGGTGCTGGCCGAGGCACTGGTGCTGATCTGCGGCCGGATGGACCTGTCGCTGGAGTCCACGTTCGGGCTGGCCCCTGGGGTCGCGGCCCTGCTGGTGCTGAGCCCGGGCATCGCGAACGGTCTCGGCTGGCTTCCAGGGGCGTGGTCGATCCCGCTGACGCTGGCGGTCGGCGTGGTCATCGGAGCGGTGAACGGCCTGCTGATCGTGAAGTTCCGCCTCAACGGCTTCATCGTCACGCTGGGCATGCTGATCGTGCTGCGTGGCCTGCTCACCGGGATCACCGGCGGCAAGACCTTCTTCAACCTGCCCTCGTCCTTCCTCTACCTGGGCAACGCGGTCTGGCTGGGGCTGCCCGCCTCGATCTGGATCTGCCTGGTGCTGTACGCGGTGGCGATCCTGGTGACCGGCTACACCCGGTTCGGGCGCTCGCTCTATGCCGTCGGCGGCAACGCGGACGCGGCAAGAGCGGCGGGTATCCGGGTCGACCGGGTGCTGTGGATCACATTGATCGTCGCCGGTCTGCTCGCCGCACTGGGAGGCCTGCTGCTCACCGGACGACTCGCCTCGGTCGCCGCGGCCCAGGGCAACGGAGCGATCTTCACGGTGTTCGCGGCCGCGGTCATCGGCGGCGTCTCGCTGAACGGCGGACGCGGCACGATCTTCGGCGCGTTCACCGGCATCCTGCTGCTCTATCTGATCCAGAACGTGCTGACCCTGGCGGGTATCCCCGCCCAATGGATCGGCGCGCTGAACGGCGCGATCATCCTGGTCGCGTTGATGCTGGCCCGGATCACGTCGGGGCAGGCCCAGGAATGATGGCGCGTCGTTCCCTCGGCCGCACCGGGGTCGAGGTGACCGAGCTGTCGTTCGGCGGGGCGGCGATCGGCGGCCTGTACGAGCCGGTGTCCGCCGGGCAGGCGGTGGCGACGGTCCGGCGGGCTCTGGAGCGGGGAGTGCGCTACTTCGACACGGCACCGCATTACGGGGCCGGGCGAGCAGAGTCCCATCTGGGCTCAGTGCTCGCGGGGGAGCGGTACCGGTCGTACACGATCTCCACCAAGCTCGGTCGCCGACTGGTCCCGCTGAAGCCGGGGGAACCTGCGGAACCCGCGGGCTTCGCCGATCCGCCGCCGTTCAGGCGGGTCTGGGACTGGAGCCGGGACGGCATCCGGCGCTCCCTGTCGGAATCCCTCGAACGTCTCGGTCTCGACCGGGTGGACGTCGTCTATCTGCATGACCCGGACGACCACGAGGATCTGGTCTACAGCGACGCGTTCCCGGCGCTGGCGGAGCTGCGGGACGAGGGAGTCGTCGGGGCCATCGGGGCGGGGATGAACCAGACCGCGATGCTCACCCGCTTCGTCCGCCGCCTCGATCTCGACGTGGTGCTGTGCGCCGGGCGCTACACCCTGCTGGACCACTCGGCGGCCCAGGAGCTGCTGCCGGCGTGCCTGAAGGCGGGGACCTCGGCCGTGATCGGTGGCGTCTACAACTCGGGGTTGCTCGCCGACCCGCGCCCCGGAGCGACCTACGACTACGCCCTGGCGGATTCCCGGCTGCTGGCCCGCGCGCTGGCGTTGCGGGAGGTCTGCGAGTCCTACGGGGTGCCATTGCGCGCCGCGGCGCTCCAGTTTCCGCTCCGGCACCCGGCGGTGGCGAGCGTACTGGCCGGTTGCCGGTCGGCCGAGGAGGTCGACGACAACGTCGACATGTTCGGGCGGGCCATCCCCGAGGCGCTCTGGGCCGAGCTGAGCGGCCTGCCGTCCGGAGCACGTTAGGCTGTCGACCTCGTAGGCGGCGTGCGCGTCGGGTCGAGGACGACGGCCCGGGCGCGGCGTGACCCGTCCGCGGCACTGCACGCGTGCTCCTCGTCCAGGGCCAGCCCCCACGAGGGCTCTTGTTGCGTCGGTCGTGGTTGGTAAAGTCGCTGGTCAGGGGCTGGTCAGTACCGCCCCGCGACCGTCGGCCCGGGGATCGGCGGAGGCCTCCAGGACGTTTCCGGCCTGTCGGCGTACGGCCTGGACGTGCCCGGCGTCGTCGACCAGCCCGGCCACCTGGTCAAACGGGATCGGGGACGGACCGGTGGGCGCGCCCGGCTCGGCGAGCACGGTCTCACGCTCGTATCCGAGGTCGCGCCAGCCCACGATCCGCCGAGGCCTGGCCAGCACCTCGTCCGGTGAAATACCGGGATCGAGCAGCGCCGGCGCGGTCTGGCTCAGGATCTGCGGCTGTGCCCGGCCGCCCTGGCAGCCCACCGCCAGCAGGACCTCATCGGAGATGACCCTGGCGGCAGAGGGCTTTTTGGAGCAACTGCCCGACGGCAGGTACCGGCCCGGCACCAAGGTGCTGACGCTCGGGTTCTCCGCTCTGCGCAGCCTTGATCTGGTCGACATCGCCACCGGTCGTCTGGGGGCACTGGCCGATCAGACCCGTGAGACCGTGAATCTCGGTGTGCTCTCCGATGACAAGGTCTTGTACCTGGTGCGTTTCCGTAACGCGGACCTCGTCACGGCCAACATCCAGGTCGGATCCCGGTTGCCGGCCGTCTACACCTCGATAGGCAAGGTGCTCCTCGCCGACCTTGATGAGGACGCGCTCGCGGCCCGGGTGGACGCCACCACCTCCTTCACCGGGGCCGGTGGTCCGGGCGCGGTGCCCGACCTGCCCGCCTTGCGGGCGCAGCTGGCCGAGATCCGTCGCAGCGGCTACGCCGTCCAGGACGAGGAGGTCGCCTTCGGCCTGCGGTCGGTGGCGGCACCCATCCGCGGCGCCGACGGACAGGTCGTGGCGGGCGCGAACGTGGCCGTCAACGCCACGCAGTGGAGCCGCGCCAGGCTGCTGGACGAACTCAGGCCACCTCTGATGGCCGCCTGCGCGGAGATCTCCGCCTTGCTCGGTCATCGCTGACTTTGAAAGGTCCACCGTGTCCGACCGCTTGCCCCTGCTGCGCCCCGCCGATCTGTCCGACGACCAGCGCGAACTGTACGACGAGATCGCCGGCGGACCACGTGCGGCGGGCCCGCAACTGTTCGCGCTCACAGCCCCCGATGGTGGCCTCAACGGGCCGTTCAACGCCATGTTGTTCGCGCCCCGACTCGGCCGTGCCCTGCAAGGCCTCGGGTCGGCCGTCCGCTACCAGACCGGTCTGACCGCGCGGGTGCGAGAGATCGCGATCCTGGTCGTGGCGACCCGGTGGGACAGTGCGTTCGAGAGGTACGCCCACGAGGCCGTCGGCCGGGCCGCCGGTCTGACCGAAGCCGAGATCATCGCGCTGCGAGAGGACGCCGACCTCCAGTTGGCCGACCCGACGGAGCGGGCCGCGCTGTCGGCCGTGCGCGCGCTGGTCCGGCGAAGCGATCTCGACGACGGCGAGTTCGAGTCGGCTCAGGCCGTGCTCGGCCACGCCGCACTGGTGGAGCTGTCCACACTCGTCGGTTACTACGCCACCCTTGCTCTCCAGCTTCGCCTCTTCAGAGTGCCTGCGCCTGAGTAGCAGACCACCATCCGCCTGCCACCGGGCAACGTCGACTGGGAACTCGAAATGGTCGCGGTCATCGGTCGTGACGCCTACCAGGTGCCGGAGGAGAACGGCTGGGATCCGGTGGTCGCCGTCACGGTCGGCCAGGACCTGTCCGAGCGGTTGGTGCAACTGGCCGGAAAGCCCGCGCAGTTCTCCCTGGGCAAGTCGTTTCCGGGGTTCGGGCCGATCGGACCGGCGCTGGTCAGCCTCGACGAACTGCCCGACCGCGACGACCTGGAGCTGTCGTGTGAGCTGTCCGGCGAGACGGTGCAATCCGACCGCACGTCGAGTATGATCTTCAGCGCCGCGCGGCTGGTCGCCCACATCAGTGCGATCTGCCCGCTCTACCCCGGCGACCTGATCTTCACGGGTACGCCTGCGGGCGTCGGCAACCGTCGCAGTCCGCAGAGGTTCATCACGCCCGATGACGAACTCATCAGCCGGATCGAGCACGTCGGCGAGATGCGGCACCGTTTCGCCGCCGCCGCCGCCGCCTCCGCGACGTAGTAGTGCGTGAGAAGCAGCGATGTCTGATATCGCGTTGTTCGTCCAACATGCCCTGACCGGCTGGAACGCTGGTCACATCTGCTGACGGGCATCCCATATCCGCTGTTCGGTGGGGTAGATCGCTTCAAGGTCGGGGTCGTCATAAGGCTGAACGTTTTCGCCTGGCGGTGGCGGAGGGGTTGTGTGGCCAGGCTGGACCACGGCCGTCGTGGAAAACTCGCGGAGCCGGTGCCCTATGAGCATCACGGCGTCGGCGTGGCCCTTGCTCGCCTGTGCGCGAGTGCTGTAGTGCCCGATGTCGGTATGGACGCGCGTGCCCGAGACGACGGTCTCCCAGAGCAGAGGTCGCCCATAGTCGGGCGGCGCATGGTCGAACACCGTGAACCACGTGGAAATGACCACGATCTCGCCCTCGGCGTGGAGGGTGTCCTGAGCCAGCAACCGGATTTGCGGATCGCTGAGCAGAAGCTGGGCTTCCCGAAGAGTCGCGGGTTGCCCGTCCGGCCGGTACCACAAGGCCGTCATGTTCAACCGTCCTCCATCGGCCAGAGCTCAGTGGAGTCCTCCGATCTCCCACCATGCTGCTCCATGAATGATCTCTATGCAAGGGCATATGCACGTACGCGTGCACGTGCATTTGATTGAGGAGTACGGGTTGAACCGCTGTGCCGTCTGAGCGCGTACCCCTCGATAGCCCCATCCATTGCGGAGCGCCGCTCGTACAAAGTGCTCGAAGGAGGTGCCTAGCGTGACCGCTTGTCGCAGAACTGGTGTGGTGGCCGTGGTCCTGGGCGTGGCCGGGATGCTGTCGGCGTTCCTGGCCGGTCCGGCGGGCGCGCACGGCGCGACGGGGAACCCGGTCAGCCGGGCCGTGGTCTGCGGTCCCGAGGGTGGGAGCGGTGCCAGATCCAAGGCCTGCCTGGCCGCGGCTGCCGTGAGCGGTGCTCAGGCGCTGGCCGACTGGGACAACGTGCGGGTGGCCGATGTCGGCGGCAGGGATCGGCAGGTCATCCCGGACGGGAGACTGTGCAGCGGAGGCATCGACCGGTTCAAGGGACTGGACCTGGCCCGAGCCGACTGGCCGGCGACCAGACTGGTCTCGGGAGCCGGGTTCACGTTCAAGTATCGGGCGTCGATCCCGCACCGGGGCGCCTTCAGGCTGTACGTCACGAAGAACGGCTACAACCCGTCCCATGGGCTGAGGTGGTCGGCCCTGGAGGTGAGGCCATTCTTGGCGGTCACCGATCCTGTGTTCAAGAACGGCTCGTACGTCGCGGGGGGTCGGCTGCCCAAGGGAAAGACCGGCCGCCATCTGATCTACACGATCTGGCAGACCTCCAATACGCCGGACACCTACTACTCCTGCTCCGACGTTGTCTTCGGCGGCAGTGGGACAGGCGGCGGCACTGCGGGCGGCAAGATCAGCAACGCACCGACCAGTGCCGCACCGACCAGTGCCGCGCCGGCCAAGGACGTCACCCTGACCCCGGCGGCGGCTCGCGACAATGCCGCGGGCAGCCGCGGGAACGGCATCCTCCCGCTGGCCGCGGGCGGCGCCGGGCTGCTCGTTCTGGTGCTGGGCGCCACGGTGGTGCTGGTCCGCCGCACAGGTCCCGGTCGC
Organism: Actinomycetes bacterium; assembly: GCA_025964575.1. Classification (GTDB taxonomy): domain Bacteria; phylum Actinomycetota; class Actinomycetes; order Streptosporangiales; family Streptosporangiaceae; genus Actinomadura_E. The sequence continues at coordinate 16,714 of JAOPYO010000189.1, forward strand.
CACTCCTGATCAAGCGGGAGTCGTTACATTTGCCGGATGATCGAGAAGATCCTGCCCGCGACGGTCGCCTCGGCAGAGGCGTTCGCCGACCCTCCCGACGCACTGCTCTTTCCCGAAGAAGAAGCGGTGATCAGACGGGCAGTGGACAAGCGGCGGCGGGAGTTCACCACCGCCAGGGTCTGCGCACGCCGCGCGCTGGAGGACCTCGGGCTGCCGCCGACGCCGATCCTGCCCGGTGAGCGCGGCGCCCCGCAATGGCCGTACGGTGTCGTGGGCAGCATGACGCATTGCGACGGCTACCGCGCGGCCGCTGTGGCGTGGGGCACGCAGGTGCACACGATCGGGATCGACGCCGAACCGCACGCGCCGCTTCCCGGCGGTGTCCTGGACACCATCGCCCTCGCCGGTGAACTGCGCCGGCTCGAGGAACTCCGCCGGACCGCCCCCACGCTTCACTGGGATCGCCTGCTGTTCAGCGCGAAGGAGTGCGTCTACAAGGCATGGTTCCCGGTGACCAGGCGCTGGCTCGGCTTCGAGGAGGCGGACCTCGTCCTGCGGCGGGATGGCACGTTCGCCGCCCGGCTGCTGGCGACCGGAGCGACGATTCCGGCAGGCGGGCCGCTGACCGGGTTCACCGGCCGCTGGGTGATCGCGGACGGCCTCGTGGTGACCGTCATCGCCTCGGTAGCCCCTCCACATCCTCCGTTCGGGTAGGTCTCAGGCCGTGGGCACTGGCTGAGGTGGGAGCGGGAACCGCAGCGAGGCGGCCACGAGATGCTCGCGCAGTTCCGTGTCGGCCTCGACGTGCTCGACCGAGCCGCCCTCGTCGATCACGGTCTCGGTGAGCTCGTCGAGAACGTCGGGCGTCCGCCGCGTCGCGCGTCCGCACAGTGGGCAGGTCTCGCCGGTCAGGGCGAGCCAACCGGACTCGTCGCACACCACCCCCGGCCTCATGGCCCCGTCCTGGACGAGCAGGTGCTGTACGGCCGCGACCGAGCCGGCCCACAGGCACTGTTCGGGCCCGATGGCGGCGAGCCCGCCCGTCGCCGCCTTCTCGAACACCTCGGCGACCTGCCTGCGCTCCTCCTCCCGCTCGTACCGGTCGACGACCTCCTGGGCCTTGCGCTGGACCTCGGCTCGGCTGACCGAGCCGGTGTCCACGGCGAAGGTGCCGGCGAGCTTTGGCCGGAGATGCTTGGGGAGGAACTCCTCGAAGATCGGGACCTCGTCCGCGTGACCTGCGATGATCAGCAGTTCGTACCCGTCGGACCGGAACAGCGTGTCCAGCAGTGTCGCCGTACGGCGGAAGTGCCCCTTCACCAGGGTGTCGGCCTTGTTGCGCACGTGGTATTCCTCGAACCCCGCCCAACCGGCGTAGTCCGGTTTACGCAGGATACGGCCCTTGACCTCGTCGACCTCGTCCATCTCGTCCTGGTACAGCCCCCACACGGTGGCCGTACGCTTGTCGATCACGACCACGCAGGAGCGGTGGTACTCGTCCAGCACCGCGAGCATCGGCCGTACCCACGGCGTCACGTCCAAGACGATCCGGTCCCGTACGGCTCGCGGCAGCGTGAACTCGGAGAACAGACCGGCCGCGCTGCACGAGAACCAGACCGCCGTGCCGCTCTCCCCCCTGTGGCGGTTCGCGGCGTCCTCGATACGTTGGAGGTCGCCCCGCAACGACAATCGGGGCTCATGCGCGAGGGATCGATCCTCCACCAGCGGGTGGACCTTCTGTAACAGACTCTTGACCCGCGTGGTGAGCCCGCCGCGATCGCCAGGGTTCAGCCCCAGGTACAACGACATCACGGGCAGCCCGCCTCCGTCGAAGGCGAGGATGCCGTCGATCTGCTCCTTAGTGATCATGCTGACGCTCCTCCCTGCAGTCTCATGCTCATGCCAGGGTTGGCGCTCCGTCTGGTCCCGATATCCCCTAAGTGAGAGGAATCTTGATACCAGGGAGAGGGAGGACGTACAGAAAAGTGCCGGGGAGCGCGACTTCCGCACAATGTAGGTGAGTGGCGGTGCTCCGCCGCAGCCCGCGTCCGAGGTTATTGCGCGACGTACCGGCAGAACAGGGCGCCGTCTTCCTCCAGCAGGTGGTCCAGTCGCATGCCGACCGGGGCGCCGGTGGGCAACCCCGCGACCATCCGGCCAGGGCCGGGACCAACGAGCAGCGGCGAGACCGTGACGCACAGTTCGTCCACGTGACCGGCCGCGAGCAGCGACCCGAACAGGTGTGGTCCGCCCTCGCACAAGATCCGGGTCAACCCCCGCTCGGCGAGCTCTTCGAGCGCCAAAGCCGCATCCACCGCCGACTCGCCGGCAATGATCACGTCGGCGACCTCGGCCAGGGCCGCCCGGCGGCCGGCCCGCGCGCCGGCGTGGGTGATCACCACGGTACGCGCCGCCGCGGCGGTGAACAGCGCGGCGCTCGGATCAAGGTCCAGCGAGGCGCTGACCACCGCGATCGTCGGCACCTCGGCGAGGCCGAGCGCTCGACGACGGGCCCTCCGTTCGGGATCGACGCGGGCCGGGCCGTAGCCCTCACTGCGTACCGTGCCGGCGCCGACGAGAACGACGTCGGTCAGTGTGCGCAATTCCTGGTAGACCCGGTTGTCCCCGGGCGTCTGCAACCCCTTGGAAACGGCCCCCGTAGTGATCGCTCCATCCACGCTGCACACGAAGCTCAACCGCACATGCGGCCTGCCACCCGTTGGTGGCAGGGCATACTGCGCCGCCAGCGCGGCATCATCCGGCAGATCGCTCGGATCGGGCACCAGTCTGCGCACCGATTCATTACAGCAGAGGTTGGATCATGACGCGGTGGGTCCCCTACCTACCGGGTGTGCAGCGTGTCGCACTTGAGGTGCCCACGTAGGTAAAAAAGAGCCGGCGTGCGATCAGTCTTCCGCCCAGCCGTGTTCCTGAGCGGTCTTCAAGAGATGCTGGCGCAGCTGGACGATCTGAAGCCCAGTCAGGGTAGGGGCTGCTTCGAGCAGGATCTCGGTGAGCTCTTGCAGAAATTCAGCGGGAGAAAGCACATCGCACAATCCGTCGTCTTCCGCTGAACCGCCGGTGCGGGCTTCGGACTTGACTCTGATTCCGGAAAAGGTGTTCGCTGGTTCCTTTCCCACGACGCGGACCGCAAATGCCTTCAGTCCTCGGTCGCCCTCGGTCACCTCGAATTCAACGGATGCCCCAGGAACGAATACATTCTTTTCGTCGAGGAGTTCGTTCGCGTGCACGAACACATCCTCGCCACCGCCATCGGGCACGATGAACCCATAACCGCGCACTTCATCGAACCGCAGAACTCTTCCCGTCCGCACCGCTACAACCTCCATCAGCAACACATCTAAATGGCGTGCATACTATCACATCATGGTCTGCGGGTGGCCATCTCGCGAGACGGCGAGGTCGAATCAACACCTTGGCGTCATTGATCCGGGTGACTTCGGTCAATGTCCCGCCAAGCATTGGAATAGTCCCGCCTGTCTCACAAGCATCAGGCGCCCTCCGCCGAGAATCTGCCCATCATGGTCGACAGCGCGGGATCCAGCGCCGGCTTGTGCCGTCGTGCTTGCGGCTGACGACGATCCGTTGCCGAATGAGAGAGAGATCCGATGACGAGACGCATCCAACGGCTGTGTTCCACGACCGCCGCACTGGCCCTGCTGACCGGGCCACTGGCTCTGTCCGCCGCCGGCCAGGCCGAGGCCGCGCACACCGATCTCGTTCGGGGCAGACCGTTCACCGCACCGAGTCCGGCTTCCTGCCCCCAGCGGGTGGCGCTGGTCAACGGCGGCTTCGAGCAGCCGACCGTCGCCGCCGGGGTCGACTTCTTTCCCGATGCCTCCCAGAACAGGCCGAACTCGATGCCGGGCTGGCGGACCACTGCCACCGACCATCTGATCGAGACGTGGACCAGCCCACGCAACCCGACCAACACGCCCGCGGCCGAGGGCAAGCAGTTCGCCGAGTTGAACGCGACCCAGGTCTCCACCCTCTACCAGGACCAGCCGACCACTCCAGGTGCGAAGCTGTACTGGCGGCTGTCGCACCGTGGCCGCGTGGGCACCGACACGATGGCCCTGGACATCGGCGCGCCCGGTGCCGTCGTACAGCAGCAGACCATGGCCGATGGCACCACGAAATGGGGCACCTACTCCGGCACCTACACGGTCCCGGACGGCCAGACGAGCACCAGATTCGCCTTCCGCTCCATCTCGTCGGTCGGGGGGCCGACCTTCGGCAACTTCCTTGACGGCATCTTCTTCGGCACCGCGCCCTGCGTCGTCGTCACCAAGACGGCGCTCCCGGACGGTCCCGTCGACGTCGGAGACGTCATCACCTACCGGCTCACCGCCAAGAACGAGGGCGGCGGGGTGGCCGACAATGTGCGGCTCAACGACGCCATCCCCGCCGGGACCACCTATGTGCCCGGCTCGCTCCGCATCGTCGACGGCCCCAATGCCGGGCCCAAGACCGACCAGCAGGGCGACGACCAGGGCCACGTCGACTCCGCGACGAACACGGTCTCTTTCGGGCTGGGCGACGGCGCGACCGGTTCCGCACCAGGCCGGCTGCCCAACACCAACGATCTGCCGAACGGCACCACGGTGGAGTTCCGGGTCAAGGTCGACCCGGCCAGCGCGGGCAAACAGGTCACCAACGCGGGCACCGTCGGCTATGAGAACAGGCTCGGCGCCACGCCGGAGACACTGACGTCCAGCTCCGGCGACGTGACCACGAGGATCAAGCCCGCCGTCGACCTCAGCGTGGTCAAGTCCGCCGACCTGACGAAGGTGACCGTCGGCCAGACCGTCTCCTACCGCGTCGCGATCCGCAACGCGGGCCCCAACGATGCCACCGGCGTCACCGTCAACGATCTGCTGCCGGCCAACCTCTCCTTCATCTCGGCGACGCCGTCGGCAGGCGGCTACGACCCGGCCACCGGGGTATGGGCGGTCGGCGGGCTGGCCAAGGCCGGCACGGCCACGCTGATCATCCGTGCCAAGGCCACCGCGGCCGGAGAGAGGACCAACACCGCCCTTGTCAGCAGCAACGAGCGGGACCTCGACCCGGCAGACAACACCGACACGGTCAAGATCTGTGTCGATCCGGCACCTCCGTGCCGCAGCTGCGCCTCCACGCTGTGCGTGATCTGTAAGCCACTGGTTTAGCGAGGAACCGAGGCGGTACGCGCGGTATGCCCGTGGCAGCACGTGCCATCGGGCATACCGTCGCGTGGCGGCGGTGACACGGCCTTGACCCCGTACACCCTGCCGGCCGGGATGAGCAGGGTGTCACCCCGCACCAATCGCTCAGGCTCACCGGTGGCGGTGGCGACCAGATCCGCCTCGCCCTGCTCGAGCACCAGGACCACGGCGTGATCATGGCTGCGGGTGCCGAACGGGCTCGCCGACGACAGCTCCACCCGTTGCGGCGCGCCACCGGCCGGCAACGCCACCTCGCCCAACTCTCGATAGCGGGCGATGTCGTCCGCCCATTGGATCTGCGCCGCTGTGTCCTCTTCGAACCAGCGGCCGAGGAGCCTGGCCTCGGCGATGCCACGCATCAGCTCGGGGATCACCCCTGGGCCATGCTTTTCGGCCAGGGCCAACAACACCTGTTCTCTGGTGATGCGACCATGATGCTGATCAATATGCGCATGCTCGTCGCAATAGTGCAGGTCAACGTCGTCGCCGAAGATGTCCCGGTAGGTCTTGATCATCTTCACGAAGCCCGGCGCGAAAACCGCCTCAGCGTAGGTCACCGCGCCGACGTATCGGAAGAATTTCGTTGGCGAAGATCGTCGTGTGCTTTTCGTCGTACACGCCGTAGCCGAACTCGTCGATGAACCGTCTCCGAGCCGGCAGCCCGTACGTGGTGAGCGGCCGTCGGTGTGGTGATGACGCGCTGAACAGGGGAGAGTGGGTTGGCACGACCCAGCCCATCCAGGGCTGAACCACATGAAGTCCATCGAGAGGGGCCAACCTCTATGTCGTCTGAAGTCAATGCGACGACGGCCTACCGGGTAGCGCGGGACCAGCTGTTGGCTCTGCGCGGCGAACACCAGCGGGCCGTCGAGGAGTTCCGCTGGCCCGACGTCGGGAACCGGTTCAACTGGGCCATCGACTGGTTTGACGAGATCGCCCGCGACAACGACCGCCCAGCCCTCGTCATCGTCGAGGAGGACGGCGGCACGTCCGAGCTCACCTTCGCCGAGATGTCCCACCGCTCCGACCAGGCCGCCACCTGGCTCGCGCGGCACGGGGTACGCAAGGGCGACTCGGTGATCGTGATGCTCGGCAACCAGATCGAGCTCTGGGAGACGATGCTCGCGGTCATGAAGCTGGGCGCGGTCATCATGCCGACCACCACCGCGGTCGGACCGAACGACCTCGCGGACCGGATCACCCGCGGCGACGCCCGGCACGTGATCTGCAATCCCGCCGACACCCGCAAGTGCGACGAGGTCCCCGGTGGCTACACGCGCATCTGCGTGGGTCAGGCGGACGGTTGGCTGGACCTGCACGACGCGTACGACCTCGGTGACGTCACCGTGGAACATCCGGGCACCTCGCCCCAGGACCGGCTGCTGCTCTACTTCACCTCCGGTACGACGAGCCGGCCCAAGCTCGTCGAGCACACCCAGGTCTCCTACCCGGTGGGTCACCTGTCCACGATGTACTGGCTCGGCCTCCGACCGGGTGACGTGCACCTCAACATTTCCTCGCCCGGCTGGGCCAAGCATGCCTGGAGCTGCTTCTTCGCGCCCTGGATCGCCGAGGCGACGGTCTTCCTCTACAACTACACACGCTTCGATGCGCCGGCGTTGCTCGAGCAGCTGCGGAAGCAGCGGGTGACGTCGTTCTGCGCACCGCCGACCGTGTGGCGGATGCTCATCAACGCGGACCTCTCCGGGGGCCCCGGGACGCTGCGCGAGGTGGTCGGCGCCGGTGAGCCGCTCAACCCCGAGGTCATCGAGCAGGTGAAGAAGCACTGGGGGCTGACCCTGCGGGACGGCTATGGCCAGACCGAGACGACCGCCGCGGTCGGCAACACACCCGGCTCTCCGGTGAGACCGGGGTCCATGGGGCGTGCGCTGCCCGGCCTGCCCGTCGTACTCGTCGATCCCGTCACGGGGAAGCCGGTGGAGACCGGTGAGGGGGAGATCTGCCTGGACCTGTCGCAGAAGCCGCTGCCGTTGATGACCGGGTACCAGGGGGACGAGGAGCGCCACGCCGACGCGATGGCCGGAGGGTGGTACCACACCGGTGACGTCGCCACGATCAACGAGGAGGGGTACATCACCTACGTCGGGCGCACCGACGATGTGTTCAAGGCGTCGGACTACAAGATCAGCCCATTCGAGCTGGAGAGCGTGCTCATCGAGCACCCGGCGGTGGCGGAGGCGGCCGTCGTACCCGCTCCCGACCCGGTCCGGCTCGCGGTGCCCAAGGCCTACATCGTGCTCGCACCTGGCCACGAACCGACCCGGGAGACGGCGTTCGACATCCTGAAGTACGCCCGCGAGCACCTCGCGCCGTACCAGCGGGTGCGCCGGATCGAGTTCTTCGACCTGCCCAAGACCATCTCCGGCAAGATCCGGCGAGTGGAGCTACGTGCGCGGGAGAACGAGCTGGCCGTCGGACAGACCGGCGCGGCGGCCGAATTCGGCGAGTGGCGCGACGACCAGTTCCCTGAACTCAAGGCGTGACCGTGACGTCCTGGGCGCCTTGGCGTACCAGACCTTCGGCTTAGGGTACGAGGACCTCGTTCCACTCCCGGATGGTCCAGGACTGCACGACGCCGTTCACCACGAACGGGTCGCCCTTCACGAACTCCTCTGCCGCCTCCCGGGTCGTGAAGATCGCCATCGAGCCCTCCTTGACGGGATCGGCGAAGGTGCCGACCATCAGCAGCAGCCCCCGGGCGTGGAAGTCGTCCAGCCGCACCTTGTGCGCGGGGAAGTGGATCGGCGCCAGGCTCAGTACCTCGGGGCCCGAGTCGTAGAAGACCACATACTTCACGGCGTTCCTTCTCTCATGATCAATGCGAAAGGGGTCTGATCACGGGCTGTTGTCATCCCCGTCATGGCTTTGCTGTCGTTGCTGGAGAAGCGCGGCCAGCCGTCTTGGCGCGATCATTCGATAACTATCCTCGATGAGCTCAGCGAGTTCGTCCCAGTCCTGGTCGACGTCCAGCCGCGCGCCCAGCCATCCCTTGTGGCCCACGTACGCCGGGACGAAGAAGCGCTCAGGGTCTGATGCCACGAGGGCTTCTTGCACTCCCGGACCGGCCTTGAACGTCATCGACCGTCCGTCCTCACTGGTCATCAGGAAGAGCTTGTCGCGGACCCGGAAGCAGGGTGCGGTGTGGCCGCCGAACGGCTTTTCGACCACCTCCGGCAGAGACAGACAGATGTCCCGCAGCCGCGCCGCCACATCCCTGCCGCCCACGTGCGCCACCCCTTCCGTCCCGAGCCTCTTGCGCCATGGTGGCGAGGATACGACCGCTGCCGGTTTCCCGGGTTACCGGTAGTCGTCTGGGTTCGCGTCGAGCCCGGGCTCGCGGATCTCTTCGATGAATCGCCAGATGTTGGGCTGGGAGCCGTCGACGTCGGTGAATCCATATTCGGACGCGAGTTGAGCGGAGTTGGCCGACTTCTGGTTCCATCTGGTCCGGTGGGGATCCGATGCCAACGCGACGACGGCGCGCCCGATGAATCGAGGTGACTCAGACAACGCGAAGTCGGCGGGGGCGGAAGGGTGGTCATCGACGGCGGTCGGATCGAGAGCGTCGCGCCAGTTCTCTTCGGAGACGCCGAAGGTGTCGAGCATCATCTCTGAGCGCAGCCATCCAGGTGTGACGGCGACCGCAGTTGCTTCATGCGGTTGCAGTTCGTGCCCCTGGGAGTAGGCCAGCCGGTTCACGGCGACCTTGGCCAGGTCATAGAACACAGAGATCCGATAACGCGATGCGTTGTAGTCGGCGGTGCCGTCGGTCACCTCGACGAGCAGGCCTCCCGGCTCATCGATCAGGAGTGGGAGGAGATGATGGGACGTGATCAGGTGAGTGTCAATGGCGAGCCGCAGGATTCGCAGACCGTTGTCGAGGTCGTGTTCCCAAATGGGAGTGTTCCACTGAGCTGGACCACCTTTGAGCAGTTCGCCGCCCCAGATGTCGTTGACGAGCACGTCGATGTGGCCATGGTCGTTGCGAATCTGCTCGGCCAGTCTGTTCACCTGGTCAGGTTCGAGATGGTCGACCGCGACTGCGATACCAGTGCCGCCGAGTTGCGTGACGAGGTCGGCAGTCTCTTCGATGGTCTCGCCACGGTTGTAGTCGGACCGGATTGCTCTTGCGCCGCTACTGCGACCTGTGCAAATGACCGTCGCACCAGCTTCGCCCAAGGCAGCGGCGATTCCACGCCCAGCGCCTCGGGTCGCCCCTGCGACGACGGCCACGCGTCCGCGCAGCGCGTCTCGATCTGGCGACCAGTTCACAGCCGTAGTCTGCCAGCGGGCCGAAGCTGCCGTCAGGGTGTCAAGGTGAGTGTCGTGTCGGCGCGCCGGCTGAGCTCATCCGACAGGACCGTTTCATAGGTATCGACTTATATAAGTGCGACCTGATATCTTCGGCCTATGCATGCGTTCGATGTGCTCGGTGACCCCGTGCGCCGCAGGATCCTTGAGCTGCTCGCTGACGGTGAGATGACCTCCGGTGCGGTGTGCGCGGTCATCCAGGAGGAGTTTGGGATCTCCCAGCCAGCCGTGTCGCAGCATCTCAAGGTGCTGCGCGACGGCGGCTTCGCGACGGTACGGCCCGAGGGGACCCGGCGTCTCTACGCGGTGAATTCCGAACCGCTGCGCGACGTCGATGAGTGGCTGGATCGCTTTCGGCGCTTCTGGACTCCGCACTTGGACGCACTGGCGACAGAACTGGCCCGGGGTAGACGTGAACGTCGACTCCACGATCCGGACGAAGATCCGAACTAGAGGAGCACTCCATGATCGATGTCACCGAGCAGATCAACGCCGTGCGGCGGCAGGTCGGCAAGCGCGTGCTCGAGGCGGGTGAGGCGCGCACCGTGACCATCAGCCAGACGTACGACGCCGCCATCGACGACGTCTGGGACGCGTGCACCAATCCCGAGCGCATTCCCCGGTGGTTCCTACCCGTCTCAGGTGACCTGCGCCTCGGTGGCCGCTACCAACTCCAGGGCAATGCGGGCGGACAGATCGAGCGTTGCGACCCACCGAAGAGCTTTGCCGCCACCTGGGAGTACGGCGGGAACATCAGCTGGATCGAAGTCCGGCTGATGACCGAACCGGAGGGCGGGACGCGGTTCGAGCTTGAGCACATCGCTCACGTCGACGAACAATGGGCCGAGTTCGGTCCGGGCGCGGTCGGCATCGGCTGGGACCTGGGATTCATGGGCCTGGCCGTCCACTTGTCGTCCGGACACGCCAATGACCCGCAAGAGAGTGCGGCATGGGCCGCGTCTGACCAAGGCAGGCAGTTCATGTCGCTCAGCAGCCGGCGGTGGTGCGACGCGAGCATCGCGGCCGGCACGAACGAGGCCGACGCACAGGCCGCGGCAGATCGAACCACGGCCGCCTACACCGCCACAGCCCCTGACGAGTCCGGGTCCTGAGACCCGGCCGCCGTCCCCGTGGATGGCCTGGCTGGTGTCGCGTTCGACGAACTGGCCGCCTTCAACCACGTGTTCCACGTCGCGGGGGCCGACGCGTCTTCCCGCTGATGGCGTTCACCCGTCCGGGGGAGGAGGCGTATTTGTCAGACCTGCTGGGCATGATGATGTGCTATGAGCAGAGATACTCAGTCGGCGCTGCGTTGTCCGCACTGTCGTACGCCGCTCGTACTGGCCTCCGCAGTCGGGAGCTCCCCGAGCCCGGTGGGGCGGGAGGATCCATCCCCGCCGCCGGTCTTGGAGGTGCTGGCCGATTATGCAGGCCGTGCCGTCGACACTGCGACTGCGCTGCGCGGTGCCGCCAAGGTCCGTGACAGCCTCGTGCGGGCCCAGGCTGCCGCAGCCGAGCGCCGCGCCCTGCAGACCGCCGCGCGCCGGGCGGTCCGTAGCGCCTGAGAAGATCAGGCCGCTGGTCAATAGGGAAACATGAGGGCTCCGGTCACGAGCAAGGCCAGGCCAAGAGCGAAGGTCAACCCACCGAAGAGGAGTCTGCGCCCTCGCCCGGGCTCGGGGGAGTGCTGGGGCAGCGCCGCGACCGTGCGTCAGGACTCTGTCGGTGGGGGCAAGGGTCGCGCGGGAAGGGAGTCCAGACGGCTCGGTTATCGGATAAATTGCGTCTTGGATCATGGTTTTCGTTGTGTTCCCACCCCGCCAATCGGCGGACTCAGGCTGAGACACCCATCCGGTCGGACCATCGCTTCGACCCGACCGGATGAGGTGATTCTGTGCGGTCTACGCTTTTTTCAGCCGGGTTGCAGGGTGTAGGTGAGGAAGTTGCCGGGGAGGCGTTCGTCGGGCGGACCCTGGGTGATGGCGCGGACGAGCAGTTCGCCGCCGACGAATGCACCGTGCCAGGAGGCGCCGAGGCCGCCGAAGAGCTCTTCGCGGTCGCCGCGGGAGCGAGGCCGGTTGATGCCGACCTTGAACGCACGGATCCCCGCGGCCAGGCGGTGGGCGGTCGTCTCGTCATCGCAGGAGAGGGTGGCGACCAGTGCGCCGTTGGAGGCGTTCATCGCGGCCAGCAATTCTGCCTCGGTGTCGACCAGCACGATCGTGTCGACGGGGCCGAACGGCTCGGCGTGGTGTAGCGGTGATGACGGTGGCGGGGACAGGACCGTGACCGGCGCGAGGTAGGCGGAAGTGTCCTGACCCGGCAGGAAGCGCCCGTCCGCGAGCGACCCGCGGTATAGCGGGACGCCTCCCTTGGAGACGGCCTCGTCGATTTGATCCGCGAGATGCTTGGCCTTGGCGTCGTTGATGAGCGGCCCGAAGTCGAGGTCGGGCAGCGGATCGCCGGGGTCTTCGACCGCAAGCGGATGGCCGAACCGCACCGCCCGTACGGCGGGCAGGTAGGCGGTGAGGAAACGGTCGAACAGCGTGCGCTGGACGACGAACCGCGGATAGGCGGTGCAACGCTGCTTGGCGTAGTCGAACGTCCCGCGGATCTGGTCGCTCAGGGAGTCCCAGTCGGAGTGCTCCCAAACGCCCCAGCAGTTCAGACCCTCCTGTTCGAGGATGTGTCGTTTACCCAGGTCGGTCACGTTTGCGGCGACCTGTGCCCCGGCGTCCCTGCCACCGACGAACGAGACGCACCCGAGCTGGGGGGACCGGACGAGGGCCGTGGACAGCTCCCGGCCCGCACCGCTGATAAGGGTGAGAGGTAGCCCTTCGCGGACGGCCAGCGTGCAGGCGAGGGTGAGGCAGGAGAGCCCGCCGTCGGTCGGGGTCTTGGCGATCGCGGCGTTGCCCGCCAGGACCTGCACGAGCATGGCGTGCATGAGTACGCTCATCGGGTAGTTCCAGCTCGCGATGTTGCTGACCGGCCCGTCGAGCGGGCCGCGCCCCTGGAGCATGCGGTCCATTTCGCCGACGTACCAGCGCACCCCGTCAATGGCCCGGTCGACATCGGCGGTCGCCAGCCGCCATGGCTTGCCGATCTCCCAGACCAGCAGCAGTGACAGCAGGTCGCGGTGATCGGCAAGCGCGTCGAGCGTCGCGCCGACCCGGGCCCTGCGCTCGGCGAACGGCAACTGCCGCCACTCGCGGTGCTGGTCGAGTGAGGCCCGTACGGCGCTGGCCGCCCGTTCGGCGGACAGGCGTGGTGGGCCCGCGATCGAGGTGCCGTCGACGGGTGAGGTGGCGGGCGCCGGGTCGCCGTCCCGGTGCCAGCGCCCGCCCCAGTGGTTGCGCACCCGGTCGTCGTCGAACGCCTCCGGCGCGACGGCCACACAGCGGGCGTAGGCGCTGGTCCAGGAGGTTCCGGGCTTGAGGGCGAGGGTCATGGGGTGCTCCATACTGTATGCGCCTGTCCGGAAAGCGAAACCGGCTCGGGCGCCGGCTCGAACTCGGTGATGGCGTCGAGTGAGGCCCCCATGGCCGCGTTGGCCTCCCGCTCCACCATGACCTTGACGAGAACCGGCCGCCGGGCGCGCTCGCACTCGTCGGATGCCCACCGCGGGGCCGCGGCCCCGTCCAGTGCGGGGTCGTAGATGCACTCGCCGCGCTGGACGTCGAGCGGCAGATCGATGAGGACCGGTCCCGGACGGCCGGACCGCGCGATCCGGAACGCCTCGCGGAACACCCACGGCGCCTGGGCGGGCTCCTTGAGCTGGACCGCCCACTTGCAGACCGGCTTGGCGATCTCAACGATGTCGACCGCCTGGAATGCCTCCTGGTGCAGCTTCGACCGCGGGGCCTGGCCGGTGATGCAGATGATCGGGATGGAGTCCGCGAGCGCGGTGTAGAGACCGGTGATCATATTGGTGCCGGCCGGCCCGGAGGTGCCGATACAGACGCCGACATTGCCGGTCGCCCGCGCCCACCCGTCTGCCGCGTGCGTGCCGCCCTCTTCGTGCCGCACGGTGATGTGCTGGATCGGGCTGGTCCGCAGGGCGGCGTACAGCGGCAGGATCGCCGCCCCGGGAATGCCGAAGACCGTGTCGACGCCCTCCGACTCCAGCACCCTGACGACCGCCTCCATGCAGGGGATCCTGTTCACGCGCACTCCTTTCCGGACATGTTCTCGATCACCTTGAGCAGGGCGGAGTGGTCGAGCGGCCCGTACCCCTGTGCCCGGGCCGCCGCCATCAGCTGGGCGGTCAGCCCGGTCATCGGCAGCGCCACCTCGGCTGCGCGGGCGGCGGCCAGGGCGATGCCCATGTCCTTGTGGTGCAGGTCGATCCGGAAGCCCGGGCTGAACTCCCGGGCGACCATGGACTCCCGCTTGAGCTCCAGGATGCGGCTGCCCGCCAGGCCACCGGCCAGGACGTCCAACCCGGTCCCGCCGTCCACACCGGACGCCTCCAGCAGCAGCAGCGCCTCGGCGACCAGCGCGTAGGTGCCGCCCACCACGAGCTGGTTGGCAGCCTTGACGGTCTGCCCGGCGCCCGCGGGCCCGACATGGACCACGGTGGAGCCCAGGACCTCCAGCAGCGGACGGGCCGCGGCGAAGTCCTCCTCGGGCCCGCCGACCATGATCGACAAGCGGCCCTCGATGGCGCCCGGCTCCCCACCGCTCACCGGTGCGTCCAGCGCGCGGACGCCCCGCTCGCCCGCGGCCAGGGCGACCAGGCGGGCGGTGTCCGGTCGTACCGTGCTCATGTCGAGGTAGAGCGAGCCCGCCTCGGCGTGGGCCAGCAGGCCGTCGGGACCGAGCGCCACCGCCTCGACATCGGGGGAGTCCGGCAGCATCGTGATGACGGCGTCGGCCCCGGCGACCGCGTCTGCCACCCCGGTCGCGACGTGCCCGCCCTGCCGGGTCAGCCGTTCAAGCCGTTCATCGCCCAGGTCATAGCCGGTGACGGAGTATCCGGCCCGGACCAGGTTGGCGGCCATCGGGCCGCCCATGATTCCCAGTCCGATGAAACCGATGGTCTTCATGCGCGCTCCTTGGTGGACAACCAGGTGAAACTGCTGGCGCTGGGGCCCATGGGCCGATATTCGAGACCGACGTAGCCCGGGTAGCCGGCGCCATCGAGGGCGTCGAGCACGGAGTCGTACGGGATCGTGCCGGTGCCGGGCTGGCCGCGTCCCGGTGCGTCGGCGATCTGAACGTGCCCGAAGCGGCGCGCGTGTCGCGCGATGACGGTGTGCGGATCCTCCCCCATCCGGGCGAGGTGGTAGAAGTCGGCGAGAAGGGCGACGTTGTTCACGCCCGCCTGGTCCCGGACGCGGTCGACGATGTAGAGGGCCGTCTCCGATGAGACGACCGGATAGTGCGGGTTCTCAAAGGAGTTGAGCGGCTCCACCACGATCGTGGCACCGCAGCGCAGTGCCGCCTCCGCGGCCAGGCCCAGGTTGGTGATGGCGAGCTCCTCCTGGGCGTGGATGTCGAGATCGCGGTCGCGGTTGCCGTACAACGCGTTCAGCACCCGGCAGCCGGTCACCTCGGCGATGCCGACGGTGACGTCGATGTTGGCGCGGAAGCGTGCGCTGCCGGCGGCCCTCGACAGCAACCCCCGGTCACCGGCGGCCATGTCACCGGCGTCGAAGTTGAGGCCGACCAGCCGGACGCCCGCGTCGTCGAGCGCCCGCAGCAGCGCGTCGATCTCGTGGTCGGAGGGGACCGGGACGGCGAACGGCCACCACAGCTCCACCGCGTCGAATCCCGCGGCTCGCGCCGCGGCGGGCCTTTCCAGCAGAGGAAGCTCGGTGAACAGCAGGGACAGGTTGACGTCGTAGCGCATCTCACTCCTCTGAGCGGGGTCTCCGCTCTATCCGCTGACGGTGGCGAAGGCTTCGCGTAGGAGGCGGGCGGTTTCGGTGGGGGTTTTGCCGACGCGGACGCCGACCTTTTCCAGGGCTTCCTTCTTGGCCTGTGCGGTCCCGGCCGAGCCGGAAACGATGGCGCCGGCGTGGCCCATGGTCTTGCCCTCGGGCGCGGTGAATCCGGCGACGTATCCGACGACGGGTTTGGTGATGTGCTGTTCGATGTACGCGGCGGCGCGTTCTTCGGCGTCGCCGCCGATCTCCCCGATCATCACGATGGCGTCGGTGTCGGGGTCGTCCTGGAAGGCCTGCAGGGCGTCGATGTGGGTGGTCCCGATGACCGGGTCGCCGCCGATGCCGACCGCGGTGGAGAAACCGAGGTCGCGCAGCTCGTACATCATCTGGTAGGTCAGCGTCCCGGACTTGGACACCAGCCCGATCCGGCCGGGCGTGGTGATGTCGGCAGGGATGATCCCCGCGTTGGACTTACCCGGTGAGGCGATCCCTGGGCAGTTGGGGCCGATGATCCTGGTCTGGTTGCCCTTCGCCGAGGCGTGTGCCCAGAACCAGGTGGAGTCGTGCACCGGAATGCCCTCGGTGATGATCACGGCCAGCGGGATGGCCGCGTCGATGGCCTCGACCACGGCGCCCTTGGTGAAACGGGGCGGCACGAACACCACCGTGACGTCCGCGCCCGTCTCGGCCATCGCCTCGGCGACCGTACCGAACACCGGCAGCACCATGCCGTCGAAGTCCACGCTCCGACCGGCCTTACGAACGTTCACCCCGCCCACCACCCGGGTGCCGGCCCGCAGCATCCGCGCGGTGTGCTTGGACCCCTCGGTCCCGGTCATCCCCTGCACGATGACCTTGCTGTCCTGGTTGAGCCAGATCGCCATCTCTCATGCCACCTTTCCGGCCGCGGCCAGCTCAGCGGCACGGCGGGCCGCGGCATCCATGGTGTCGACCCGTTCCACGCCGGGGAGTGCGGCATCGGAGAGGATCTGGCGGCCGAGTTCGGCTTTGTTGCCGTCCAGCCGCACCACCAGCGGCCGGTCCACGGTCTCGCCGCGGTCGGCCAGGAGTTTGTAGGCGGACACGATGCCGTTGGCCACCGCGTCACAGGCGGTGATGCCGCCGAAGACGTTCACGAACACCGACGTGACGTCCGGATCCGACAGTACGATCTCCAGCCCGTTGGCCATCACCTCGGCCGACGCGCCGCCCCCGATGTCCAGGAAGTTGGCCGGCCGCTGGCCGCCGAACCCCTCCCCGGCGTAGGAGACCACATCCAGCGTCGACATCACCAGGCCAGCGCCGTTACCGATGATCCCTACCGTCCCGTCGAGCTTCACGTAGTTCAGGCCTCTCTCCGCCGCGCGCGCCTCCAGAGGATCAGCGGCCTCGGCGTCCTCCAACGCCGTGTGCTCCGCCTGCCGGAAGGCGGCGTTGCCGTCCAGGGCGACCTTCCCGTCCAGCGCCTTGATCTGACCGTCCTGGGTCAGGATCAGCGGGTTCACCTCCACCAGCGTGGCGTCCTCGCCCACGAACACCTCCCACAACCGCTCGATCAGCTCAGCGGCACCCTCCAGAGCCTGCTCAGGCAGCCGCCCAGCCGCAGCGATCTCCCGTGCCCTGGCCCGATCCACCCCCTCCAGCGCCGAGACCGGCACCATCGCCACCGCATCAGGATCAGCCGCGGCGACCTCCTCGATCTCCATCCCGCCCTGCACCGAACAGATCGACAGGAACGTCCGGTTCCCGCGATCCAGCAGGAACGAGAAATAGAACTCGCCCGCGATCGCGCTGGCCTCCTCCACCAGCACCTTGTGGACCGTGTGGCCCTTGATGTCCATACCTAGGATCTGGGCCGCCTTCTTCTGCGCGTCGGCGGGTGAGCCGGCCGGCTTCACACCCCCGGCCTTACCGCGCCCACCGGTCTTCACCTGAGCCTTCACCACCACGCGGGGGGTTCCCGCGGCGGCGAACTCCTCGGCGATGGCGTGAGCCTCCCCAGAAGTCCGGGCCACCCTCCCGGCAGGCACCGGTACGCCGTATTCGGCGAAGAGCTCCTTTGCCTGATGCTCGAACAAGTCCATCCGCGTGCCCCACTCTCTTCGGCCGGGTCATCGAATTTCGTTCTGGACATCGACGCTTTGCCGTGTAACAGTCTCTTCATACAGTATCCGTCGACTGTATGCAATGTTCGCTCGGCGGCAGAGAATCGGCTCAGAGCCTGGTGAGATCCCGGGCCCGGAAACCAAGGAGTTGACACACGACATGGCCATCTCACCCGACCCGGCCACCTCGGACACCGACCGAATCTCAGGTGGGCACCTCGTCGCCAAGGCGCTCAAAGCGGAAGGCGTCGACGTCATCTACACCCTGTGCGGCGGCCACATCATCGACATCTACGACGGCTGTATCGATGAGGGCATCAAGGTGATCGACGTGCGGCACGAGCAGGTCGCCGCGCACGCCGCCGACGGCCACGCCCGCGTCACCGGCCGGCCCGGCTGCGCGGTCGTGACGGCCGGGCCCGGGACCACCGACGCGGTCACCGGTGTGGCCAACGCCTTCCGGGCTGAGAGCCCCATGCTGCTGATCGGCGGTCAGGGCGCGCTGGGCCAGCACAAGATGGGCTCCCTCCAGGACCTGCCGCACGTCGACATGATGGCGCCGATCACCAAGTTCGCCGCCACGGTGACGAGCACCGAGCGCGTCGCCGACCTCGTGTCCATGGCGTTTCGCGAGTGCTACCACGGCGCCCCGGGCCCGTCGTTCCTCGAGATCCCCCGGGACGTGCTCGACGCCACGGTCCCGGTCGGCAAGGCGCGGGTGCCGCAGGCCGGGCACTATCGCGCGTCCACCCGTCAGCAAGGCGACCCCGAGGCCATCGAGAAACTGGCCGACCTGCTGGTGAACGCCGAGCGGCCGTGCATCCTGCTCGGCAGCCAAGTCTGGACATGCCGGGCCACCGAGGCGGCGACCGAACTGGTGCGCACTCTCAACGTCCCGGCGTACATGAACGGCGCGGGCCGGGGCACGCTGCCGCCCGGTGCCCCGCACCACTTCCAGCTCTCCCGGCGCTACGCCTTCACCAACGCCGACTTGATCGTGATCGTAGGCACGCCCTTCGACTTCCGGATGGGCTATGGCCGCCGGCTCTCCCCGCAGGCGACCGTCGTCCAGATCGACCTCGATTACCGCACGGTCGGCAAGAACCGCGACATCAGCCTGGGCATCGTCGGCGACGCGGGGCTGGTGTTGTCGGCCGTCACCCAGGCGGCCTCCGGCCGGGCGGACAACGGCGCCGCCGGGCGGAAGGCATGGCTGGAGGAACTGCGGGCCGAGGAGACCAAGGCGCAGGAGAAGCGGCTGCCGCTGCTGCACTCGCAGGCCGACCCGATCCACCCCTACCGCCTGGTGCACGAGATCAACGAGTTCCTCACCGAGGACTCCATCTACGTCGGCGACGGCGGCGACATCGTCACCTTCTCCGGCCAGGTGGTGCAGCCCAAGTCACCCGGCCACTGGATGGACCCCGGCCCGCTCGGCACTCTCGGGGTCGGTGTGCCGTTCGTGATGGCCGCCAAACAGGCGAGGCCCGACAAGGAGGTCGTCGCGCTGTTCGGCGACGGCGCCTTCAGCCTCACCGGTTGGGACTTCGAGACGCTGGTCCGCTTCGACCTGCCGTTCGTCGGGATCGTCGGCAACAACTCGTCGATGAACCAGATCCGTTATGGCCAGGCCGCCAAGTACGGCAAGGACCGCGAGCGGGTCGGCAACACCCTCGGAGACGTGCGCTTCAGCGAGTTCGCCCGGATGCTCGGCGGCTACGGCGAGGAGGTACGCGACCCCGCGGAGATCCGGCCCGCGCTGGAGCGCGCCCGCGAGTCCGGCCTGCCCTCCCTCATCAACGTCTGGATAGATCCCGATGTGTACGCCCCCGGAACCATGAACCAGACCATGTACAAGTGAAAAGGAAGAGCACTCATGGGAAAGGCTCTCGACGGCGTCAAGGTCCTGGACATGACGCATGTCCAATCTGGACCGTCATGTACCCAAATTCTCGCCTGGCTCGGTGCCGACGTGGTCAAGATGGAGGCGCCGGGCGGTGACATCACCAGGCGTCAGCTCCGGGACGTCCCGGACGTGGACAGCCTCTACTTCACGATGCTCAACTGCAACAAGAAGAGCATCACGCTCAATATGAAGAGCGAGCGCGGAAAGCGTCTCTTCACCGACCTGGTGAAGCGCTCGGACGTGCTGGTGGAGAACTTCGGCCCCGGCACCGTCGAGCGGCTCGGCTTCACCTGGGAAACCCTGCACCAGCTCAATCCCAGCCTGGTCTACGCCTCGATCAAAGGCTTCGGCGAGGGCCCGTACACCCATCTGAAGGCGTACGAGGTGGTGGCCCAGGCGATGGGCGGGTCGATGAGCACGACCGGCTTCGAGGACGGCCCGCCGACCGCGACAGCCGCGCAGATCGGCGACTCGGGCACCGGTATCCACACGGTGGCGGCGATCCTGGCCGCCCTCTACCAGCGGGTGGCCACCGGGCGCGGGCAGCGGGTGGACGTCGCGATGCAGCATTCGGTGCTCAACCTGTGCCGAGTCAAGCTGCGCGACCAGCAGCGGCTCGCGCACGGGCCACTGGCGGAGTATCCCAACAAGGACTTCGGCGACGAGGTGCCGCGGTCCGGCAACGCCTCGGGCGGCGGCCAGCCGGGCTGGGCGCTCAGATGCAGCCCCGGCGGGCCCAACGACTACGTCTACGTGATCGTCCAGCCGCAGGGCTGGGCGCCGATCACCAGGCTCATCGGCCGGCCGGAGCTGGCCGCCGACCCCGAGTGGAGCACCCCGGAGGCGCGGCTGCCCAAGCTGGCCAAGGTGTTCCAGCTCATCGAAGAGTGGACCGCCCAGCACACCAAGTGGGAGGTGCTGGACAGCCTCAACGCGCACGACGTCCCGTGCGGGCCGATCCTGTCCACCCGCGAGCTGATCGCCGACGACAGCCTGGCGGCCAACGACATGATCGTGACCGTCGACCACCCCGAGCGCGGCCCGTTCAAGACCGTCGGCTGCCCGCTCAAGCTGTCGGACTCCCCGGTGGAGGTCGAGCGGCCGCCGCTGCTCGGCGAGCACAACGACGAGGTCTACGGGGGCGTGCTCGATCTGCCCGCCGCCGAGCTGGCCTCTCTCAGAGCGAACGGAGTGATCTGAACATGACGCCTGACCGCGAGACCGTCCGGGCCGTGATCGACGCGGCCCGGGCCGAGGGCCGTACCGCTCTGACCGCGCCCGAAGGCAAACGGATCTGCGACGCCTATGCCATCGCCACTCCCGCCGAGGCCCTGGCCGCCTCTCCCGGCGAGGCGGTCGCATACGCCGAGGAGATGGGCCTGCCCGTGGTCCTCAAGATCGTGTCCCCGGACATCCTGCACAAGACCGAGGCCGGCGGGGTGCTGGTCGGGCTCGGCTCGCCGGACGAGGTCAGGGACGGCTACGAGCGAATCGTCGCCAGTGCCGTGGCGTACGACCCGGACGCCCGCATCACCGGGATCCAGGTCCAGCAAATGCTGCCGCCCGGGCAGGAGGTGATCATCGGGGCGACCTCCGACCCGACCTTCGGCAAAATCATCGCATTCGGGCTCGGCGGCGTGCTGGTCGAGGTGCTCAAGGACGTTACCTTCCGGCTGGCGCCCGCCTCCCACGACGAGGCGCTCGCGATGCTCGACGACATCGCCGCCGCCGAGGTACTACGCGGGGTGCGCGGCGCCGAGCCGGTCGGCAGGGACGCGCTGGCCGACACCATCCAGCGGGTCTCGGAGCTGGTGACGGACTTCCCCGAGCTCTCCGAGGTCGACCTCAACCCGGTGTTCGCGACCCGGCACGGCGCCACCGCGGCGGACGTGCGGATCCTGCTGGCCGACGGCGCGCCCCCCGAGGCGCCCCAGTACACCTCAGAGGAGATCCTCACCGTGATGGACCGGCTGATGAAGCCGCGTGCGATCGCAGTGATCGGGGCCTCCAACGAGCAAGGCAAGATCGGCAACTCGGTGATGCGGAACCTCATCGACGGCGGCTACGCGGGCGAGATCCATCCGATCAACCCCAAGGCGGACGAGATCTGCGGTCACAAGGCGTACCGGAGCATCATGGACGTGCCGGGCGAGGTAGACGTCGCGGTGTTCACCATTCCGGCCAGGTTCGTGCCCGCGGCCCTGGAGGAGGTCGGTGAGAAGGGCGTGCCGGCCGCGGTCCTGATCCCCTCCGGTTTCGCCGAGACCGGCAACGACGAACTGCAGGACCAGGTGGTCGAGATCGCCCGCCGGCGCGGGGTCCGGCTGCTCGGCCCCAACATCTACGGCTACTACTACACGCCGCAGGATCTGTGCGCGACGTTCTGCACCCCGTACGACGTCAAGGGCGGGGTCGCCCTGTCGTCGCAGAGCGGCGGTATCGGCATGGCCATCCTCGGCTTCAGCCGCACCACCAAGATGGGCGTGTCGGCCATCGTCGGGCTCGGCAACAAATGCGACCTCGACGAGGACGACCTGCTGACCTTCTTCGGGCAGGACGACAACACCCAGTGCATCGCCATGCACCTGGAGGACCTCAAGGATGGCCGGGCCTTCGTCCGGGCGGCGCGGGAGGTGTCACGGCACAAGCCGATCATCGTGCTCAAGGCGGGGCGCACCGCGCTGGGCGCCCGCGCGGCCAGCTCCCACACCGGCGCGCTCGCCGGCGACGACAAGGTCTATGACGACATCCTGCGCCAGTCGGGAGTGATTAGGGCTCCCGGCCTCAACGAGATGCTGGAGTACGCACGGGCGCTGCCGGCGATGCCCGCGCCCAAGGGTGAGAACGTCGTGATCATCACCGGCGCGGGTGGCTCGGGCGTGCTGCTGTCGGACGCCTGCGTCGACAACGGACTGTCCCTCATGGAGATCCCGGACGACCTGGACGTGGCGTTCCGCCGGTTCATCCCACCGTTCGGCGCGGCCGGCAACCCGATCGACATCACCGGCGGTGAGCCCCCCTCGACCTACGAGGCAACGATCCGGCTGTGGCTGGCCGACCCCCGGATCCACGCGCTGATCCTCGGCTACTGGCACACGATCGTGACCCCGCCGATGGTCTTCGCGACCCTGGTCGCCCGGGTGGTCGAGGAGGCCAGAGAGCTGGGCATCAATAAGCCGGTCGTGGCCTCGCTCGCCGGCGACACCGAAGTCGAGCGGGCGAGCGAGTATCTGTTCGGCCATGGGATCCCCGCCTACCCCTACACCACCGAGAAGCCGGTCGCCGTGCTCGGCGCCAAGTACCGCTGGGCCCGGGCCGCCGGGCTGCTGTCCGGCTGACCCCCAGTGTTCCCCAGGGCCGGGCGGCCCCACCCGGATGTCAGCCGCCCGGCCCGCCGACGAGGAGGTATTCACCATGACCTGGACCTAGGCACGCCCTTGATCGACCCGCGCGAACAGAGAACGAAGGCAGGGGGACCACCAGCACTCGTCCCAGCAAGGGGTCGGCATGACAACGACTTCCGATTCGAACGACTCGACCACCACCGCCTTCTACGAGGAGGTCACCGACGGCAAGGGCCGTGTGTTCCGCATCGGCGAGACGGACAGGGACATCCTGGGCCGCTCCCGCCGGTCCATGGTGATCCTGCCGTGGATCGCCATGATGGGCATCAGCGTCTTCGAATACGCCTACGGGTCCGCCGAGGACACGCTCTCCAAGGCACACGGCTGGACCCACACCAACACCTTCTGGATCCTCAGCGTCTGGATCTTCTTCCAGGCGGCCGTGGCCTTCCCGGCCGGCCGGCTGCGAGAGAAGGGGGTGGTCTCGGCACGCGGCGCCATGCTGACCGGCGCGGGGCTCTCCCTGCTCGGCTTCCTGGCGATCTCCCACACGCACAGCGTCTTCTGGGCCATCGCCGGGTTCGGTGTCCTGGGCGGCATCGGCGCCGGCTTGGTCTACGCGACCAGCATCAACATGGTGGGCAAGTGGTATCCGGAGCGGCGCGGCGGCAAGACCGGCTTCGTCAACGGCGGCTTCGCGTACGGTGCTCTGCCGTTCATCTTCATCTTCAACTACGCCTTCGACACCGGTAACTACCGGCAGGTCCTGGACCTGGTCGGGCTCTACGTCCTGGCGACCGTCGCGATCTGCGGCCTGTTCTTCAAGGATCCGCCGAAGAACTGGTGGCCCGCCCACGTCGACCCGCTCGCGTGGTCCCGGGACAGCAGTGCCAACGCCGGCCTGGCCAAGAACCCGCCTGCGGTCCGGCAGTACGGCGTGCGGGAGGCCATCGGGACGGGAATGCTGCCGCTGATGTGGCTCTGCCTGGCCTTCATCTCCGGAGTCTCCATCTTCGGGATCTCCTTCCAGGTGCCGTACGCCAAGGAGATGGGCTTCGGCCCGCTGGTGGCGGCGTCCTCGATGGGCATCATGTCCATCATCAACGGCACCGGGCGGGGCGTCGTCGGCTGGTTCTCCGACCGCTACGGCCGCCGGCAGGTGCTCAGCGCCGTGCTGGTGACCGAGGGGCTGGCCCAGTTCGGCGTGCTGTGGGCGGGCAGTTCGGGCAGTGAGGCGCTGTTCCTGTTCTTCGCGCTCGTGTCCGGCTTCGGCGGCGGCGCGTTCTACCCGCTGTTCGCGTCCCTGGTGCCCGACTACTTCGGTGAGAACAACAACGCCAGCAACTACGGCCTGGTCTACAGCGCGAAGCTCGTCAGCGGGCTGTTCGGCGGTGGGATGGGCGCCGTGGTCGTCGGTGCCTGGAGCTACTCGGGTGCGTACGCGACCGCCGGCGTCATCGCGCTGCTCGCCGCGGCGCTGACGTTCACGCTCCACCAGCCGGGCCGTCCGCGTCCACGCAGGATCGTGCCCAACCCGTATCCGATCAGTAGGGAGATCATGTGACCTCGCCCGCTCGCTCCTCGCTCTCGGTGGCGAGGCGCTGATGATAGGACCGGCGTGTGTGCTCGGTGTGCTCGCGCATGACCTGCGCGGCGCGCTCCCCGTCGTGGTCGGCCAGGGCGTCGATCAGTGCAGCGTGCTCCGTCCACGACGCATGCCCCCGCTGCCGGGCGATGGGCGTGTAGTACCAGCGCACGCGCCGGTCCACCTGCGCCGCCAGCTCGGCCAGGACCTTGTTCCCGGACAGCTCGGTGACGGCGGTGTGCAGCGCGGCGTTGGCGGCCACCACCCCGTCGACATCGTCGGCCTCCAAGGCCTGCACGCCCTGCTCGCAGAGCCCGCGCAGCCGGGTGATGCTCTCGGGGGTGGCGTTGGCGGCGGCCAGCCGGACGGACTCGGTCTCCAGCAGGGATCGTACGACCAGGAGCTGGTCGGCCTCCTCCTCGGTCGGCGCATGCACGAACGCACCGAGAGCCGGCCGCAGATCGACCCACCCCTCGGTGCTCAGTCGTTGCAGGGCCTCGCGCACGGGCTGCCGGGAGATCCCCAGATGTGCGGCGAGCTCGCTCTCGACCAGATGCTGGCCGGGTTGCAGCGCCCGGGTGATGATCAGTTCGAGCAGGGCTTCATAGACGCTCTCACGGAGCGGAGCCGGCCGTTGCAGCCGGGGCATGGTCACGCTCTTCGAGCGTCCGGAAAGCATCTTGTCACCTCCACTGGAGTAATCCACGTCGTGTGTACAGTCTACTGCCTACAGCAGGACTGGATCAGTGTTCTCGGCGTGGCGCTACTCACATGGTTCACCCATGCGCGGCCTGATGGGGCCCGTCACCGCCAGGTGACGTACGCGCGAAACCTTGGCGTCAGTGAGAACGGAGTTCCTGTGAGAGTCGCTGTTGTCGGGGCCGGTGCCATCGGTGCATATGTCGGTGCGGCACTGCACCGCGCCGGGGCGGAGGTTCATCTGATCGCCCGCGGGGCCCATCTGGAAGCCGTCCGCCGGGACGGCGTGCGGGTGCTCAGCCCGCGCGGAGATTTCACCGCGCGACCTCCAGCCACCGACGATCCGCACGAGATCGGACCGGTCGATCATGTCTTCCTCGGGCTCAAGGCCAACGCTTACGCGACCTGCGGCCCGCTGGTGCGCCCGCTCATGAAGAGCGACACCGCGGTCATCGCGGCGCAGAACGGTATCCCCTGGTGGTACTTCCACGGGCTGCCGGGGCCGTACGAGGGCTATCGCATCGAGACGGTCGACCCCGGTGGCGCGGTCAGCGCCACGCTCCCGCCGGAGCGGGCGATCGGCTGCGTCGTCTACGCCGCCACCGAGATCGTCGAACCCGGGGTCATCCGGCATATGGAGGGCACCCGGTTCTCGATCGGAGAACCGGACCGCACGATCTCGGCGCGCTGCCTGGCCTTCAGCGAGGCCATGGTGGCCGGCGGGCTGAAGTGCCCGGTCGAGGCTGATCTGCGCAGCGACATCTGGATCAAACTGATGGGCAACATCGCGTTCAACCCGATCAGTGCGCTGAGCCGGGCCACGATGATCGAGATCTGCCGGCACCGGGAGACCCGCGAGTTGGTGATCGCCATGATGCGGGAGACCCTCGACGTCGCCGCGCGCCTCGGCTGCCACCCCGAGATGTCCATCGAGCGTCGGCTGTCCGGGGCGGAACGGGCCGGTGACCACAAGACCTCCATGCTCCAGGACCTGGAGCGAGGCAGGCCGCTGGAACTGGATGTGATCCTGGCGGCGGTGGTCGAGCTGGCCGACCTCACCGGCGCGGCGGTGCCCGGACTGCGGGCGGTCAACGCCGTCGCCGACCTGATGAACCAGAAGATCACCGGGGATACGCAGGGGGCCGTCCCCGCCCGCTGACCGGTTTCCCTGACCGGCTGGACGTCCTTCGCGGGACGAGGGGCCGGCCGGCGACCCCCTGCGCCGGCCGGCCCTCTCCATCGATCGTATTTATCGCGTAGTCGACGAATTCTATTTGATTATCCATATAGCCCTGGTCAGAATTAGAAATGACCAAAGAAATTGGAGGATCGGAAATGGCGAAGGTCCTGGCTGTACTCTACGACGACCCGGTGGACGGCTATCCGCCGCGTTATGCGCGCACCGACATTCCGCGTATCGACCGTTATCCCGGCGGGCAGACGGCCCCGACACCGCAGGCGATCGACTTCACCCCTGGCGAGCTACTCGGCAGCGTCACCGGCGAACTGGGCCTGCGGCGGTTTCTGGAGGAGGGCGGCCACACGCTCGTCGTGACCTCCGACAAGGACGGCCCCGGCTCGGTGTTCGAGCGCGAACTTCCCGACGCCGACATCGTCATCTCCCAGCCGTTCTGGCCCGCCTACCTCACGGCCGAGCGCATCGCCAAGGCCCGGAACCTCAAGCTGGCGATCACCGCCGGGATCGGTTCCGACCATGTCGACCTCCAAGCGGTGAGCGACCGAGGCATCACGGTGGCTGAGGTGACATATTCCAACAGCATCAGTGTCGCCGAGCATGTGGTCATGCACATACTGACCCTGGTCCGCAATTTCCTCCCCTCGCACCAGTGGGTGGTGGACGGCGGCTGGAACATCGCCGACTCGGTGTCGCGGGCGTATGACCTGGAGGGGCTGGCGGTCGGCACGGTCGGCGCCGGGCGCATCGGTCTGGCGGTGTTGCGCAGGCTGAAGCCCTTCGACGTCAGGCTGCACTACACCGAGCGTCACCGCCTCCCGGCCGAGGTCGAGCAGGAGCTGGGCCTGACCTACCACGAGACGGTCGAGTCCCTGGTGCGCACGGTCGATGTCCTCACCATCAACGCCCCGCTGCACTCCGAGACCCAGGGATTGTTCGACGACAAGCTCATCGGGTTGCTGAAGCCGGGCTCGTACCTGGTCAACACCGCACGCGGCAAGATCGTGGACCGTGACGCGGTGGCCCGGGCGCTGCGCAGCGGGCAGTTGGCCGGGTACGCGGGCGACGTCTGGTTCCCACAGCCGCCGCCTGTTGACCACCCATGGCGGACGATGCCGCACCACGGCATGACGCCGCACGTCTCGGGCTCCACCCTGTCGGCCCAGGCTCGCTACGCCGCCGGCACCCGCGAGATCCTGGAGGCGTGGTTCAGCGGGCGGCCGATCCGCGACGAGTACCTGATCGTCGACGGCGGGAGGCTGGCGGGGGCCGGTGCGCACGCCTACACCGCCGGTGACACCACGGGAGGCTCGGAGGAGGCCGCTCGGTTCAGCGGCGGCCGCAGGTAGACCCGACGCGCCCGGCCTGGACTCTCCGGCCGGGCGCGTCATTCCCGTTCGTCGAGGGTTCCCCGGCCGACGTGGTGGGGGAGCAGCCGGTCCAGCTCGGTCTGCAGGTTCCTGTGCCGGACCACCGCCAGCAGCGCCCGCGCCAGCACCGGTTCGGGGTCGCGGTCCAGCACCACGAGCCCCACGCTCTGCGCTGCGGTCGGCTGGACGAGGGGGATGACGCGCATCCCGGCAGGGACCCCGAACACTCGCAGCCACGCGTGCGGGACCACGCTCGACCACTGCCCGTCCCGCACATGGGCGTATAGCGCCGATACCGAGTTGGTCTCCAGGACTGCCGTCGGCTCGGCGCCGGCCTCGTCGAAGATGCGGTCCAGCGTGCGGCGGTTCTGCATGTCGGGCGTCAGCAGGCACAGCGGTATGTGCGCGGCATCAGCCCAGGTCACCGACGTGTGCCCGGCGAAACGGCCGGCAACGGTGGTGAGCAGCACATAGCGTTCGTGGTAGAGATGATGGGCGCGCAGGTGCGGTAGCGCACCGGCTCCGAGATAGGTGATCCCGGCGTCGATCTCAAATTCCGCCAGCCTGCGCTGGATGTTCGCCGATGAGAGCGAGAGCACCGACAGGCCGACCTGCGGATGCTCCGCGCAGAACGGCACTGTGAGCAGCGGCAGCGTGGTCAGCGTGGTCGGGATGGCCCCGATCCGGAGCCGTCCGGTCAGCCCCTGCCGTATCGTCCCCACGTCGTCGGTCAGCCCGTCGCGTTCGGAGAGGATCCGGTACGCCCAGCGCAGCACCCGCTCTCCCTCCGGGGTGAAGCCCTCGAACCGGTTGCCGCGCCGCACGATCGGCACGTCGAGCTCGGCCTCCAGCTTGCGGATCGCCGCAGACAGGGCCGGCTGGGAGACATGGCACGCTTCCGCTGCCCGGGCGAAGTGTCGCTCACGGGCCAGTGCCGTGAGGTATTCAAGCTGACGAAGGAGCATCGATCCTCGATCGAGACGGTCGAAGGCGACCCTGCGGGCGAACCTATCGGATAGCCCGCAGAGGGCATAGGAGCGGCGAAGGCGGGCGCTGGAGGCTTTTTGTAGATGATCTCCAATATTTCTCCGGCAACCGACGCCCTACACGAAGAAAAGCACGAAGGGCGTGAGCGAGGGACTGGTGACGCTGTGTCAGGTTCCGGATCTCGTTGGGTAGGGACAGATGAAAAGGGTGATCGGAGGAGATGATGGCGACCTACGAATACGCGTGCCGCCGCTGCGGTGGTTTCGAGGTGCGGCTGGCGATAGGGACCGCGACTGAAACCTGCGCCTGTCCCACCTGCGCGGAACTGTCCCGGCGCGTTTTCTCGGTGCCAGGGCTGGCTCGCACCCCCAGGACGGTACTAATCCACCGCGAGCGGGAAGAACGGAGTGGGGAAGCGCCGGAGGTGGCCTCCGAGGTACCGCGTGGTCGCCGGACCGCGTGCCGGCCTCATCCGGCGCTGGCGCACTTGCCGCGACCGTGAGGGGCGACCGCACCGGAAGGACGCGACCAGGGGAGGTCGCGTCGGCGTAGGACCGGCTTTCGAAGGCTGCGGCGACGGGGGTGAGTCAGTGTGGCGAACGTGGGACTTCTGTACGTCGGTGCGGTGCTCGTGTTGATCGCCACTGTGAGTAGACGGAGGGGGAGAGCGTCATCATGCCTGAAGTCGTCTTCAGCGTAGATCAGTCGAGGTCAATGCGTGATCAGGCAGTACCAGGCCACAACAGGTGGCATCCGGACATCCCGGCGGTGGCCACGGTCCCGCGGGATTCGGAGTTCCGGATCGAATGCCGGGACTGGACCGACTGCCAGATCGGCAACAACGACTCCGCCAACGACGTACGCGACATAGACCTGACGCTCTGCCACATGCTCAGCGGGCCGATCCGGATCGACGGCGCCGAACCCGGTGACCTGCTCATCGTGGACATCCTCGACCTCGGGCCCGTCCCTCAGCAGACCGGTGACGCGGCCGGCCAGGGCTGGGGCTACACGGGCGTGTTCGCCAAGGCCAACGGTGGGTCGTTCCTGACCGACTACTATCCGGACGCCATCAAGGCGATCTGGGACTTCCACGGCCAGCAGGCCACTTCGCGGCATCTGCCCGGCGTCAGATACACCGGCATCACCCACCCGGGGCTGTTCGGCACCGCGCCCTCGGCCGATCTGCTGGCCCGATGGAATCGTCGCGAGCAGGCCCTCATCGATACCGATCCGAACCGGGTGCCGCCGCTGGCCCTGCCACCGGAGCCCAGCAACGCGCTCGTGGGACAGGCCCAAGGAGACGACGCTCAGCGGATCGCCCGGGAGGGTGCCCGTACGGTGCCACCCCGCGAGCACGGCGGCAACCAGGACATCAAGAACTTCACACGGGGTTCGCGCGTGTTCGTGCCGGTCTTCGTGGACGGCGCCAATCTCTCCGTGGGCGACCTGCACTTCAGCCAGGGCGATGGAGAGATCACGTTCTGCGGTGCCATCGAGATGGGCGGGTTCATCGACTTCCACGTCGACCTGATCAAGGGCGGCATGGACAAGTACGGCGTGACCACCAACCCCATCTTCATGCCGGGCAACGTCGAGCCGCGCTATTCGGAGTTCCTCAGCTTCGTCGGCATCTCCGTGGACCACGACACCGACACGAACCTCTACATGGATGCGACACTCGCCTACCGGCGGGCCTGCCTCAACGGCATCGAGTATCTGAAGAAGTTCGGGTACAGCGGCGAGCAGGCGTACCTGCTGCTCGGTTCGGCCCCCGTCGAGGGACGTATCAGCGGAATCGTGGACATCCCCAACGCCTGCTGCACGCTTTATCTGCCCACGGCGATCTTCGACTTCGACATCCGTCCCACCGCCGAAGGCCCTACGGCCGACGACCGCGGGCGGTGCGCCCTCACCTCGTAACCTGGCCGATTCGAAACACCCACATCCAGTCCGGGCTTCCAACGCCGGCGGTTCAACCTGAATGGCGACCAGCCCAGCACCTCAGGGGACATTGCGGGCGTTGGTGCCTGGTCCGTCGATATTCCAGGCGATGATCCGACGTGGATGGATGCGGAGCACCTCGTTACTGAACATCACCATCAACGGCCGGTCGAGCATGAGGATCTCAACGTGGCCGCGGATCTCAAGGCCCCGCCCGGTCTGGCCACCTGGTCCTACAGGTTCCTCGGCCTGGTCATCGACGACGAATGAGATCCGCGGGTCGGCTGGATATTGCGGAACTTCTGGCTCTGCCACAGCGCCGGGCCACCGATATCAATCGTCTCGGTGTCGACGTTCACCCAGAAGGCGACGGGCTGAACATGTGGTGCCCCGTCCGGGCC
>JAOPYO010000201.1 GCA_025964575.1 Actinomycetes bacterium
TCGGGGCCATCTTTTTGTCGGCCGGTATGGTGTCCGCCAGCGGCCCGTAGTTCATGATGTCGATCGGCTGGGTGTCGGACAGCGGCAGCTTGCTCCACAGGCCGACCGTGCCCTGCACCGTGTGGTAGGGGTAGGTGTTCGCCAGCCCCTTCTCGTACATCCCCGTGGCCTGCTGGGTCAGCTCCTCCAGCGCCAGCACGTCCGCCCCGGAGGCGGCCAGGTCGCGGGCGGTGCCGGCCGGGTCGGGGTTGCCGGCGCCGACGTTGTGGCTGGCCACGGTGAGGTCGCTGCCCGGGTGGGACTTGTCGCTGAGCTGCGCGCCGAAGAGGTTCAGCCACACTATGACCGGCAGCAGCAGCGCGACCACCGCGGAGGCGGAGCGGCGCCACAGCGCCCCGGCCAGCAGCACCGGGATGAACAGGCCGAACCACGGCAGGAAGGTCTCCACCAGGCTGCCGAGGTTCCCGATCCGGTTCGGGATCTTCACGTGCAGCAGCATGAACAGGCCCAGCAGCAGTGCCAGCGCAGCGAGCACCGGGCCGCGCTTCCAGGGCCCCGGCCGGGAGCCGATGCGGATCGCCCGGCGGATGCCCGCGCGCCAGGTCCCGGAGCCGGTATCCCGGCGGATGCCGCCCTGCCCGGTCTCCGCCGTGTCCAACTGCGCCATCGGCCGTCCTCGCTCACTGTCGGTGTTGCCCGTACGAAAAGTGCTGGTCACTGCTGCATCCTCGGGTCCTGGGTGGGGTCGGCATACATGCGCGAGCAACCGTGATCGATCGCATTGGTGCGCAGTTCGTAGTGCCAGGGTTCGTTGCTGTAGATCTGGCACAGTCCGTACTCGGCGCCGTGTTCGGACAGCCACGCCGTGGCATTGGATTGCCCGATGTCGATCGCGTCCCCTGACACGTGAGGAGACGTGTCCGCTGTGGCCACCCATCGGGCGGCTTCCTCTTCCGAGCCGTACTTCGAGACCGCCTCACGAAGAAGCTGATTCTGGCGCTCCGGGGAGCGCCAGCCGCTGTTGACGTAGAGCTTGACGCCGTCGTCAGCGGCATCTGTCGCCGCTTCGCGCAAGGCCTGGAGCAGATCGGGGTCGAGCTTGGCGACGGCGGGATACCCGTCGTCAAAAACTGTCACGCCGTCAGGGAGGGCGCCGTCAGCCTCGCCATGTGCACCCTTGCGGTCTGCACGCTTGTGGTCGCCAGGAGGAGTGTCGATGGGGGATTCGGCCGAGGAGGGCGAGGAGGGCGAGGAGGACGCGGACTTCGGCACCTGATAGGCGAGGGCTGCGGTGATCACTGCTATGACGACTATCAGGCCGACGACAAGGAGCCGGCGATTCCGGCGGGTCGCTATTCGTGCTGATGGTGGGATTCGAGTCATACTGCCAGTCAAGGCAGCCTGGTGTTGCCAGCACGTATGGGGTTTTCGATATGCCGACGATATGCGCCGGCTCGTAGCATCGAGAGCATGCGTGTGTTGATCGTCGAGGACGAACCCTTTCTCGCGGAAGCCATCCGCGATGGCCTACGCATGGAAGCGATCGCGGCCGACATCGCCGGTGACGGCGACACCGCTCTGGAACTGCTGAGCATCAACACTTACGACATCGCCGTCCTCGACCGCGACGTTCCCGGACCGTCGGGTGACGAGATCGCCAAACACATCGTCGCCTCCGGCAGCGGCATGCCGATCCTCATGCTCACCGCTGCCGACCGGCTCGACGACAAGGCCTCCGGGTTCGAGCTCGGCGCCGACGACTACCTCACGAAGCCGTTCGAACTCCAAGAACTCGTGCTCCGTGTCAGAGCGCTCGACCGCAGGCGCGCCCACAACCGGCCACCCGTGCGAGAGATCGCAGGCCTGCGTCTGGATCCGTTCCGCCGCGAGGTCTACCGCGACGGCCGCTACGTCGCGCTCACCCGGAAGCAGTTCGCCGTGCTCGAAGTTCTCGTCGCTGCTGAAGGCGGTGTCGTCAGCGCCGAAGAGCTACTGGAACGGGCGTGGGATGAGAACGCCGACCCGTTCACCAACGCCGTCCGCATCACCGTCTCGGCATTGCGCAAAAGGCTCGGTGAACCGTGGATCATCGCCACCGTGGCCGGCGTCGGCTACCGCATCGACACCGCACCTGGCACCGGGCGTGACGGAGGAGACCGTGGATAGAGCCCCTGGATTGAGCGCTCGCCTCAAACTCGCCCTCAGCTACGCCGGCTTCCTCATGATCGCCGGTGCCGCGCTGCTCGCCGCGGTGTGGGTGTTCCTCCTGCGCTACGTCCCCGACCGTGCGCTCCTCGTCACCGCCGGCACCGACACTCATGGTGTTTTTCCCATCCGGTCCAACCTCCTGCACGTTTTCGCTCCGCGAGCAGCCGCAGTACTGGCGCTCCTGCTGGCGTTCGGTCTCCTGGGAGGGTGGCTTCTCGCCGGCCGGATGCTCGCCCCCCTGACTCGCATCACCGACGCCACACGGATGGCCGCCAACGGATCACTCTCCCACCGAATCCGGCTACCGGGCCGCAGAGATGAGTTCCGCGAGCTCGCCGACGCCTTCGACACCATGCTCGCGACGCTCGAAGCACACATCGCCGAGCAGCGGAGGTTCGCAGCCAACGCCTCCCACGAACTGCGCACCCCGCTGGCGATCACGCAGACACTGCTCGACGTGGCCCGCAAGGATCCGACCCGCGACACCGGCGAACTCGTCGACCGCCTCCACGTCGTCAACACCCGGGCGATCGACCTCACCGAAGCATTGCTC
>JAOPYO010000221.1 GCA_025964575.1 Actinomycetes bacterium
GGCCCGTACGCCGCGCTGCGCCGACTGCCCGGTGCTGGACTCCTGTGCCTGGCGGCTCGCGGGCAAGCCGGAGTACGACGGGCCACCACGCCGCGGTCAGACCTACGCGGGCACCGACCGGCAATGCCGAGGCCGGTTGCTCGCGGTGCTGCGCGGCGCTTCGGACCCTGTGGAGAAGCCTGAGCTGGACATCGTCTGGGCCGACGCCATCCAGCGCGAACGTGCCTTGGACGGTCTGGTCGCCGACGGCCTTGTCGAGCCTCTCGATGATGGCCGCTACGCCCTGCCCGACATCCTCATCTAGACCACCGGCGGATTCACGGCGAGCCGACACCCTCCACGCGCACCTGAACCACGCCGTCAATTATCAATACATATAGGTCTTGGGTCCTAATCGCGAACCAGAGAATTGAACCTATAGGCCCTGGCTGCCGCGAAATAAATATGCACGAAAATAGTGTTACCCGTAATTCACCTGACGGTCGACCGGTGGCCACCTTCGTCTACGACGTTTTGGTCACAGACGTGACCTTGTTCACGCGGGAATAGACCGGAGCGACTTACGGTCTTTTCGGAGATCGCACACGAAGGTGAGAAATTCCATGCGCAAGCGAATGCTCCTCGCCGGGACACTGGTCATCGCCAGTGTCACCGCTGGCGGCACGCCCGCCCATGCCGCTACGAGCCGACCAACCGCCGCAGCCGTCAAGAAACCATGCTGGATGGTGGTCCATGCGGTCAAGCCGATGTTCAAGAAGTGGGGACATGACACGGTGATAGCGGCGAAGGCTTACGTCTCGGAGCCAAGCCTCTGCAACAAGAAGCGCATCTCGATCGGGCTCGAATACAAGAGCAGCGCCAATGGGAGGTGGGCCAGCGAACAGCGGGCCGACTGGACCATGAATAAGAAAGACAAATACTACTACGGGTGGTACAGCACATCTTGGCCTTGCGGATGGTACATCCGCAGCGCCTACACGCTCGACCGATCGACGTGGATCGGGAAGACCTACCGGGTAACGACGTGCTGATCCGGCAGAAACACCCATCCCCATTCGAATGACGCTCGGTTCGGAGCGCCGAGTTTCGCCGCGGTCATCGCCGGCGGTGCGCAAGCCGATGCCCAATGCCTGACCACCGACCAGAAGCGCCAGCGCTGCCGAGAGCCGGGCCTGTGCGCGTCAGACGTTCCCTTCCTCGATCGGGAACAGAATCGGGTTGAGCAGGTACTGTGCGCGGTCCGGTGCGGGCCCGTTTTGCATCCGGGGCACGATCGCGCTGCGCAGCTCGCTGATCATCTCGGCGAGCTCGTCCTGGCTGAGCCAGAGCGCATGCTGCCGGTAACCCACGGAGTCGGCCACCGGGTCGGCGTGATCTCGGTCGAGGTAGGCGTTGAACTCGGCGAGCAGGGCGGCCATCGCCGCGGCAAATCCGCGGCGGTGGTCCTCCAGCGACAGCGACGCGACCATGTCGGCGTCGATCACCGCCCGCTCCTGACGCAGCCGGTACCGGCGTTCCACGGCGCCACGCACCCGCTGCTCGCCCTCCACCTCCAGGACCCCCCCGTCGGCAAGTAGGCCGACGTGCCGATACATGGTGGCGTTCGAGACGTCGGGCATCCGGGCGCACAGCTGGGAGGTCGTCAGTGTCCGCCCGCCGCGCATGGCGTGCACGATCCGCAGCCGTACGGGATGTGCAAGCAGTTCTAACGTGTCCATCCGTCACTATCTCACTTATGATACCTTTCTCAAAGTTGAGAATGTTGGCCGGACGGAGGAATTGATGATGCGAACCGAGCCGGTGTCGACAGGCATGGCCGTCCTCGACATGGCGCAGGATGGACGCTTCGCGGAGATCCATGAACTGTTCGCGTCGCCACTGCGAGCGAAAGTCACGGCCGATGCGCTCCAGGTCGGCTGGGCAGGTGCCTTCGGCCGACACGGTCCGGTTTCCTTCATCGGTGTGCCGGTGAGCGAGCCGACTGAGGCGGGGGTGGTCGCTGTGACGATTCCCGTGACGTGCGAGCGCGAGAAGCTGACGGTGGTGGTGTCGGTCGACGACGCGGGCCAGCTCGTCAATCTCCAAGTTGTGCCTGTCGTCGAGCCATGGGAGCCGCCCGCCTACGCGGACCCCGAGAAGTTCGATGAGCAGGACGTGACGGTCGGCTCGGGTCCACTCGCGGTGCCTGGCACACTGAGCCTGCCGCGCGGGTCGGGGCCTCGGCCCGCCGTCGTGCTGCTCGGCGGTGGGGGACCATTCGACCGCGATATGACGATGGGGCGGAACAAACTGGGCAAGGATCTCGCTTGGGGGCTGGCGAGCCGTGGCGTGGCGGTATTGCGGTTCGACAAGGTTACGCACGCTCATCGGAGCCAGATTGCGAAGCTTCGCGACTTCACCATGGTCGATGAGTACCTGCCTCACGCGATCGCGGCCGTCCACTTGCTCTGGCAGCACCCGGCTGTGGACCCCACCAAGGTCTTCGTCCTGGGCCATAGCATGGGCGCCACCGTGGCTCCGCGCGTGGCGGCCGCCGAGTCGTCTGTTGCGGGGCTGGTCCTCCTGGCCGGCGAAGCGCAACCGATGCACTGGGCCGCCGTCCGGGTGTTCCGCTACCTCGCGTCGCGTCCCGAGACGGCCGCCCTGGCCGAGCCCGCCATCGAGGCGCTCAGCAGGCAGGCGAGGATGGTGGATAGTCCCGACCTCTCCCCCTCGACGCCGGCCAGTGAGCTGCCGCTCGGCATAGCTGCCCCGTATTGGCTGGACCTACGCGACTACGACCCGGTCGCCGTCGCGGCGGCCCTGGACAAGCCAATGTTCATTCTCCAGGGCGGCCGTGATTACCAGGTGACCATCGCCGATGACCTCGCACGGTGGGAGGCCGGCCTCGCCGGTCGCCCGGACGTGGCGATCCGCGTCTACGACCCCGACAACCACCTGTTCTTCCCCGGCACCGGCCCGTCGACGCCTGCGGAGTACGAACCGGCGCAACACGTAGATCCGGCGGTCGTCGCCGACATCGCCGACTGGCTGACGCCAGTCCTCCCGTAGCCGGCACACCCTACGGTGACCTCCCAATTCACCGATATGGGTCGAGGTATCCCATGTGAAGACGGGCAACTGTGAAGACGGGCAACGAGAACCGCCGTTCCAGGGACCGGAGCGACGGACCTCATTTTCAGCGCGAACCTGCTCTGGACGGCCTGGTCGCCGACGGGCTCGTCGAGCCTCTCGACGATGGCCGCTACGCCCTGCCCGGCTGACGTCGGCCGGCTTCCCCGCAGGGGTCCATCCGTCCACGCGGAGCATCGGAGCCGTACGGCAAAATCTTCATTGATACATCGCCATAGTGGGGGGATCGGGCAGTGGACGGTTTTGTGACCGCGGTAAGTCGCAGTGGAACGCACACCTTCACCAAGCCGAACGCGGACGGGATTCGGCTGCTGGCCGGCCTGGGGGTCGAAGGCGATGCCCATCTGGGCGAGACCGTCAAGCACCGATCCCGGGTCGCGCGTGATCCCAGTCAGCCCAATCTGCGCCAGGTGCACTTGATCCACGCGGAGCTGCATGACGAACTGCGGGCCAACGGCTTCGTCGTATCGCCAGGCGAGATGGGTGAGAACATCACGACCCGCGAGGTCGATCTGCTCGGCCTGCCGACCGGCACCAGATTGCATCTCGGCGACACCGCGGTGGTCGAGGTGACCGGGCTGCGCAACCCCTGTCTGCAGCTCGACCTCTTTCAGTCCGGCCTCATGGCGGCCGTGGTCGGCAGGGATGAGAGCGGGAACATCATCCGCAAAGCCGGGATCATGGGCATCGTGCTGACCGGCGGCGAGATCCGGCCGGAGGATCGCATCCACATCGAGCTGCCGCCCGAGCCCCACCTGCCGCTCGAACCGGTCTGATCCGCAGTCGAGCCGACCTTTACCTGCGGGTTTGGCTCGCGGGTTTGGCTCGCGGGTTTGGCGTGCAGGTTTGACCTGGAGTGCGCTCCAACTTCTAGGGTTATGGCATGACCAGCGGAAATCCCTTCCCGCAGATGGTGGAGACACTCACCATCACGGAGGTGTCCGAGCGGGCCCGACTCTCGCCGGACACTTTGCGTTACTACGAGAAGGCCGGGCTGATCGACCGGGTCGGCCGATCGGCGGGCAACCAGCGCCGCTATGCGGCTGCCGATCTGGCCTGGTTGGAGTTTCTTCTGCGACTGCGCGACCCTGGCATGTCGATCGCGGACATGCAGCGCTTCGCGGGGCTGCGCCGGGGCGGTGCGGCACGACCGCCGCCCGGCTGGCACTCCTCCGCGAGCACCAGAGCCGACTGAAGGAGCACATCCGACAGCTCCGCGTGAACGCGCAGGCCCTGGACGACAAGATCGACCACTACGAAGAGCTGCTCACCGAGCAGCAGGAGATGGAGCAGTCATGACTCCCGAGATCGAGCAGGCCCGGCATGAGCGAGGCATGGCAGTGCTCCAGGCAGTCGATGGTGAGAGCGGACAGCGGGTCATCGACTCGCTCGCCGACATCTCTCCGGAACTGGCCCACCAGGTGGTCGCTTGGGGCTTCGGAGACATCTACGCCCGCCCCGGGCTGAAGCCCCGTGACCGGCAACTGGTCACGCTCGGCATGCTCACCGCTCTCGGCGGCTGTGAACCTCAGCTCGAGGTGCACATCAACGCCTCCCTCAATGTCGGGCTGAGCCCCGAGGAGATCGTCGAGGCACTGCTGCACTCAGCGGTCTATTGCGGGATGCCCAAGGCGCTCAACGCCACCTTCGTGGCCAAGAAGGTCTTCGGCGAACGCGCGCTGCTTCCGGTGAAGCAGCCGGTCTCCTAGCACGGCACCTACCGCTACCAACGACAACCCACCCAGCGGACATCGGCTGGAAGTCGTAGGCGTGTCCCCACCCGCCGTCTCCCCACCCTGCAGTCGGTGACCAGAAGACCTCGTTGCCTCCCAGGTCATGTTGCACCGGTGAAGCGGTGAAGCTCAGCGCGGGCATGCGGTGGCTACCGCCCGCGACCCCGATGGCCGCGGGCGGATCGTGCCCGCTGCGGGTCAGGGTCCTCGGGCCTGATCCGCCGAGTTGGACCTCCACTTGGGACAGGGTCGCTCGATCGTGTACTCCCAGAGACCTCGGGCGTCACGGGTCACGGTGACCAGGTCTGGGTTCTGATATTTCAACCGATTATGGAAACTACAACAAGGCGCAAGTAGGTCGATATCGGTCGTGCCGTCCTCGCTGTAATTCCTCACATGGTCGACCTGGCACAACCTGGCTGGGATGTCACATTCCAGAAACGCGCACGTCTCGTACAAGGCTTCCAGAGTGCGGCGCTGAGCAGCAGTGACGAAGCGGATCTTGTTCCCCAGATAAAGGGGGATGCCGTCCTTACCAAGGATCAAAGCTGAGATGCCTGCGTTGAGCGCAATGATCCGAGCCCTCTCTACTGGGATCGGGGTTCCGTCGGCCAGCCGGGCGGTTACCTGTGCGTCCTCCAACGGCCACACCGGAACCCGCCGAAACGGGACCGGCCCAGACCTGACCTGCCCGTGCGGGACCTGCCCGGATGAGCTACGGCCGGACCCGACCTGCCCGGAGGAGCCGCGGTCGCCTTCGATCGGATCCGGTGCCCCGTCGTTCTCGGACGGGCCTCCATAGCCGGCGCGCTCTGACCCATGCTCGGCCGGACTCCCACCAGCCCCGGTCTCGGACAACGCCGGACCATCCCCAGCAGGGACCTTCTCCCCGAACAGTTCGTCGCCACTACCTGACGAGAGGACACTGCCGGCCGGGACGCTGCTCCCCACCGGGTCGTCGCCGTCCGCCTTCTCAGCGTAACGGTCCTGGCCCAGCCCACCTCCCGCGGACGCGCCGTCCCCCTCAGACTCGCCCCGGCCACTCGCGGGCCCAGGCACCGGTGCGGGTACCGGCTCGCCATCAGAGGGCGGCGCTGGAGCCGGTAGACCATCGTGACCGCCCTCGCCTCGCACCGGCGAGTGAGCACCCTCACCGGGGCGCCCACCTCGCTCAGGAAGACCGTCCCCACCATCCTCAGCAGGGCGGCCACTCTCCGCATGCCGACGGCTCCCACCGGGCTCGCCGTCGCGACCCGACGGTGCGCCGTCACCCTGCCGGCCACCCGCACTGGACTGGCCACCACGACCGGCTCGGCCCTTCTGAGCAGCATGGCCTTCCTGATCGGGTTGGTCGTCCAGCTTGATGACCAAGGTGGCGTTCCAGTGCACGGAACCACCCGACAGCACCATTTCCAGCGCGTCTGCCATCCGCTGCGCATGGTCCCGGTCGTCCTCGGGCCCTGTCGGCTTGGTCAGCGGACCCAACCGGTCCCGCACCAACGCCACCAACTCCGGGGCGAACCAGCCCTTGACCAACCCCCCGCCGTTCAGAGACTTGGCCACCCGCAACCACGACCGCCCACCACGCCTGGCATCCTCCGGCGGCTTCTCAGTCCCATCCCGCTCGGCGATCAAATCCTTGATCCGAGCCCCGGCCTTCGCCACCTGCGTCGGCGTACATCCCCGTCCTGCCATCTCCAGCAGAATCGCCTCGGCCTGACCGCACTCGACCTCATCCAAATGAGTCACCGCCTCGGCGATCGTCGAGGCATATCCGAACGAAAGTTTCCTCTTCCGCAGCATCTCCGCCACTTTCGGGAGGCGCTCCAACTGCTGGGCCATCGTCAATCGCTCATCCGCACGACCCGCCCGCATGCCCAACACCACCCGCAACCACCCACGCGTGCCCGGATATTTCTGCGCCGATGCCTCACCTGCCCGGTCCGCCACGGCCACCAATGCGGCCAACGCCGCCTCACCCGCATCCAGGCCGATCCCCAGCCGTTCGGCCAGTTCCAAACACACGACCGGCGAATCAGGAACCCGCCGCCCGGCCAGCACCCCCAGCGCGGCAGCCGCCCCCTCCACCAACTCCCCGGTAGAGGCGGACTCCAGCTCCGACGCCGACCACATACCACCAACGCTAACCACGCCCACCGACAAAACTCGAACCTATGATCGATTTGACCAGAAGAGTCGGCGGTGGGGGCGAGGTCCGTCGAGGAGCAAGCCGTCACCATCCGCACTCGTCTTGAAACCCTCGGTGGCGACAGCAGAGCTGGGCGCCGGGTGTCTTGGCCCCTGCTGGCCCGCATGGAATCGAAGACCATGAAGGTGAGCGCGTAACGCCTGCTTGCGGGGGGTGATCACCTTTGTGTCAGTAGGGAAGTTCGACGAAGACAGGTCTGCCCGGAGCCCGGCCACGTGCCGGGCTTTCGCGTGTCAGCAGATGTAATGCCGGGCGGCCGCCACGATCAGCCTGGCCTGGCCAGCGTTCACCGTGACATTCCCGCCGTGTACCGCAGTTGCGCGTTCTTCGCCACGGTCATCGGGTCCTTGCCCTGCTTGATGTCCAGACAGACATTGGCGGCCCGCCGCAAGGCCTGATCCTCGTCCACCGTCAGACCAGCGTCGATCGCGGTGAGGGCGGCCAGGAAGGCCCACTTGTCCAGCTTAGGAGACTGCAGCTTCAGGTTGGTCGGAGCACTTGCTGGTGGGGCGGGGACGGCAGGGTCCTGGGCGACGCACCCAGTGAGCAGAAGCAGAGAGCACACCAACGTCATCACGATGCGCATGGGCGGACCGTACGGCCGTACCAGAAGCTAACCGCACCGATACCCAGACCAGGCCGCACCTGGCCACGAGGGAAGCACGCATGATCTTTCGAGGGCAGGCTGGTCCGGGCAGTGGGAGGCAGCCGCATCCAACCGCACGGGACGTGCTTACCTGACATGCTCGGAAGGCAAAGACGGCAAAGGGAGGAAGCATGGCCACACTGGACGGAAAGCGCGCTGTGGTGACCGGCGGATCCCGCGGCATCGGACGAGCAATAGTGCAGCGGTTGGCGCGCGACGGTGCGTCTGTGGTCTTCAGCTACCACCAGAACGAGGCCGCTGCCGACGAAGTGGTGCGGGAGGCCAAGGGAGAGGTATTCGCGGTCCGTGCCGACCAAGGCCGGACAGCTGATCTCAAGCGCCTCTTCGAGGAGGCCGATCAGCGGCTCGGTGGCCTCGACATCCTGGTCAACAACGCTGCCATCAACCCGACTGCCGGCATCCTCGACGTGACCGAAGACGACTACGACCGCGTCATGGCGGTCAACACCAAAGGCCCCTTCTTCGCCGTCCAGCACGCCGCCAAGAGGCTGGGTGACGGGGGCCGGATCATCAATATCTCGACACTCAACACCGCTCTTCCCGCACCAGGCGTTGCTCTCTATTCGGCGAGCAAGGCCGCTCTCGAGCAGTTCACCGCCGTGGCCGCCCGCGAGCTCGGCTCGCGCGGGATCACCGTGAACTGTGTCTCTCCCGGGGCGACCGATACCGACTCGCTGCGAGCGACGAATCCGCCGGAAGCGATCGAGCAGACCGTGGCGTTCACCGCGCTGCAACGGCTAGGACAGCCGGCCGACATCGCCAATGTCGTAGCGTTCCTGGCCGGCCCCGACGCCCAATGGATCACCGGCCAGAACCTCCGCGCCACCGGAGGTCTCCTTATCTGAGGAGGACACGGAATCTGAGGAGGACACGGACCGGCACGCGTACGGAGACAACGCGTACGGCCATTGTCAGCGACCCAGCCTCCGCTCAGGGCTTGCCGAAGGCACCGATGGTGGCGTGGAAAATCGCCAGCAGCAGGGCCCCGAGAGCGCCGCAGATCACTGCGGCGCCAGGGTTCTGATCGACGTGCGCCCAGTACGCCAGCGCCCCCGCCAGGAGGAACCCCAACCAGCCGACGACCACGTTGATCACCGGAGAACCCCCGAACGCGGTGGGAAAGCGCTCCTTGGTGATGCCCTTCACGAAGTGAGGTGTCGCGTTCGCGCCGAATATTCCGGCGAAGAAACTGAACACGGCCGTCTGCCACATGGTTGCTCCATGAGTTCATCGATGGGTGATCTATAACGGCGGGCGCGGGTCGGTCAGGCCGGACGACTCGGGTCCGGGGCCGGTGGCCGGTGGTCGGTCAGGCTGCGGACTGTCAGATCCACCATCTGGCGAAGGCGACGGCGTAGAGTCTCTGGCGCCTCCGCCTCCTGCGAGATGCCGGTGAGAGCGTCGATCAGCAGCAGAGCGGCGTCCCGAGCCGACAGCGCCACGCCGAGCAGTTCGAGCTCTCCGGCGGCGGATTCCAGGAGCGCTTCGATGACGGCAAGATGTCGCTCCTTGAAGGACCGCATCAGATCATCGGCTATCACCCCGGCTTCGGCGAGCATCTCGCTGCGAAACTCGGCCTCCACCGACCCAACGAGGAGCTTGAGCTTGACCGCCAGCACGCCGTACAACCGATCTCCCACGGACCCGTCGGCCTTCTGTGCCGTCTCGGTAGCGGCGATCACGTCGTCGAGCAGCCGCATGCCCATGGCCCGGAAGACGTCTTCCTTCCCGCTGAAGTGCAGATAGAGAGCAGGCCGGGAGACCCCGGCGGACTGGGCGAGCAACTCCATCGAGGTGCGCCGGTAACCGTAGCGACCGAAGACCCCGAGAGCCGCGGTCAGGATCTGATCACGCTTGGCCATGGCCGCTTCTGACATGCTGACATAATGAACCAGTTTCGTCAGATCGTCAACGCTGGATCAACTCGTCAATACTCCAGATCGTCCACAAGGTGCGGCTGCAGAGCAGGGGGCCCATTCGACCCTTGCGGCATTGGCCCTACATTGCGTAGTACTACTCAACGTCGAGGAGTGTTCTATGCGGGTCATCGTCATCGGTGCGGGCGTCGGCGGACTGGCCGCGGCACAGGGTCTGCTCGCCGATGGACACCAGGTCACGGTCTTCGAGGAGGCACCCGCGCTCCGTACAAGCGGAGCAGCCGTGACCATCTGGCCGAACGGCGGCGCGGTGCTCACCGACCTCGGGCTGACGCTGGTCGGCGCGGGTCGGCGCATCCACTCGCTCGAGGCCCGCAGCAGCAACGGCCAGTTGCTGGCCGTCGTCGACGTCACCAAGCTCGCCGGGCGATTGGGCGCACCGGTGGTGACACTCCCCCGGCGACTGCTGCTGGACCGGTTGAGCGCCGATCTGCCTGCCGGAGTCGTACGGTTCGGAGCGCGCTGCATCGGGGCCTCAAGCTCGGACGGCAAGGCGCAGGCCCGGTTCGAGGACGGCGGCACAGCCGAAGGGGACGTGCTGATCGGGGCCGACGGACGTCACTCGGCCGTACGGGAAGCTCTCTCCCTGGGTGAACCGGCCGTTCCCACCGGCA
This sequence comes from Actinomycetes bacterium, assembly GCA_025964575.1. Taxonomy (GTDB): domain Bacteria; phylum Actinomycetota; class Actinomycetes; order Streptosporangiales; family Streptosporangiaceae; genus Actinomadura_E. Next base: position 10,293 of record JAOPYO010000221.1, read on the forward strand.
AGGCGACCTGGCAGGGACTGAGCTCGATTCCCATCGACCTCACCGCCGGGCGTCTGGCGGTCACCATCGCCGGACCCGAGGGCGAATGTGGGTTCATGCCCGCCGGGGAGAGCCTGCTCCAATGGTGGTTCGACGTCCCCTGGATGCCGGACGATGCGCCGCCCGCCTCACCGATGGCCGAGCTACGGCGGCGCTTCGGCGGCTGGCCCGACCCGGTCCCACAGGTGCTGGCCGCCGCCAGCGACGAGGATGTCGAGCTTTTCCCGCACTACCGGCACCGAGTGCCGAGCCTCTGGGGCCAGGGGCCCTGCACGCTGCTGGGCGACTCCGTACACGCCATGCCTTCCCCGCCTGCGCAGGGAGCGAGTCAGGCGCTTGAGGACGCCTGGCTGCTCGTGCGTTCGCTCCGTACCTCTCCTACCGACGCACCGCAGGCGCTGCGCGACTACGAGCAGGCCCACCGACGCCGGGCGGCGGCGCATCTCCTGGTCGGCCATCCGCTTACCGGCTCAGCAGGATGGGTCGCCGAAGCTCTTCTACCGGCTCCCCGAATCGGTGACCACCTGGAGATACGGCATCTTCCTCAGGGCCATCAGCAACCGCCCGGCCACCTGAGAACCGTCGGCGCGGATCTAAGGGTTCCCGGGCGCTGACCTTCACGGCTAATGCATAGAGTGCAGACCATGTCCACCGTACGACCCGCCACCCTCGATGACGTTCCCGAGCTCGTACGCCACCGTGAGCTGCTGTTCACGGCCATGGGCCGAGACATGAGCGGCCCCGCCGAATGGCGCGACGCGACCGTCCATACTCTCAAGGAAGCGCTCGGCGGTGACTCCATGGCGGTGTTCGTCGTGGACGGCCAAGTAGACGGCGAGGTAGACGGCGAGGTGGACGGCCGAGTGGACGGACAGAGGAATGGCCGACCGGGCCTCGCCGCTTCGGGCATCGGGGTGATCGACCGGCGGCTGCCCGGCCCGGAGACTCCCAACGGGCGGTGGGGCCACATCTCCGGCATGGTCACCGACCCCAGGCATCGGCGCAAGGGTCATGCCCGGGCCATCATGACCGAACTGCTCGCCTGGTTCTATGCCCACGAGGTCCGCCGGATCGAAATGAACGCCACCCCGGATGGTGATGCGCTCTACCGCGAGTTCGGTTTTACCGAGCACCATGCGACCGCACTCACGTGGACGGCCCGCTAGCAGGTCAGCGAGTCAGATAGGCCTTGAGACCGGCAGCGAGAGCCTGAGCTGCCTTCTCCCGCCAGGAGGGGTCAGACATCCGGCCCGCGTCGCCCGGGTTGCGCATATTGCCGCATTCGATGAAGACCGCCGGCACCTTGGCCAGGTTGAGCCCGCCGAGATCCTTACGCACGTCGATGCCTGCGTGACCGATGTAGTTCGAGTACGGCTCGCCGGTGCCGGAGTGGAAGGCATTCCGAATGTCATAACCGAGCCGCTTCGACGGCTCGACGATCGGGCCGGTGTAGCCCGGGATCAGGCCCGGCAGGATCACGTGGAAGCCATGGTCTCCGGCCGGCGCACCATCCCCGTGGATGGAGAGCGCGGCATCCGAGTGCGCTCGGTTGGCAATGGCCGCTCGCTCGTTGACGCAGGGCCCGACGCCCCTGTCGTTCGGACGGGTCACCACCACGGTCGCACCCTGAGCGCGGAGGATCTTCACCAGCCGGGTGCCCACGTCGAAGGTGTAGGCATGTTCGGAGTAGCCCGCGTCGGTCGCGGTGCCGGTCGTGTTGCACGGCTTCTTGATCGGCCCAGCCGGAACCAGCCGATTGATGATCTCTGGATGGGCTCCGTTGCCGCCGTTGTGCCCCGGGTCGACGGTGATCACCTTGCCCGTGAGGGGCTTGCCGGATGCCACTCGGGAGGAAGGCGAGGCAGCAGGCGAGACGGTGGGTGAGACAGCGGGCAAGGCGGCAGGCGAGGTGCCGGCCGGAGCCGGAGAGCCCGAGTCCCTGCCGACCGGAGCTGCCGAGCCGGCTGCCGAGCTGGTCGAGGCCGTTCCGCCACAGGCGACCATGGCCGCCGTGGACGCCACCAGCACGGCTGCGGCACAGATCACCCGCTTATCCATATCGCCGGTACCTCCCCTCGCCTGCCCCGAGACCTTGCCCGGAGATCCTGCCTGGAGACTACGCAACGTAACAGGAATCTACGTCAGATCAGATAGTTCGCCAGACCATTGGCCAGGGCCTGTGCGGCCCGCTGCCGCCAGGCGGCGCTCTTCATGCGAGACGCGTCGGTGGCGTTGCGCATGTTGCCGCATTCGATGAAGACCTTCGGCACCTTGGACAGGTTGAGCCCGCCCAGATCGGTGCGCACGTCGATGCCGCTCTTGCCCAGATAGTTAGCGTACGGCTCGCCCGTCCCGGCCTTGAACGCGTTCCGGACGTCATAGCCGAGCTGTCGCGACGGCTTGACGATCTTGTCCGTGTAGCCCCTGAGCAGACCCGGCAGGATCACATGGAAGCCGCGCTTCTTGGCCGGTGCCCCATCCCCATGGATCGAGATCGCCGCATCGGCATGGGCCGTGTTTCCGATCGCCGCCCGCTGGTTGATGCACGGCCCCACGCCGCGATCATTCGTACGGGTGAACACGACCGTCGCTCCCCGCGCCCGGAGGATCTTGGCCAGCCGGGTGGCGACATCGAAGGTATACGCGTGCTCGGCATATCCGGAGTTGGTCGAGGTTCCCGTGGTGTCGCAGGCCTTCTGGTGCGGCCCGGCCGGGACCAGATGATTGATGTACGACGGATGCTTAAAGTTCGCCCCGTTGTGTCCCGGGTCGATGACGACCACCTTGCCGGTGAGTGAGCCGGCCAGTGGTTTGCCCGGCACCGACTGTGGCGCCAGATTCGCCGCTACCGAGGTACGGGTCGTACCGGAGGCACTTGCGCAGCCGGCCGTCGCCACCATCAGAACGGACAGCGCCGCGGCCGCCCAACGCCGGTCTACGGTCACGTCCGCGCCTTCCAGTCAGCCGCTCAGAAGCTGTCACGCTAACAGAGGCCCTCAGCCCAGCGACCACGAGCGATCAAAGGAGGCCGAAGCAGGCCACCCGGCGCTGGACGGCCTGCCTGGTCGGCGCAAGAAGGACCCGCACCATGATCGGTGCGGGTCCTTCTCCGCTGTTCTCCCGCTTGTTCTTCGCGGGACCTGGGTCAGTCCTTCTTGAAGTTGACCGGCTCACCCTCGACCGGCGCCGGGGTGTCGGGCACCGTCGACGGCTTGGGCACGCCCTGGAAGCTGAACTTGGCCGTCTCACCTTCGCCCTCGACGCCGACGATGATGATCTGGCCGTTCTTGAGCTCGCCGTACAGGATCTTCTCGGACAGGTTGTCCTCGATCTCCCGCTGGATCGTGCGGCGCAACGGCCGGGCACCGAGCACCGGGTCGTAGCCGCGCTCGGCCAGCAGGTCCTTGGCCTCCTGCCTGAGCTCGAGACCCATGTCCCGGTCCTTCAGCCGCTCGTCCACCTTGGCGATCATCAGATCGACGATCTGGATGATCTCCTTCGGGGTGAGCTGGTGGAAGACGACGGTGTCGTCGACACGGTTGAGGAACTCGGGCCGGAAGTGCTGCTTGAGCTCTTCGTTGACCTTGGACTTCATCCGGTCGTAGTCGCCCTGCTCGTTGTTCTGAGAGGCGAAACCGATCGACAGGCCCTTGGAGATGTCCCGGGTGCCCAGGTTGGTCGTCATGATGATGACGGTGTTCTTGAAGTCCACGACCCGGCCCTGGGCGTCGGTCAGGCGACCGTCTTCCAGGATCTGCAACAGCGAGTTGAAGATATCCGGGTGGGCCTTCTCGATCTCGTCGAACAGCACGACGGAGAAAGGCTTACGGCGCACCTTCTCGGTGAGCTGCCCGCCCTCCTCGTAACCGACGTAGCCCGGGGGAGAACCGAACAGTCGGCTGACGGTGTGCTTCTCCATGTACTCGCTCATGTCGAGCTGGATCAGCGCGTCCTCATCGCCGAACAAGAACTCGGCGAGCGTCTTGGACAACTCGGTCTTTCCGACTCCGGATGGGCCGGCGAAGATGAACGAACCGCCGGGGCGCTTGGGGTCCTTCAGCCCGGCGCGGGTGCGCCGAATGGACTGGGAGAGCGCCCTGATTGCGTCTTCCTGTCCGATAACCCGCCGGTGCAGCTCGCCTTCCATGCGCAGGAGCCGGGTGGTCTCCTCCTCGGTGAGCTTGAAGACCGGAATGCCGGTTGCGGTGGCGAGGACTTCCGCGATCAGTTCCTCGGTCACCTCGGCGACGACATCCATGTCGCCGGCCTTCCATTCCTTCTCGCGCTGCGCCTTCTGCCCGAGAAGCTGCTTTTCCTTGTCCCGGAGCGCGGCGGCCTTCTCGAAGTCCTGCGCGTCGATCGCGGATTCCTTCTCACGACGCACATCGGCGATCTTCTCGTCGAACTCCCGGAGGTCCGGCGGCGCGGTCATCCGGCGGATGCGCATCCGCGAACCGGCCTCGTCGATAAGGTCGATCGCCTTGTCCGGCAGGAACCGGTCGCTGATGTAGCGGTCCGCCAGCTGAGCGGCGGCCACCAGCGCGCCATCGGTGATGGAGACCCGGTGGTGCGCCTCGTAGCGGTCCCGCAGACCCTTGAGGATCTCGATGGTGTGGCTGAGCGACGGCTCCGCGACCTGGATCGGCTGGAACCGGCGCTCGAGCGCCGCGTCCTTCTCCAGGTGCTTGCGGTACTCGTCCAGCGTGGTGGCACCGATGGTCTGCAGCTCACCGCGAGCCAGCATCGGCTTCAGGATCGAAGCGGCGTCGATCGCGCCCTCGGCGGCCCCCGCACCCACCAGGGTGTGCAGCTCGTCGATGAACAGGATGATGTCGCCGCGGGTGCGGATCTCCTTGAGGACCTTCTTCAGCCGCTCTTCGAAGTCACCGCGGTAACGGCTGCCGGCGACCAGCGCGCCCAGGTCGAGCGTGTAGAGCTGCTTGTCCTTGAGCGTCTCGGGCACCTCGCCCTTGACGATCTTCTGGGCAAGGCCCTCGACCACGGCCGTTTTACCGACGCCGGGCTCTCCGACCAGCACCGGGTTGTTCTTGGTGCGCCGGGACAGCACCTGCATGACCCGCTCGATCTCCTTGTCCCGGCCGATCACCGGGTCAAGCTTGCCCTCGCGGGCGGCCTGCGTCAGGTTGCGGCCGAACTGGTCGAGCACAAGGGACGTGGAGGGAGCGGACTCCGATGTCCCACCGGAGGCGGCCGGTTCCTTGCCCTGGTAGCCGTGCAGCAACTGGATGACCTGCTGGCGCACCCTGTTGAGGTCTGCACCCAGCTTGACCAGCACCTGGGCGGCAACGCCCTCACCCTCGCGGATCAGTCCCAGGAGGATGTGCTCAGTGCCGATGTAGTTATGGCCGAGCTGCAGAGCCTCCCGAAGCGAAAGCTCCAGTACCTTCTTGGCCCGCGGAGTGAACGGGATATGCCCGGATGGCGCCTGCTGCCCCTGACCAATGATCTCTTCGACCTGCTGGCGTACGGCCTCCAGGCTGATGCCCAGACTCTCCAGAGCCTTGGCGGCAACGCCCTCACCCTCGTGAATCAGCCCCAGGAGGATGTGCTCGGTGCCGATGTAGTTGTGGTTGAGCATCCGGGCCTCTTCTTGAGCCAGGACGACAACCCGCCGCGCGCGGTCGGTGAACCTCTCGAACATCTCGTCGCTCCTCACAGAGCGGTCGGTCAAGGTCCGGGATGTCCGGCCCTGTCCTTCCGCATGCTAGCCCGCCCCGAGGAAACCGCCCGGTGCACTCCCACCAGGAGACGATCCCCGCCTAGGGCTGTTCATCCTCATCCAACTACCGCATCGGGGCGTCATGTTCCCGCTACGCCCCAAGCGAACGAGGCTTTTGCACTCCAGCCGCGCTACTGGAACTCACTCGTGCCCACCAACGGGGGAGGTGAGGCGTTGCCATAGGGGACGAAACGCCGTCTGGGAAACTGATCCGCTCCAAGCTCTACGCCAGAAGCGAACGGCCCGTCACCCTTTCGCGGGCGACGGGCCGATCATCGGCTCTCAACCATGAGTCAATCAGGAAGACGACTCCCCCCGCGCTTCGCCAGTTAGTGCGCAGCTTCGTACTGCTCCACCACAGAGGCGGGGATGCGGCCACGCTCGTTGACCTTGATGCCGCGTTGCTTGGCCCACGCGCGGATGTCCGCGCTGCGCTCTCGGCTGGACGCACCACGAGTACGGGTGGCGCCGCGGCGCCGACCGGCGCTCGCCTTCTGCGCGTGGTCTACGAACGGCTGCACTGAATCACGCAGCTTCTTTGCGTTGGCGCTGCTGAGGTCGATCTCATAGGTGGCGCCATCGAGGGAGAACGATACGGTCTCGTCCGCCTCGCCACCGTCGAGGTCGTCGACGAGAAGCACTTGAACCTTGCGTGCCATGGGGACAGACCTTTCCGCCGGAGCAAACTACATTCGATTGACAAAGATATACCCGTTGTCTTCGTGATGACAATTCAACACCCAGCCAGAGTTACGTCCGAAGTAGCGGTAACACAGAGTAATCACCCGGCGAACACTCTCTCTGCAAGTGCAATCGGCCATGTGTTGGACACTCAATCCAACAGCACCACTTTTCCGGCGCCGGTCCAGCGCGGCGGTCACGACACCGGATTCGCGGCATCGACCGTTGAAATACCGCCGGCCCACCTGGCTTAGCCGTCAGCAACAGTCACCACGCGATCCCCGATTAACCCTGACGTAACGGCGCTAAGCGCCTTGCCTGGTGCGGAATGGGCAGCCGACGGGAACCTTGCCGCCTAGCGGGACACCGCCTCGCCAACATGGCATGTCAAACATTGACGGGACGGCCACCGACGACGAAATCCGTTGCCTAGCCGACGATGAAAAGACCCCAAAAGTTCCATCATCTGGAAGTCATGCGGTTGGAAGTCATGTGGCCCAGCATGGTCAATTGCGGATGGAGACCACCGTGGTGCCCGCGAGGCGATCGTGCAAGGCCTGCCGTCGCGGCCGTTCGAGGAGCAGACCCACATTCGCCACCCAGAAGATGCCGGCGACCACACCGAGGAAGGGCACCGATCGAGCCGCGATCGGCAGGGCGTACACCGCGCCGCGCAGCAGCGCCTGGGACGGACTCGGTCGCGAGTCCTCCCCCGACTCGGGGACGACCCGGATCCCCGTGAGCCGCTTGCCCAGGGTCTGTCCCCAGCGAGCGTGCTGGACGGAGTCGTACACGACCAGGAGAGCCGCCAGCCCGATCGAGGCCACGACCTCCGCGGTCACCAGAGGCAGCGTGGCCCGTGCAACCAGCACCACCGGCAGAGCGACCACCAACGTGTCCACGATGCGCGCTACGAGCCGCTGGGCGGGCTCTGCCGCCGGTGCGACGTCATCCGTACCGGCGGCGGCCACCGTTGCCTACTCCTCTTCGTATTCGTACTCGCGGTCGTCGATGACGACCGTCCCGGCGAACCGGTCGTGCACCGCTTGGTGCAGTGGCTGGTCCCAGATCGCCCAGAGATACGACACCAGCACGCCCACGGCGGCGAAGAACATGCCGAGCAGGGCGTACTCGAAGACGGTGACACCGATCAGCAGGAAGAAGAAAATACCGAGCTGATAAACGACATTGTTGATCGCGGATCGCCAGATGGCCTTGGCCATACCGATCGGCTCGCCCGCCGGATCGACGTCCACCACCCGCAGTCCCAGCAGCCGCTTGCCGAACGTCTGCCCGGACATCGTCAGCAGGACGGCCTCATAGATGAACGGCAGAACGGACATGACGATGAAGGTCGTCACGAGAATCGGCGTCGACCAGGGATCGCCTTCCTTCTCCACACCGATGGCGCCGAGCGTGATGGGGAACACGACCGCGAAACCGGCCGCCCACGTGAGCCCGGCATCCGCCAGCCGAGCGCCGGCGCGCCGCCAGATCGACGCCAGCGGAAGATCTGCCGCCTCGGAAGGTCCTTCTACATAGCCTTCATAGCCGCCGCCGTACGAATCGTACGGCGGCTGTGCCTGCTGCCCATAGGACTGGTTTCCGTATGGCTGACCTGGCCGCTGCGGCGGGTACTGCCCGCCATAGGGGGTTTGGCTCACAGTTGTGTCTCCTCCAGACGGAGCAGCATTCGAGTGTTGCCAAGCGTGTTGGGCTTGACCCGGTCGAGGTCGAGAAACTCCGCAACGCCTTCGTCATAAGAGCGGAGAAGCTCTTCATACACCTCGGCCGAAACCGGAGTCACCAAGATCGGCTGGAAGCCGTGGCGCGCGAAGAACTCCACCTCGAAGGTCAGACAGAACACGCGGCGCACACCCAGTTCTCGTGCGGTCTCGAGAAGCCGACCAACGATATGGTGCCCGACTCCGTGACCCCGAGAGGCGGGATCAACGGCGACGGTGCGGACTTCCGCTAAATCCTCCCACATGACGTGCAAGGCCCCACAGCCCACGAGACGGCCTTCCGGGTCCGACGCGACCCAGAACTCCTGAACGTCCTCGTACAGCGTCACCGTGCTCTTGGCGAGCAGCCGTCGGCTCTGACCCGAGTGCATGTCGACCAGTTGCCGGATCGACCGAACATCTGCGGTCCGCGCCCGCCTGATCAAGATCTCCACAATCATTCGAGGGTATTGCGTTCGGGGACCGGCACGGCCGCGGAACGGACATGGCGGACCGGCTTTCGGGTCCGCTGCGGCATAGGCGGCGGAACCTCTCATCAACCTCACATCACAGGACGGCGTCGTTACCGGACCCCTTGATCACCGAACAGCTTCCACCTGCGACTTCGCATGTTCCGGTTGGCATCCACGTCAGACTCCGTTAATGTCCGACGCTGACGTCCGCAGTCGCTTTCGAGGCTGCGGACCCGCCGAGTCCAGGGGGCGCAACCAGCGTCCTGGGAGCCGGGGACCCACCTTCCCTGGGGTGAATCCGCGACAGCGCCTCCGGTGTTCCCGCACCGGTCGCGTCCAGCGGTAGGGCTAACTCCGGCCCGAACCCGACAGCTAACCCGGTAGGCGGTCGAGGAGAGGAGCTTCTGTGCAGCCTGCACGCCCAGCTACGGAACCGGGCCATCATCGGTCCTCGCGTTTCCGCACCCGGGTCGGTGCCGTCATCGGCGCCTTCTGTGCAATCTCGTTGGTCCTTCCAGTCGCGGTCAGCAGCGCCAAGCCTGACCCGAACGTCAAGGATCTGAAGAGCCAGGCTTCCAAGCTGCACGACCAGATGGAGCAGCTCACCGAGCAGTACAACGGGCTCAAGGTCCGCTACCAGCAGGCCACCCGGGCCGCCACGGTCGCCGAGGACAACGCCAAGCGGCAGGACAGCGCGCTCCAGATCGTGCAGCAGCGGGTCGGCCAGCTCGCCGCCACGAGCTATATGAACGGCGGAATGGACCCCTCGGTGGCGTTCGCCACCGCGAAAGATCCCCAAGCGATGCTGGACCAGGCCTCCACGCTGAACTACTTCGCCGCACAGGACGGCACCAAGGTCCAGACGCTCGCACAGGCGATGCAGGCGGCGGTACGCGCCCGTAAGGCCGCACAGGACCGTGCGACCCAGGTGAAGGATCTCCAGACCCAGCTGGATCAGCGCAAGAAGAAGCTCTCGGACCTCTACAGCGGGATTCGGGACAAGATCGCGAAGAAGGACCCGACCCAGCTCGCCAGCCTGCCGCCGATCGTCGGTGGATCCAGCAAGGCCCAGCGGGCGCTGACACTGGCGCTGGCCCAGCGGGGCAAGCCCTACGTCTGGGGCGCCGCGGGTCCGACCACGTTCGACTGCTCCGGACTCACCATGTGGGCCTACGGCAAGGTGGGCATCAACCTGCCGCACTACACCGGAAGCCAGTGGAACTCGGGGACGCACATCTCGTCGATCTCCCAGTTGCAGCCCGGAGACCTGGTGTTCTTCTACTCCGACCTGCACCACATGGGCATGTACATCGGGCACGGCATGATGGTGCACGCGCCGCACACCGGTGACGTCGTCCGGATCGCCCCGATGGCCGGCCGCCCCTTCGCCGGTGGGGTACGGGTCGCCTGACCCTGGCCTGAAACGCACACTTCCCGTGGGGCCGTCTCCCCGCCGGATGGGAGACGGGCCCGGCGGAGTCTCAGATGAGCTGCCTCCGCGCGGCCCACACCACGGCTTCGATGGGGGTGTTCACCTCTAGGCGATCACAGATGGCCCGCAACCGCCGTCTCAGTGTTCGTGCACTCAATTCCAGTTTGCGCGCGGCCACGTCCGCGGTAACGCCGCTCGCGATCTGGGCGAGCAATTTGAGATCCTCCTCGCATAGCCGTGGCTCGTCAGTGCCACGACGCATGAGCGTGGCCTGTTCCACTCCGTCCTCCCTCGTCCGTGGTGATGACCGCGGGGATGCAGCCGACGGCTGCATCAGGCCGGGAGCCCCATTGGTCCGGGGTAGACCTAGCTCTAGGTGCTCTTGGCCAATGTCGGCCGGTGTGTCGTTTGCCGGGCGCAGTGGGGGAACTCCCAGTAACGATTCACTCGTTGACTCCAGCGGAGGCGAGGCACCGAGGGCAGTGGACGATTCCCCCAGGGAGGATGGCCCCCCTGGGCCGGTTTCCGATAGGCGGAACACCCCGGCGGCACCGGGGGGGAAGGCGTCGTGCCCGGGATGGGTCATGATAGCTGCCCCTTTCACCCATCCCTTCACGTCTGTCGCGCACTTGATTCGCGGGTTAGACGTGAATCGTTTCAAGCTACGCTTCGGTCCGGAACGCTAGGCGGCCAGATCCGGACCGTCAAGCGCACAAAGGTAACAATGTGTGCTCTTAGAATGGCGATCAGTTACGTAGTCCATCCCGGATTGCCGGAGTCGACCCGGTAACCTGCGGAAACTAGTGGAGTGCGGGTGGGGAGTGAGTTGGCCCGGACCAGTATTCGTGAGGTTGCAAGACGTGCGGGAGTTTCAGTTGGGACGGTTTCGAATGTCCTAAACCGGCCAGATCTGGTGGCCGAAGCAACCCGTATCCGAGTGCGCTCGGTAATCGACGAGCTGGGATTCATCCGCAACGAGTCGGCCCGGCGGCTCCGCCAAGGCCCTGCGAGCACAAGCTTCCGGCCCGTCCGTACCCGCACGCTCGGGGTGGTCGTCGAGAACATCGGCAACCCGTACTTCACCGATGTGGCCCATGGCGCCGAGGCGGCGATGAACGCCGACGGGGTCGATGCGATCTGGTGCACGAGCGACGGATCGGCCGACAAGGAGAGCCGCTGTCTGGACTTTCTGGAGGAGCAACGGGCATCCGGGGTGCTGATCACACCCATGGACTTGACCCAGGGGCGGATCGCCCGCCTCAGAGAGCGCGGAATGTCGATCGTCCTGCTCGACCGGGCGTTGCCCGGGCTCTGCTCGGTCCGGGTCAATCACGTAGCGGGCGGTGAGATCGCGGTGTCCCATCTCCTTTCCCGCGGTCACCGCCGGATCGCCCTGGTCACCGGCTCGCCCGAACGCGAACCGTGCCGGGAACGCAGGCTGGGCGCCGAACGTACGCTGCGGAAGGCCACCATCAGCGAACGGCACCAGACGCCCGGAGAACTGCTCCACATCCCCAGGCCCGCCATGACCGCAACCGAAGGGCAGCTCGCGGCCCGCCGGCTAGTGGAACGATCCGCTCCGCCCTCGGCCGTCTTCTGCGCCAATGATCTTCTCGCCATCGGGATGGTGAACGAACTGCTGCGGCTCGGGATCAAAATCCCGGCGGAGATCGCCGTCGTCGGCTATGACGACATCGAGCTGGCCTCCACCGCGGCGGTGCCGCTCACCACGGTGCGCCAGCCCCGCCATGAGCTGGGCTGGGCCGCCACCGAGCTGGCCCTCACCGAGACCGCGGAGCGTGAGGAGCACCGGCACCGTCATGTTGTGCTCACCCCCGAACTGGTGATCCGCGAGTCCGCGTGAGCGCCTTGGCCGCCCTCCCCTTCATTCCGGCTTGACGAGCGGGAAGAGGATCGTCTCGCGGATGTTCTTGCCGGTGAAAGCCATGATCATCCGGTCGATGCCGGCTCCCATGCCACCGGTGGGGGGCATGGCGTACTCCAGGGCGCGCAGGAAGTCCTCGTCCAGTTGCATCGCCTCCGCGTCACCACCGGCCGCCAGCAGGGACTGCTCGGTGAGCCGACGGCGCTGCTCGACGGGATCGACCAGCTCGGAGTAGGCGGTGCCCAGCTCTGTGCCGAACCCGATCAGGTCCCACTTCTCCGTGAGGAGAGGCTCGGAGCGGTGCTGCCGGGTGAGCGGCGAGGTCTCCAGCGGATAGTCCATGACGAACGTGGGCTGCAGGAGCGTGTGCTCGATGAGCTCCTCGAAGATCTCCTGGACGATCTTGCCCTGCCCCCACTTGGGGTCCCAGTGAATCTGGCGGGCCTCGGCGTACTTCCGTACCTGCTCGATCGGCGTGTGCGGGGTGATGTCCTCGCCCAGCGCCGCCGAGACCGAGCCGTACAGGGTGATCCGCGGCCACTCGGCCACCCCCAGGTCGTATTCCTGGCCCTCATGGACGACCACCGACGTGCCCAGCGCGGCCACCACGGCCTTCTGGTACATCCGCTGGGTCAGGTCGGCCATGTCGTTGTAGTCGAGGTAGGTCCCGTAGGCCTCGATCATCGTGAACTCGGGGTTGTGCGTCGAGTCCGCGCCCTCATTGCGGAAGTTGCGGTTGATCTCGAAGACCTTCTCGATGCCACCGACGACCAGCCGCTTGAGGTAGAGCTCGATCGCGATCCGCAGATAGAGCTCCATGTCGTACGCGTTGATGTGCGTCTTGAACGGCCGGGCCGCCGCGCCACCGTGGATCGGCTGCAGCATGGGCGTTTCGACCTCGAGGTAGCCCTCCTCGTGCCAGAAGTCGCGTACGGCCCGTACGGTGTCGCTGCGCACGCGGGCCATCTTGCGGGCCTCGTCGTTGACGATGAGGTCGACGTAGCGCTGCCGCACCCGGGCCTCGGGGTCGGTCAGCCCGGCATGCTTCTCGGGCAGCGGGCGCAGGCACTTCGAGGTGATCGCGAACCGGTCCGCCATGACCGACAGCTCGCCACGCCTCGAGGAGATGATCTCGCCCTCGATGCCGACATGGTCGCCGAGATCGACATCGCGCTTCCAGGCGGCGAGCGCGTCCTCACCCACCCCGGCCAGCGAGATCATCACCTGGATGTCACCGCTGCCGTCACGGAGGGTGGCGAAGCACAGCTTGCCGCCGATGCGCGACAGCATGACCCGGCCGGTGATCCCGACCTTCTCGCCGGTCTCGGTGCCGGCCTCAAGGTCAGGGTATTTCTCCCGGACCTCGCTGATCGTCGCCGTGCGCGGGAAGCCGACCGGGTAAGGGTCGATGCCGCTCTCGCGGATCCGGTCAAGCTTCTCCCGCCGGACCCGCATCTGCTCCGGAAGGTCGTCGTACGTCTCGTCACTCACGGTGGAAAGGGTATCCAGCCCACCCGGACTGCCGCGAACGACTTCCCCCTCAGGACGAGACGCTGATGTTGCGTTCGTAGATCAGGCGCAGGCCGATGAGGGTCAGCCAGGGTTCGAACACGTCGATGCTGCGGGCCTCGTCGAGGACGAGAGGGGCGAGCCCACCGGTGGCGACGACGGTGACGTCGTCCGGACTGTCGGTGAGTTCCTCGGTCATGCGGTCCACGATCCCGTCGACCTGACCGGCGAAACCGTAGATTATCCCCGACTGCAGTGCCTCGACGGTGTTCTTCGCGATCACGCTGCGAGGCCGTACCAGCTCGACCTTGTGCAACTGGGCGCCGCGACGGGACAGCGCGTCCACGGAGATCTCGATCCCGGGGGCGATGGCCCCCCCGACGTACTCCCCCTTGGCGGAGATCGCGTCGAAGGTGGTGGCCGTGCCGAAGTCGACGACGAGGGCCGGGCCGCCATAGAGGTGGATCGCGGCGAGGGCGTTGACGATGCGGTCGGAGCCGACCTCTTTGGGGTTGTCCATTCGGACCGGCACGCCGGTCTTCACCCCGGGCTCCACGATGACGGCGGCCACGTCGCCGTAGTAGCGGCGGCACATCTCCCGCATCTCGTGCAGCACGGAAGGCACGGTCGAGCAGAGGGCGATGCCGCTGATGTCGGAGTCGGCGAGCAGCGGACTCTGCTGCACGAGCCCCTGCAGGACCACCGCGATCTCATCGGCGGTCCGACGCGAGTCGGTGTTGATCCGCCAGTGTTCGATCACCTCTTCCCCCTCGAACAGGCCGAGGACTGTTTGGGTGTTGCCGACGTCTATGGTGAGCAGCATCAGGTCCCCGCCGTGGAGTGGAAGTCAAGGCCGATGTCGAGCGCGGACGCGGAATGTGTCAGCGCGCCGACGGCAAGATAGTCCACGCCGGTCACAGCCACATCTCGGGCTCGGTCCACAGTAAGCCCACCGCTCGCCTCCAGCTCCGCCAACCGTGTGTCTTGCCCCGCTGGCGCGGCGTTTCCCCTGTCCTGCCCGCCACTCCCGTGTACGAGGCGGACGGCTTCCGTCATCTCGGCAAGACTCATGTTGTCCAGCAGGATCGACGTGGCACCCACGGCGAGGGCCTCTTCGACCTGGGCAAGAGTGTCGCATTCGACCTGAATATGCAGGTCAGGGAATCGACCTCGGATCGCCTCGTACGCCTTGGTCACCGAGCCGGCGGCGGCGACGTGGTTGTCCTTGATCAGGGCGGCGTCCTGCAGGCCCATCCGGTGGTTGACCCCGCCGCCCTGCCGGACCGCGTACTTCTGCAGCCGACGCAGCCCCGGGAGCGTCTTGCGGGTGTCCCGCACCCGCGCCTTGGTGCCGTCGATCGCATCCACCCAGCGCCGGGTGGCCGTCGCGATTCCCGACAGGTGCGTGAGCAGATTCAGGGCCGTACGCTCTGCGCGCAGCACCGCCCGGGTCGGCCCTTCGACCGTCAGCAGCACCTGCCCGGCCTGTACGAGGTCGCCGTCGGCCGCCTCGGCCCGTACGACGCGTATGCCCAGCAGCTCGAAGACGACCTCGGCCACCGGGATCCCGGCGACGACACCCGCCTGGCGGGCGGTGAAGTCCGCGGCCACGCTCTCACTCGTGATGATCGGCTCACTGGTGACGTCGACCTCGCCGTCCTCGGCCAAGGCGACCCGTACCACGTTTTCCACAGCCTGTGGATCAAGCCCAGCGGCGCTGAGCCGCCCCTCCAACTCCGGCGTCATCTTCTCTCCGTTCGTTCCGGGGTTCGTAGGTGGGTTCGTAGGTGGTGGTGAGATCGTCGCCTAGGCGGGTGACGAGGTGGCCGAGCCAGGCCTGGTCGTCGCGGTCGGGGAAGTCTTCGCGCCAGTGGCTGCCGCGGGTCTCCTCGCGCCGTTTGGCGGCCGCCACGATCGCCGTCGCCACCACGTGCAGGTTGGTGGCCTCCCAGGCCTCGACGCACGGCTCGGTAGTCCTGCGGCTCGTCAGCCCGGCGAGCTCCTTCTCCGCTACAGCCAGCCCGTCGGCACTGCGGAGCACCCCCGAGTGAGCCGACATGATCCGCTGCACCTCCGCCCGCACCCCCTCACCCAGCGCCCCCTCACTCGCCGATCTTGAGGTGAGCCACGTATCAGGTACCCGCGAAAGGTGGCTCACCTCAAGATCGGCGGGGAGGGCTTCGGCGATGCGGTGCGCGAAAACGAGGCCCTCGAGAAGGGAGTTGGACGCGAGCCGGTTGGCGCCGTGGACACCGGTGCAGGCGACCTCGCCACAGGCATAGAGCCCGGGAACGGACGTACGGCCGGTCAGGTCGGTGTGGACGCCGCCGCTGGCGTAGTGCGCGGCAGGCACTACCGGAATCGGCTCGGTGACCGGGTCGATGCCGTGCTGCCGGCAGTTGGCCAGGATGGTCGGGAAGCGTTCCTCCCACACGCGCGCACCGAGATGCCGCCCGTCCAGGAAGACATGCGACGCCCCGGTCTCCCGCATCCGAGTCATGATCCCCTTGGCCACCACATCGCGCGGGGCGAGTTCGGCGAGCTCGTGCCGCCCGGTCATGAACCTGGTGCCCTCGGCGTCGATGAGGTGAGCCCCCTCGCCACGGACCGCCTCGGAGATGAGGGGCTGCTGGCCCCGGGCGCTCTCGCCCAGCCAGAGCACGGTCGGATGGAACTGTACGAACTCCAGATCGGTGACCGCGGCTCCGGCCCGTAGCGCCAGCGCGACGCCGTCACCGGTGGACACCTCGGGGTTGGTGGTCGCGGCGAACACCTGGCCGAGTCCGCCGGTGGCGAGGACCACCGCGCGGGCCCGCACGGCTCCCACGCCGTCGCGCTGTCCCTCGCCCATGACGTGCAGGGTCACCCCCGCCGCCCGGCCGTCCGCGGAGCGCAGCAGGTCGAGCACCAGCGCATGCTCGATGACCTCGATGCCTTCGGACTTGGTGAGCGCGGCGAGCAGGGCCCGGCTGATCTCCGCTCCGGTCGCGTCCCCGCCGGCGTGCGCGATGCGCCGCTTGAGGTGGCCGCCCTCACGGGTCAGCGCCACGCTGCCGTCGGAGGCCCGGTCGAAGTGGGCGCCCAGATCCATGAGCCGGCGTACGGCGTCCGGCCCCTCGGTCACCAGGGCCCGTACGGCGTCGACGTCGCAGAGCCCGACACCCGCGGTGAGGGTGTCTCGCAGATGCTCTTCAGGGCTGTCGTCGGGGGCCAGGGCGGCGGCGATGCCACCCTGCGCCCACCGCGTGGAGCCCTCGTCGAGCAGCGCCTTGGTGACGAGCAGCACCCGGCAGTGGGCACCGGACCTCGCCAGGGGGGTGGAGGCGATGCGCAGCGCCGTGACCAGCCCGGCGATGCCAGAGCCGATCACGACCACGTCGGTGTCCCGCGTCCAGCCGGGTTCCGGTGCGGCCAGACGCGCGGGAAGGGGAAGCTGAGTGGGGCCCATGTGCCCTCCTCGGGGGCGGCATTTCTCGTCATTCTGACATTAACCCCCATCCGGTCACGCGCCCACCCCCGCCGGAAGGGCTCAGCAGACGAGATCGCCGCGGACCTCCGTGGCGCCCGGGACCGGCTCGGCCAGATCGGAACCGAGATCGATGATCTTGTTAGAGGCGTCGACATGGACCACACGCGGCTGGAAGGTCCGGGCCTCGTCGTCGCTCATCGACGCGTAGCTGATGATGATCACCAGGTCGGCGGGCTGGACCAGATGGGCGGCCGCGCCATTGATCCCGATCACCCCGGTGCCACGAGGACCCTCGATGACGTAGGTCTCCAGCCGGGCGCCGTTGGTGATGTCAACGATCTGGACCTGCTCACCGGGCAGCAGGTCGGCGGCGTCCATGAGGTCCTGGTCGATGGTGACCGAGCCGACATAGTACAGATCGGCCTGGGTCACCGTGCAACGATGGATCTTCGACTTGAACATGGTCCGGAACATCGGGCCCTCCCAAAATTCATCCCTCAGGGGGGAACCCGAGGATCACGTTGTCGATCAGGTGGGTGGTGCCGACCCGGCCGGCAACGGCGAGGACGGCCGTCCCCGTGTAGGTCTCGTCCACCTCGGTGAAGGTGTCCTGGTCGACCAGCACGAGGTAGTCCAGTTCCAGCGGCGGATCGGCCTTCACCGCCTCGTCGAGGATGGTCTGCGCGGCCCGGACGACCTCATGGGGACCGGCCGGGACAGCCTGCGTGCCGACCCATAGCGCCCGGGACAGGGCCAGGGCGGTCGCCCGTTCGGTGGTGGACAGGAAACGGTTGCGGCTGGACAGCGCCAGCCCGTCCGGCTCGCGTACGGTCGGGCAGCCCACGACCTCCACCGGCAGTTCCAGGTCGGCGACCATTCGCCGGATGACGGCCAGTTGCTGGGCATCCTTCTCGCCGAACACCGCGACTTCGGGGCGGATGAGATTGAACAGCTTCATGACGATCGTCAGGACACCGTCGAAGTGCCCCGGCCGACAGGCCCCTTCGACGATCGTGCCCATCCGGCCGGAGCTGACCGTGACCTCCGGCTCGCGCGGATAGATCATGTCCTGGGTCGGCACGAACACGACCTCGGCACCCTCCTCGCGGCAGACGGCCAGATCGGCCTCGAGGGTCCGGGGGTAGCGGTCGAGATCCTCGTTCGGCCCGAACTGCAGCGGGTTGACGAAGATGCTCACAAAGACCACATCGCCGAGCTCGCGGGCCTTGCGGATCAGTGAGCGGTGCCCTTCGTGCAAGGCCCCCATGGTCGCCACGAACGCCACCCGGCGCCCGTCCGCCTGTGCCCTGGCCCGCGCAGAGTCGAGCTTGCCCAGATCGTCCGCAAGGAACACGGATGCTTCCACCCTCATGACTCGGCTCCCTTTCAGTCCGCCAATACTTCGAGAAGCCGCTCGGCATCCTCAGGTTTGAGCAGTCCGGCGGCGAGGGCCCGGTCGGCGGTCAGCCGGGCCAGCGCGACGTACGCCCGTAGGCCTTCGGGCGACACCTGGCCCAGCTCGGCGATGTGTTCGGCGACCGTTCCCGCGTCGCCTCGCGCCACCGGGCCGGTCAGCCCGGCCATGCCGAGCCGCAATGCGTTGTCGAGGGCGGCGCCGAGCAGCGGGCCCAGCATCGCGCTCGGGTTCTCGACTCCCACGCTCCGCAGCAGGCCCATCGATTCCACGACCAGGGTGACGAGGTGGTTGGCGCCGCCGGTCAGGGCCGCGTGATAGAGGGTGCGCTTGTCTTCGGGGATCCAGACGGGTTCGCCGCCCATCTCCATCACCAGCGCCTCGGCAACGGGTCGCAGCTGGTCCGGGGAGGTGATACCGAAGGAGATGCCGGCCAACCGGTGCAGATCGTCGGTGCGGCCGGTGAAGGTCATGACGGGGTGCAGGGCCAGGGGCAGCCCACCGGCCCGCGTGGCCGGGGCGAGCACGGTCACACCGTGCCGCCCGCTGGCATGCGCGATCAGCTTGCCCGCGACCGGGACGCCCGTCGCGATCAGCCCTCCGACCAGATCGGGCAGCACGTCGTCGGGCACCGTCAGAAGCACGAGGTCCGCGGCCTCCACGACCTCTTGCGGCGTCATGAGGGCGACACCGGGGAGCCGCTCCGCGGCCCGTGTGCGGGAGACGTCGGAGACGGCGGCGGCCGCCACGACGCGATGCCCGGCGAGATTCAGCGCCGCTCCGAGCGTGGTGCCGACCCGTCCCGCACCGACCACGCCCACCGCCAGCCGGCCCGGCCGGTTCTCGGGTGACATGGCTGAAGGCATCTCGTAGTCCAATTCGTTCCAGTCCTCATCAGGGGTACCGGACGGTGCAGGGACCCAGATTACCCGCGCCGGAACCGGCAGCGCTCGGCGGGCGGTTCGCCGCCACCCGTAACGTACAGGTGGTGATGGGACGACCATGTGTCAACGCCGAGTGGACTGGCCCGGGCGACGGCGAGGCGCCGGAGCCAGCGGAGCCCCGGCGCCTCAGCCGTTCGATCAGAGGGCACGCACGGGGCGTGCCGCGCGATCAGTGGTGCTGACCGCCGCCGACCGACGCACCGCCCTTGCACCCGGCGCCGGCCACGCCGATGACCGCCACGGCGTTGCCGCAGACGTTGATCGGGACCGAGATCGGGATGATGACCTGATTACCGCCCAGGACACTTCCGTCCCCGCTCGTGTGGAGACCGCCGCCGCCCCCGGCGAAGGCCGGAGCGGACATCATCATCACTCCGCCGGCGGCGATCGCCATCAGCCCGGTTGCTGCGAACTTCTTGAGCATGTGACTTCCTCCCGTACGTCAGGGCCGGACCATCCCGGTCCCTCTGTGTCGCAGCGCCGGAAAACATCCCAACGCCACGCACGGTAGCTATTCAGCTACTCACGGGTAGGTAAAACGGTTCGGCGAGGTCGTACACGAAAGGTCATCCAAGAGCAACCGTATCGTTACTCTTCGTAGTTCATTTGCCCGCTCTTAATCAGGCCCGTCTCATAGGCGTAGACCACGGCTTGGACCCGATCTCGGAGGCTTAGCTTTGTCAGTATCCGTCCGACATGTGTCTTTACCGTCGCCTCGGAGACGAACAACTGCTGCCCGACCTCCGCGTTCGACAACCCACGTGCCACCATGTGCAGCACCTCGGTCTCGCGCGCCGTCAGCGTCGCGAGCGCCGCATCCGGAACCTTCTTCTCGTCCGGCAGATGGAGGGCGAACCGATCCAGCAGCCGCCGGGTCGTGCTGGGTGCGACGACCGCGTCGCCGGAGTGCACCGCCCGGATCGCCTCGATCAACTGCACCGGGCCCGCGTCCTTGAGCAAAAACCCGCCCGCCCCCGCTTTGAGGGCCGAAAAGGCATACTCATCCAGGTCGAAAGTGGTCAATATTATGACCTTCGGCCCATTTGGACCGATCTGCCGGGTCGCTTCGATACCGTCCATCCGCGGCATCCGGACGTCCATGAGGACCACATCGGCCCGGGTGCCTCGCAGCAACTCCAGCGCCTGCCGGCCGTCACCGGCCTCACCCACGACGTCGATGTCGGCCTGCGCGTCGAGGACCATGCGGAACCCGGCCCGCACCAATTCCTGGTCGTCGACCAAGACCACCCTGATCATGCACGTGCTCCTTCGCGTAGGGGGAGCCTGGCCGCTATCTCGAAGCCGCCCCCCGTTCTCGGTCCGGTCTGGACGGTCCCGCCATAGAGCGCGACACGTTCGCGCATGCCGACCAGCCCATGACCGCGCCCGTCGTCACCCGCGGCCGCGCCTCGCCCATCGTCGGTGATCCACACCTCGATCGCATCGTCACCGTAATGCAGCCGGACGTGCCCCGCCGCGCCCGGACCCGCGTGCTTCAGCGTGTTGGTCAGCGCCTCCTGGACGATCCGGAAGAGCGTCAGCTGCATGCCCGCGGCGAGTTGCTGGGGCACTCCCCCGATCGTGAACTCCAGCGGCAGCCCGGCGGCGCGCACCTGGTCGATGAGATCGGTGAGCTGCTCCACCCCGGGCTGCGGGGCGTACGGGCCCGCGTCGTCGTTCTCCCGGAGCACCCCGAGCAGCCGACGCATCTCGGTGAGCGCCAGCCGCCCGGTGGCGGAGATCGTCTCCAGCGCCCGTTTGGCTCGCTGTGGGTCGGTGTCGATGGTGAAGGTCGCCCCGTCCGCCTGCACCACGATCACGCTCACGTTGTGCGCCACCACATCGTGCAACTCCCGGGCGATCCGGGCTCGTTCGGCCGCCATCGCGATCTGCACCTGGCTGTCGCGCTCACGCTCCAGCCGGGCCGCCCGCTCCTCCAGGCTCCGCAGGTACGCCCGACGGGTGTGGGTGTAGATCCCGAGAATCCAGATACCGACGATGAGAACCGTGATGGCCAGCAGAAAATCGCGGTTCTGCTTCAATTCTCCGGGCGTTACGCCACCCCAACTCTGGATCACCTCCAGCACCCCGCCGAACAGGGTGACGCACACCGCCGCCAGCCCCCAGCGGAACGTACGCTCCGCGGCCACCGTGTAGAGCGCGACCAGCACCGCCACATCGGTCAGGATCACCGGGACCTGCACCAGCCATTGGGCGAAGCAGACCAGGGCGATGAAGGCGAACACCGCCCGCGGCCAGCGGCGGCGCCAGATCAACGGCAGGCAGAGCATCAGGTTGAGCGAGGTTTGCGGGATACCCTCCAGCTGGCCGCCCAGAAACGCCAGGATCAAGATCGGCGACATGACGAGGGTGTCGACCAGTCGCTGTCTGCGGCGCCACCACGCCCACACCGCCCTGATCATCCCCTTAGAGTACGTTCACCGAGGTCAGTTCACCTCCGACCCTGGTCTGACTCGATGTACGACCCCAGGATGGTCAGGGGAGAAGCGGCCGGCGCGCGGTAGCCTCACCCTCGTGGCTAGTGCGAACGCGGCGACCTGGCGCACCGCTATGGAACGGGCCCTGTACGGCGAGGCCGGCTTTTATCGCCGGGAACGGCCCGCCGCGCACTTCCGTACCTCCGTGCACGCCTCCGCCCGCTACGCCGATGCCTTCGCCCGGCTGCTCATCTCCGTAGATGAGGCGCTCGGCCACCCGCCCCGGCTGGATCTCGTCGACGTCGGTGCCGGATGCGGCAGCCTGCTCGCCCAGATCCGCTCCGCCGTCCCCGCCGAGTTGGCCGTACGGCTCGCTCCGACGGCCGTCGAGGTGTCCGCCCGCCCCCCGGAACTGCCCGCGGAGATCGGCTGGCTCCCCGAACCGCCCGAGGAGATCACCGGTCTGGTCGTGGCCAACGAGTGGCTGGACAACGTGCCTCTCGACGTGGTCGAGCTGACCCCTTCCGGCCCGCGTGTGATGCTCGTCGACCCCCGTACCGGCGCGGAGCATCCCGGCCCCGCGCCCACTCGGGAAGACGGCGAATGGCTGGACCGCTGGTGGCCGGTGCGGGAACCCGGGGACCGCGCGGAAGTGGGCCGGACCCGGTGCCTGGCCTGGGCCTCGGTGATCTCCCGGCTGCGGCGAGGTACGGCGGTGGCCGTCGACTATTCACATGTACGGAGTGGACGCCCGGCCTATGGGACCCTGACCGGCTATCGGGACGGGCATGTGGTGCCCGTGATCCCGGACGGCTCCTGTGACGTGACCGCCCACGTGGCCCTGGACGCCTGCGCCTCGGCAGGCCTTGAAGCCGGGGCCACCGCGAGCCTGCTGACCACCCAGCGCGCTGCCCTGCGGGCCCTGGGGCTCTCCGGCGCCCGGCCGCCGATCGAACTCGCCCACCGGGATCCCCGAGCCTATGTGGAGGCCCTCTGCGCCGCCGGGGAGGAGGCCGAGCTCATCGACCCCGCCGGCCTCGGCGGCTTCGGCTGGCTCCTCCAGTCCGTCGGCATCCCGATCCCCCTGAACGCGACGCGGTGACTCAGACGATCATCAGACTCGGACGATCAAAGACTCCAAGCCGCGGAGAACAAAGCCGGGCTTCCACCTGGGCTCCTCGGCAAGAGCGATCTCCGGGGCCAGTCTGAGGATGGCGCTGGTCGACTCGGCCAGCTCGATGCGGGCCAGCGGGGCGCCCAGACAGTAGTGAATGCCCAGGCCGAAGCTGATGTGCGGGTTGGGGTCGCGGGACAGGTCCAGCCGGTCTGGAGCCGCGAAGACCGCCGGGTCGCGGTTGGCCGAGGCGAACTGCAACGCCACCTCGGACCCAGACGGGATGTCCACTCCAGCGACTGTGACGTCCTCGAGGACCCAGCGCTCGAACATGGGCGCCGGGGTGTCGTACCGCAGCAGTTCGTCCACGGCCGTGGGAATGAGTGAAGGGTCTGCGCGCAGACGTCCCAGCTGGCCGGGGTTGTGCAGCAGTGACCGCCAGCCGTTGCCGGTCGCGTTGACGGTGGCCTCGTGGCCGGCGTTGAGCAGCAGCACGCAGGTGCCGATCAGCTCGTCCTCGGTCAGCCGGTCGCCCTCATCCATCACCTGGGCCAGGGCGCTGATGAGGTCGTCCTGCGGATTCGCACGCCGCTCCCTGGCCAGCCCGCGCAGATAGTCCGAGAACTCGGTGGCCGCCTGGACGGCGACCTGCTGGGTCCGCGCCGACGGGTTCAGCTCGTACATCCCGCAAATATCCCCGGACCAGGGCCGCAACAGGCCCCGATCGGCCGCCGGCACCCCCAGCATCTCGGCGATGACCGTCACCGGCAGGGGTTCGGCGACCTCGGCAAGGAGGTCCCCGCCGCCCTTGGCCACGAGCGCTCCCACGAGTTCTTCGGCCAGTCGCCCGATCAGCGGCCGCAGGCCCTCGACCATACGGGGGGTGAACGCCTTGGCTACCAGCCGGCGGAGCCGGGTGTGGACGGGCGGCTCGACATCGAGCATCCCGGCCCTGATCAAATCCCAGAACGGCCGCAGGAACTCGGGCTCGGCGAGCTGCCCGAACTCTTCGTGGGTGGCGACATGGAGGTAGGAGCGGCCCAGCCGCCGGTCCCGCAGCAGCGCGTTCACGTCCGCGTACCGGGTGATCACCCACTGACCCGTCGGCTCATGGAAGAACACCGGCTGCTCCTCCCGGAGCGCCGCGTACGCCGGGTACGGATCCGCCACGAACTCCGGCGACCATGGGTCATAAGCCATATTCATGGCCAGACAATATGCGGTGCCAAGTCCCTTATATCGGCCTCAGCGGGCCCATCGGTCGGAGGGGGCGCCGGCTCGGGCGACATGGGCGCGGCTGACGGTGGACTCGACGATGGCGCGGGCCTCGGCGAGCTCCCGGTCGACGGCGGCCACCTGCACCGGACCGGGCGGGGCGTCGATGTGCACGGTGCCCACGCCCAGCAGCCGCTGCCAGGGGCCGGCGGTGAGCCGCACGCTCTGCGCCCGCGCGTGAGCGATCACGTCGAGGCTCTGGCAGACGACTCCGCGCCGAGTCACGAACACGACGTCGTCGGTGCCCGCGGCGGCCTTCGAGAGCCGCTTGGGCGAGGACGGCAGCAGCGGTACGGCCCCGACCCTCGTCCCGGGGAAGACCAGATCGGTCAGGTAGAGGGCCACATGGCGCGGGGCCACCGGCAGCAGCACCGATGACAGGGCCTGACGCTCCCCCGCATAGCCCGCGACGGTGACCTCCACCCGGGCCCAGCCGAAGGGCCGCCACAGCAGCGGCGCCACGATGCGGACGGCCTGCACACGGCCCGGCGGCACCGTCTGCATCCGGGTCTCCAGCAGCCCGTACCGCAGCCGGAGACCGTCCGGCGAGATCGCCGCCGAGAAGTTGGCATACATGATCAACGGTGCCACCACGGCCCGCAGCAGACCGAGCAGGGCGGGGACCGCGGCACCGAGCACCCCCAGCTCGCCATAGGCGATACCGCCGACGATCAGCGCCAGGAAGAGCAGCCCGGTGCCGATGACCGGCAGCTTGAGGATCAGAGAAGCCAGCAGGGGGCCGAATCCCACCCACCAGAACGGCCGCTCCGGCGCCTCCGGCGTGTGGCCGGGCAGCCCGGCTGCTCGGGCCAGCAGTTCGGCGCGCAACTGGTGAGCGGCGGACTTGCCCAGATAGCGCAGCGCGATCTCGCCCTGGTCTCCGCCGGCCAATTCCACCCGCACCTCGGCCAGGCCGAAGACCCGGGTGATCAGCGGGCGTACGACGTCGATGGCCTGGATGCGCGAGACCGGGACCTGCCGCTTGCGCTTGCGCACGATGCCGGTCTCCACGATCAGGTCGTCCCCGCCGATCCAGAACCGCAGTGCCAACCACACCCACAGCCCGGTCAGAACGGCGACCACCGCCACCGGAATCGTCACGATCATGAACCGCACGAGCATCGCAGGCGTGATTTCCAGTGTCACCCCCGTATCGGACTGGGTGAGCAGCAGGGAGAACCCGATCAGCACGAAGTAGATGACCAGGATGGTGAACGCACGCAGTGGGGCGGTGGCCCAGTGCAGCCGGTGCGCTCCCTCGCCGAACCGCACTGGAGGCGGCCCATAGCCGGGCGGACCATACCCAGGCGGCCCATAGCCGGGCGGCCCGTACCCAGGGCGGCCGTACTGATCGTACGGTGAGCGGGGGCGGCCGTAGGGGCCCGGCGGCCCGTAGGGTGGTCGCGGCGGGCCCGGCGGATAACGTCCGGTCACAGTCCGCCGATCCTGGCTTCGCCACGCTGGGCCAGCCGGTCACGGAGGAGAGCGGCCTCCGTGGCCGGCAACCCGGGGATACGGGCGTCGGTGGCGGCCGCCGCGGTGTGCAGGCGAACGGTCGCCATGCCCATCCACTGCTCCAGCAGGCCCGCGGTCACGTCGACGAACTGCATCCGGCCGTACGGGACGACGACGAGGCGTTTGACGAAGACCCCGTGGGTCACCAGCAGATCATGGGAGCGTTCGGCGAAGCCCCAGGAGCGATACGCCAGTTCGGCCACGATCCAGCCGAGTCCGCAGGAGATGACCACCGCCAGCAGCCAGATCAGCGCGCCGACGAGTCCGCCGCTCTGCGCGACGATCAACGCCCCGACGAGCGCGACCGGCAGCGCCCAGAGGACGGTCGTGATGCGGCGATGCCAGCTGTAGCGAGGGGACACCCGATACCAGGACATGCCGTGAGGCGGTGCGAACGCCGCGTCCGGTGGCCCGAACTGGGGAGGCGCGGGAGCCTGCCCCGACGGCGTCGCCGGAGGCCCGGCAGGCGGCCTGGCAGACGACTCGGCAGGCGACTCGGGTTTCGCGGACCGGTCTGGGGCGGGCTCATGCTGACTGGGATCCATCGGAGAACAGTCAACCGGAACCGATGAGGTATTGCGACACCTGATCGTGGCACGATGAAGTGTGACCACAGCGAGCGGACGCCCATGAGAACACAGACTGTGGGGATCGGGGCGGGCGCCAAGGAACTCGCCACCGAGGACATGATCCTCAACATTGGGCCTCAGCACCCGTCGACGCATGGGGTGCTGCGACTGAAGCTCGTCCTGGACGGCGAGCGCATCTCCCAGGCCGAGCCGATCATCGGCTACATGCACCGGGGCGCGGAGAAGCTGTTCGAGGTCCGCGACTTCCGGCAGATCATCGTGCTCGCCAACCGGCACGACTGGCTGAGTGCCTTCGCCAACGAGCTCGGTGTCGTCCTCGCGGCCGAGCGGATGCTGGGCATGGAGGTGCCCGAACGGGCCGTCTGGGCACGCACTCTGCTGGCTGAGCTCAACCGGGTGCTCAACCATCTGATGTTCCTGGGCAGCTATCCCCTCGAGATCGGCGCGATCACACCGATCTTCTACGCCTTCCGGGAGCGGGAGGAACTGCAGCACATCATGGAGGAGATCTCCGGCGGCCGCATGCACTACATGTTCAACCGGGTGGGCGGTCTCAAGGAGGACCTGCCCGCCGGCTGGCTCGGCCGCACCCGGAAGACGGTTCACGGTGTACGGGCCAGGATGAGCGACATCGCCGACCTCATCGTGGGCAACGAGATCTTCCGGGCCCGCACCCGTGGCGTCGGCGTGCTGTCCCGTGAACAGATCCTGCAGTACGGCGTGTCCGGCCCCATCGCACGCGCCTCTGGCGTGGACTTCGATCTGCGCCGCGACGAGCCGTACCTCGCCTACCAAGAGCTGGACGTCCGGGTCGTCACCCGTACCGAAGGCGACTGCCTGGCCCGGTTCGAGTGCCTGCTCGACCAGGTCTACGCCTCGCTGGACCTGGCCGACGCCTGCCTGGACCGGCTGGCCGAGCTGCCGCCCGGGCCGATCAACGTACGCCTGCCGAAGGTGCTCAAGGTGCCGGAGGGCCACACCTACGCCTGGACCGAGAACCCGCTCGGCATCAACGGCTACTACCTGGTCTCCCGTGGCGAAAAGACCCCCTGGCGGATGAAGCTCCGCTCCGCCTCGTACAACAACATCCAGGTGCTGTCGGAACTGTTGCCCGGCGCGCTCATCGCCGACATGATCGCCATCCTCGGGTCGATGTTCTTCGTCGTCGGCGATGTGGACAAATAACGTAAACCAAACGGCCGCCCTTTGCGTCTCATGTGCAGAGAGCGATCGAGGGAGCGAATGTGACAGCCGTGCACGACTGGAAGCCTCCGTCCGGTGAGTTCCCGCCGACCGCCACCGGCTCGTACGGTGCGTGGGATCCGTCCTATGCCTGGGGTACCTCACGCAAGTCCGGCATGACTGGTCCGCAGCGGGCGGCGGTCGGAGTGGTCGTGGCCGTCACGGCGCTGGCGGTGGTGATCGTGGGAGTCATCGGTTTCGTGCTGTTCGTCGCCCTCCCTGCTGGGGCGGCCGGTGGCTGTGGAGGCGGCTGACCCGCCGCGACCCGCCGCGACCGGCCAGGGCTGCTAAGTCCCCAGGCCGGTCAAGGGCGTAGCAAATACGGCAGGTTCGCCGTCAGGAACCGGCGTGGGAACTCATCGCGCAACCGCCAGAGACCCGCGTCGATGACGAAGTGGGCCATCACGGCACCCAGGTACGCCCCGTACAGCGCCCGCTCCAGGATCACCGGCGAACCATGCAGGTGCGATGCGTAGTTCAGCGCAAGCCCGCCGAGCAGTGCCACACTCATCATGAGCGCCAGCCCGATCACCCCGGGGCGGCCCCGCCGCGGCGCCCCGGCGACCAGGCCGACGATCAGCAGATACTGGTAGCCGTGCGCGACGACGAGGCCCGCCACGGCGGCGTACGGGGACGTGAAGACGAAGACCGGCCCGAAGAACACCAGCGAGATCAGATAGATGATCACGAAGCCGGGCGGCCGCTGTTCCCGCTGCGACAGGGCGTAGAGGCCGATCCCGACCCCGGCCACGAAGACCACGCCGGCCATCGGGAAGAGAAAACGGACGTGCGCG
>JAOPYO010000229.1 GCA_025964575.1 Actinomycetes bacterium
GCGATGCCCGCGTTGGCCACCACGACATCCAGCCGTCCGCTGCGAGCCTCGATCATCGCGAACAGCCGGTCGAGATCATCCAGCTTCGACACGTCGCTCTGTACCCCGACGGCCTGTTCCCCGATGGCCTCGACGGCGGCGTCCAGCTCGGCCTTACGCCGGCCGGTGAGGTAGACGGTGGCGCCTTCGGCGGCGAACCGGCGGGCGATGGCGAGACCGATCCCGGTCGAGCCACCGGTCACCAGCGCCACCTTGTTGTCCAGCTGTCCCATGATTTCCCCCGTTGAAGTAACTAGTTTGGTTACATTTTTGAGCGTTACGCAGGCCAGGCGCCGGCTCCAGTGAGCCCACGCCCCTCAGGGCGGGAGTTCTAGCGGGCGGCCAGCACGTCCCGCAGTACGTCGGCGAGCGTGGTGTGGGCCAGTTCGCCTCGCAAGGTGTCCTCGATTCCAGCGTAGATGCTCTGCATCGCCGGCCGGATTCCGAAGCCCACCGGACACTCCTGGTTCGGGGTGGCACGGTGCATGGCGAACAGCGCGCTGGGCTCCACGGCCTCGTAGACGTCCAGCAGGGTCATGGACTCGAGCTCGCGCGTCAGCGTCCAGCCCGCGCCCGCCCCGCGTCGGGACTCGACGAGCCCCGCCTTGCGCAGCTCTCCGAGCAAGCGCCGGATGACCACGGGGTTGGTGTTCACGCTTCCCGCGATCTGCTCCGATGTGGCGACCTCGTGGCCGTAGCGCTTGTTGAGCTCCATCCACGCCAGAGCGTGGGCCGCGATCGTCAGCCTGCTGTTGGCACTCATCGTCTCTCACCTCCTCGGCAGTCGTAACATTAAGTGTTACGACTGAGCGAGTCAAACCGTGGCGCGACCCGCCTCAGCACCCTTGGCGGGCAGGGGGGCAAGCGCTGGGAGCGCGACGGTGATGGTGAGTCCTCCTTCCGGGTTGGCCTCCGCGGTGACCGCGGCGTCGTGGGCGTGGGCGATGGCGGCGACGATGGAGAGGCCGAGCCCTGCGCCGCCGGCGGATCCGGTACGGTCCGGGTGCAGACGACGAAACGGTTCGAAGATTTCCGAGACTTGATCGGCGGGAACCGGGGATCCGGTGTTGCGGATCGTCAGCCCGGTGTCCGGGGACAGCCGGACCGTGACATGCCCGCCGGGATGGTTGTAGCGCACCGCGTTCTGCACAAGGTTGGCCACGAGCTGGGTGAGCAGGACCTCGTCGCCTGCGACGGTGACGGGATGCACGTCGAGGTCGAGGGTGATGCCTTCGGTCTGGTGCTGCTCGGCGACCTGTTCCACCACCGCGTCGAGGGCGATGGGGAGGCGGGCGTCGAGCCCGCGCTCGCTCTGGGCCAGGGTGAGCAGACCTTCGATGAGCCGTTCGGAGCGTTCGTTGGCCTGGAGCATTTCGGTGCACATCCGGGCGACCTTCGCGGGCTCCTCCGCGTCGGCCAATCCGATCTCGATCGCGGCCCGCTGGATGGCCAGCGGAGTGCGGAGCTCGTGGGAGGCGTTGGCGACGAACCTGCGCTGGCTGTCTGTGGCGCGTGCCAGCCGGTCCAGCATGTCGTCGAAGGTGTCAGCGAGATCCTTGAGCTCGTCTTGCGGCCCGGTCAGGGCGATGCGCTCGTCCAGGTTGGACAGCGTGAGCCGGCGAGCGGTGTCGGTGATCCGGTGCAGCGGCCGCAGCACCCGCCCGGCCAGCCACCAGCTCGCCGCGAACGCGAGCACCCCGAGCACCGCGATGGTGGCCCAGGTGAAGATCTGCTGGGAACCCAGGACGCTGCCTCCCATGTGGACCTTGATCTGGGTCGTGGAGCCGCCCTGCCCTGCGGCCGCGGGGTCCAGTCCCGACCTGTTGGCGCGCTCGACGAACCTTTCCGCGCTGGCGTCGAGGGATCGCTCCAGCAGGAATCCGGCGGGGATCAGTACCACCATGGTGGTGAGCAGGAACAACCCGCCATAGAGCAGGCTCAGGCGCATCCGCACCGTGCCGCGCTTCACAGCTGGTACCCGCTGCCCGGCACGGTCACGATGACGGGCGGGTCGCCGAGCTTGGCCCGCAACTTGCTCATGGTCACTTTGACGACGGTGGTGAACGGGTCGGTGTGCTCATCCCAGGCCCGTTCCAGCAGTTCCTCACTGCTCACGGCCGCTCCTCGCGCTCGCATCAGCACCTCCAGCACGGCGTACTCCTTGCGGGACAACGGCAGTGAGGCGCCGTCCCGGAATGCCTGGCGGCGCGCGGTGTCCAGCGTGATGTCGAGCCGTTCCAGCACCGGCGGCAGCGGCGGACTGCTGCGCCTGCCCAGTGCGTGCACTCTCGCGACGAGTTCGGCGTAGGCGAATGGCTTGGTCAGGTAGTCGTCGGCGCCCAGGCCCAGCCCGGCGACCCGCTCGCGCACCGCGCCCGCCGCGGTCAGCATCAGGATGCGGACACGCGCCCCGCGCTGGGCGAGCCGGCGGCAGACCTCGTCGCCGTGCACTTTGGGCAGGTCCCGGTCCAGGACGAGCACGTCGTAGTCGTTCGTCGCCAGGCGGTCCAGCGCGGCGGCCCCGTCATAGGCCACGTCGACCGCCATCGCCTGCTTCCGCAGCCCTTCGGCCACCAGGTCGGCGAGCACCCGCTCGTCCTCGGCCACCAGTATCCGCATGACCTGATTGTTGCCGATCGCACGATAAGGCGGCGGTTAACGTCTTGGTCACCGCCGGGAAACCGCCCGCCGTCCAGTCTGAGCGGCATGAGAACACTTTCGCTCATCGCGGCGACCTCGCTCACCGCTGCCGCCCTAGCCTTGGCCGGCTGCGGATCCGGCAGTAAGCCTGCCGCGACACAGAACCCGAATGACCAGATGGTGAAGTTCGCCCAGTGCATGCGCCAGCACGGCATCAACGTCCCCGACCCGAAGAACGGGCACCTCGAGGTCAGCGGCAGTGGGGGCCCCGGCACCAAGGCCAAAGTCGATGCCGCCATCCAGGCGTGCCAGAAGTATGCACCGAAGGAAATGTCGGGCCCGGCGAGCTCCAAGGACCGAGACCATGCCTTGAAGATGGCCGAGTGCCTGCGTAAGCACGGCGTCAACGCCGCCGATCCGCCGCCCGGCCAAGCCGACGTGCAGGTCCAGGGCAGTAACGGCGATCGCGCCAAGGTGGATCAGGCCAGGCAGGCGTGCGAGAAGCAAGTCGGAGGCTGACCGATGCTGACCTCTGAGATCGAGACGGTCACACGTGGCGCACCACCACGGCGACGGCGACGGCGGACACGGGTGCTCATCGCCGGGACCGCCATGCTCGCCGTCAGTGCTGCCGGTGCCGCGATCGCGTTGCAGAGCGGAGGCTCAGGCACCGAGCATCCAACCGGCTCCACCCTGCCGACCGCTGACGTGGTGCGCACGGATCTGGCCGCTCGCACCGAGGTGGACGGCACCCTGGGGTATGCCCACACCTATACCGTCCTGGCCGGCGGAGCCGGACGCCTCACGTGGCTGCCCACGGTCGGTACGGTGATCCGGCGTGGTCAGCGGATGTACGGCGTGGACGGTCACCGTGTCCCGCTGGTGTACGGAGCCATCCCGCTCTGGCGGGCGCTGCAGAGCGGGATGTCGAACGGGCGCGACGTGCTGGAGCTGGAGCGCAACCTGGTCGCGCTCGGATACGGCTCCAGCCTGACGGTCGACCGTCACTTCACGTACGCGACCATGCAGGCCATCAAGGACTGGCAGGACGACCTGGGCGTCACCAAGTCGGGTTCCGTACAACCAGGGGACGTAGTCGTCCAGCCCGGTGCGATCCGGGTGACGAGCCTTAAGGCGGTCCTCGGCGGTCAGGCCGCGGGCAACGTGCTGACGGCGACCAGCACTGAGCGGCAGGTCACGGTGAACGTTCCGGTCAGCCAACAGGAGATCGCCAAGCAGGGTGCCGAGGTGCACATCAGCCTGCCCGGCGGTAAGACCACGACCGGCCACATCTTCTCGGTCGGTACCGTTGCCACCGCCGGTTCCACCGACAGCCGGTCGCAGACCGGGCAGGGCACCGAGACCGCCACCATCCCCGTCTCCATCACGCTCGACAAGCCGGGCGCGGCAGGGCGGTTCGACGGCGCTCCGGTCACCGTCGGATTCACCAGCACCCTGCACAAGAGCGTCCTTGCCGTACCGGTCAACGCGTTGCTGGCCGCCCCCGGCGGCGGCTACGCGGTGGACGTCGTCGAGTCCACCGGACGGGTCCGGTCGGTTCCCGTCCGGCTCGGCATCTTCGCCGACGACAACCTCGAGGTCAGCGGAGACCTGACGGCCGGTATGAAGGTGCAGGTGCCGCGCTCATGACTCCGGTCGTCGCAGTGGAGAACGTCTCAAAGGACTACCCGGGCGGCGTGCGGGCGTTGCGCCAGGCGTCGCTCACCGTCGAAGCGGGCGAGCTGGTGGCGATCGCAGGGCCGTCCGGGTCGGGCAAGTCGACCCTGCTGCACCTGATGGGGACGCTGGACCGGCCAAGCTCGGGCCGGGTCCGTATTCAAGGCCACGACGTCGCCCAACTACCGGACCGGCTGCTGGCGGCGGTCCGAGCCCGCTGGATCGGGTTCGTGTTCCAGCAGTTCTTCCTCACCGCGCACCTGTCCGCGCTGGACAACGTGGCGACCGGGCTGCTGTATCACGGCACGCCACCCCGGGAGCGCCGCGGGCTGGCCCGCGCCGCACTGGACCGGGTGGGCCTCGGCCACCGGCTCGGCCACCTGCCGCACCAGCTGTCAGGTGGGGAAAGACAGCGGGTGGCGATCGCGCGGGCGGTCGTCGGCAGCCCGGCGCTGCTGCTCGCCGACGAGCCGACGGGAAACCTCGACTCGGCCTCGGGCGCCGGGATCCTCAAGGTCCTCGCGGATCTGCACCGGGACGGCACGGCCATTGTGGTGATCACCCACGACCTCGAGGTGGCGGCCGCGCTGCCTCGGCGCCTGGAGATTCTGGACGGCCAGATCCACGTCGACACGGGGGTGCTCACATGATCCCGCTGCCCGAGCCAGTACGGCTGCGCCCCGCAGACCTTGTCAAGGTCGGACTCGGTGGACTCCGGGGCCGGCCGATGCGGGCCGTACTGTCCGCTCTCGGCATCGCCATCGGGATCGCGTCCATGGTCGCGGTGCTGGGCATCAGCACGGTGAGCCGGGCTGGTCTGCTGGCTCAGATCCAGCAGCTCGGCACCAACCTGCTGACCGTCACCCCGGGGCGGTCGCTGACGGGGCAGAACGCCGCACTGCCCAACGATGCGGTCGGCATGGTCGCGCGGATCCCCGGTGTCACGACGGTATCGGCAGTCGGCCTCGTATCCGGCGCCAGCGCCCGGCGCACCGACCAGATCGACCCTGCGATGACCAGCGGTATCGCCGTCCAGGCCGCCCGGACGGACCTGCTCGCCACCCTCAATGGCACCATACGATCCGGCGCGTTTCTCAACGCCGCGACCGGCCGGTACCCGACCGTCGTCATCGGCGCGGTCGCCGCGGACCGGCTCGGCATCACTCACACCGGCCAGCACATCTACATCGCCGGCCGCTGGTTCACCGTCAGCGGCATCCTGAACAGCCTTGCCCTCGCCCCTGAGATCGACCGCTCCGCCCTGATCGGCTGGTCGTACGCTGCACACCTCGGCTTCGACGGACACCCCTCCACCGTGTACGAGCGGTCAACCGACAACACCGTGACCTCCGTCGCGAGCGTGCTGGCCGCGACCGCCTATCCGCAACACCCCGAACAGGTCCAGGTGAGCCGCCCGTCGGACGCGCTCACCGCGCAGCTGGCCGCCGACTCCGCGTTCAACACCCTGTTCCTCGGCCTCGGAGCAGTGGCCCTGCTGGTCGGCGGGGTGGGCATCGCCAACATCATGATCATCTCAGTACTGGAACGCCGGCAGGAGATCGGCCTGCGCCGCTCCCTGGGCGCCACCCGGCGACAGATCCGCCTGCAATTCGTCACCGAATCGGTCACCTTGTCGGCACTCGGCGGAGTCACGGGAGTCCTCATCGGGCTGGCCATCAGCCTCGGATACGCACACCATCGAGGCTGGCCGATCGAACTACCCGGCCAGGCCATCGTCGGCGGGGCACTGGCCGCCGTAGTGATCGGCGCGATCGCGGGTCTCTACCCGGCCCTGCGTGCCGCCCGGCTCACCCCCACCGAGGCACTCGCGACCGCCTGAGCCACGGGCGTCATGACCCCCCCTATCCGGCGAGGTGGAGCCGATGGGTTAGGTGATGCGCTCCAGGACCGCCGGTTTCCATGCGGTATCGGAAGAAGGGCGCACACCGGTCACGGGCACCATTGTGCCGAGCCCGACCAGATGACGGTGCCCGGTTGATCGGGGCGGCCGTAACGTACACCAGCGAATCGCCGATGAGCTCGGCGCCCGCCCACGGTCAGTGGCTGCTGCTGCGGATATGCAGGAGGTGTGTGCAGGTCGCGTAGAGGGTGAGGGCTGAGCCGAAGCCGGGCAGGATCGACCAGAGGGCGGGTGTTGCGGTCAGGGGTGCGAGCAGGCTGGTGGTGAGCGCGACGAGGCAGATTGCGGCGCCCGTGAGGTGGTAGGCGCGGATACCGAACAGCTTGGCGAGCGGGAAGAAGTGGATGCCCACGCCGAGCGCGATGGCAGCGGGGATGAGCTGTGAGTGGCCGGTGGCCGCGAGCAACCGTGCGACCACGAAGATCCCGATCCATTCGGCGGCGACGACGATCCCGTAGCGGCGGCCGGTGGCCCTCCCGCGGCCCGGGCCGCCACCGGTGGGTGCTGTTGCCGCTCTGCGGCTCATCGCGAGGGCGAGTGCGGCGAGTGTCAGTGAGCCGGCGGCGGCGATGGCGAACAGGACGAGACCGACGGTGGTCGGGATGGCCGAGATGCCGCAGGCCGTCCAGCCGAGGGCGAAGAACGCCAGGAGCGCGGTGCCTGCCGCTCGTCCGCGCAGTTCGGCACGGTGGAGACCCGCCGGGATGTCTGAGGGGATGTTCGCAGTGATGGTGCTCATGGTGTCGTGCTCCTTGACTACGGGGGGCTGCGAGTTCAGGGGGCGAGGAGGGACCGCAGGGTGGTGGTGTAGGTGTCGAAGGCGGCCCGGCCGGTGGGGGTCAGGGCGACGTGGGTGACGGGGGTGCGACGGCTGAAGGTTTTAGTGATCTCGACGTAGCCGGCGTCTTCGAGCTTGCGCAGGTGGGTGGCCAGGTTCCCGGGGGTCATGTCCAGCAGTTCCTGCAGCCGGGGGAAGGTGATCCGGTCGTCTGCGGCCAGGGCGGCCAAGGTCACGGTGACTCGGAGCCGGGCTTGGGCGTGGATGACGGGATCCAGCTCGGGGATCATGCGAGGTGCCGCTGTGAGGCGGGCCGGGCGAACCGGTGGTAGCCGGCCAGGATAAGGAATCCGCCGCCGCCCGCCAGCGCCTGCACCAGGAAATTCCCGGGGACCCCGGCGAAGACCGCGCCGGCCGCGCAGAGCAATGTCCAGGTTCCCATGCCGTACTGGGCCCGGTCCTGCCACACCATGCCACCGGCCAGGTAGAGGACACCGACCAGCAGCAACGCCGACGCTGACCACAGCATCGCTGCCTCGTCGGAGGTCAGGCCCCGGCGGATCAACGCGCTGTTCATCACGGCCAGGCAGCCGAAGCCCAACGTCCAGCTCCATCCGTACATGGCGGTGACGGTGCGGGACGGGCCACTGACCCCACGCCCGACGGCGATCGAGTAACCGATCGACACGATCAAAGCCACCGCGATGAGCACTGCGGGTATCGCCACACCAAGCCAACCGGGGATTACCCGGTCGCGGCCGTACGCCAGGTACGCGGCACCGAAGCCCACGAGCCAGGCGACCCCCCACAGCGCGAACAGCAGTGTGGGATCGGCATGCACCCGCCGCTGGACATGCCGGCGTTCGGCGTCGATGAGCGCCAGCGACTCACTCACGCCCAGGGCGTCTTCCGACGTCGGTTCACCTGCTTGCGTGTCGTCCACGATTCCCCCCTGGTTGCTTCAGAGTACTTTGTATCACAAAGTCGTTGTCGTCGAAAAGCACTCTTCAGCCTTCGCTTTGGGCACTTCTGTGGGCCGATCCGAGGTCATTGAATGATCTCGCAGGAATGAGAGAGCGACCGAGGAGTGCGTCCGTGACCATCGCCGACATGTGGTTCGACCCGAAATGCCCCTGGGCTTGGAACACGCCTCGCTGGCTGCTCGAAGTGGAGGGGGTCCGCGACGTGGAGGTGCGCTTCCACGTGATGAGCCTGTGGCTGCTCAACGAGGGCCGTGAAGGGCTGGAGCCGTGGTACGAGCGATGGCTGACCGACACGCTGGGCCCGGTCCGCGTGCTGATCGCCGCCGAGTAGAAGTACTCGAACTCAAGCGAGGCCGCACCGAATCCCCCCGCGTCGCCTGATCACACGAGACGCTCCGGTGGCCCGGGCTTACGGCCCACGCCGCCGACCATCCACACCTTCTCGGGCACTTGCGCGCTCAGCATATTGTCCGGGCGCCACTGCCGGATGTAGACGAGCCCGGGATCGACCAGCTCGAACCCGTCAAAGAATGACAGCACCTGCTCGCGCGTGCGGGCGGCGTTGTCCTCGGGGCGGCTGAGGATTGCCCGGTAGATCTCCTCGATCGGGTGCACCAGGTCCGGGCGGGTGTCGAAGACGACGTGAGAGATGGCGAGGTAACTGCCGGCCGGCATCGCGTCGCGTAGCCAGGCCACGCTCTTGAACGGGTCATCCGAGTGCGGGATGAAATGGAGCGCGCCGAAGATGAGGACGGCCAGCGGCTCGTCGAAGTCGATGAACTGTTTCACGCGGCAGTCGGCGAGCAACGCCTCGGGGTGCAGGATGTCGCCCTTGACGACCGTGGTCTGCGGGCTGTCGACGAGGATCGCCTCCGCGTGCGAGAGGACCACCGGATCCTGGTCGACATAGACCACCCGGGCGTCGGGCGTGACGGATCGCGCGACCTCGTGGGTGTTGCGCTGAGTGGGCAGCCCGGTGGCGACGTCGATGAACTGCCGAATGCCCTGAGCGGCGAGGTAGCGTACCGCGCGGCCGAGGAAGTCCCGATTCTCCACGGCCATGACCTTGATCTCTGGGGCGATGGCGAGCAGGTCCTCGGCCGCTTCCCGATCGACCGCGAAGTTGTCCTTGCCCCCAAGGAAGTAGTCGTTCATGCGGGCGACATTGGGAACGCTCGTCTCGACGTTGGACGGAACCCGCCGGGGTGCGTCAGTCACGTCTCACCTTTCCATGTTTTATCCGATCTTAGTGTCGCTTTCGGGGACCGCGGCGCCGACGTACGGAGGTCAGTTCCTCCTCGTCGGCTATCACAGACCGCATCCGGTATGGCGACGCGGAGCAGCAGGTACTGCTTGCGATGGGCCAGCACTGTTAGTTCTCCGGCCGTCCACCGGCCGAAGATCAAGGCAGGGTCAGGATCGCCGGGCAGTCCTGTCGCGGCCCTCGCCCGCGTTCTCGACCTCGACCTGGTCGCACTGGCCCGCACCCTGATGCCCGAAGAGACCACCGATCACCATCAGGCGGCTTCCTGAACCACGCCGTGTCTCAGCGTGGAGGTGCGTTCCCTGCGATCCCCGGAACATGGATTTGCAGTTCGTCGTACGAACTAATATCGTGGTCTTCGAACTAATACAGTTCGTAGAGCGAACGATATCCTGGGAGTGCGAAACATGGGTCGTACAGTCGCGGTCATCGGCGGAGGTTACGGAGGCGCCGCGGTCGCCAAGGCGCTGGATCAGGACACCGACGTCGTCCTCATCGAACCCAAGGACGCATTCGTCCACTCCGCCGGGTCGCTGCGTGCGCTGGTCCAGCCGGACTGGGCGGGCAACATGTTCTTTCCGTACGACAGACTGCTCCAGCGCGGCAAGGTCATTCGCGAGCGTGCCGCCTCGGTGGACCCCGGCGGCGTCACTCTGGCCTCTGGCGAGCGCGTCAACGCCGACTATCTCGTTCTCGCCTCCGGCTCTGACTATCCCTTCCCTGCCAAGATGGACACCGACTTCTCCGGCGAGGCACTGGAGAGGCTCCGTGCCACCCACGCGGAGCTCGCGGGCGCCGAGCGGGTGCTGGTCATCGGTGCCGGGCCGGTCGGCCTGGAACTGGCCGGCGAGATCAAGGCGGTTTGGCCGGACAAGCACGTGACCATTGTCGACCCGGCCGAGCAACTGGTCCCTGGCTTCCTGCCGGAGATGCGCGAAGACCTGCACCGCCAGCTCGACGCGCTGGGCGTGGAGTTGCGGCTGGGCACCGCCCTGACCGCGCAGCCGCCGACCGAGCCGGGCCGGGCGAAGACCTTCACCGCCGACACCACCGGCGGCGAGATCTCCGCCGACATCTGGTTCCGCTGCTACGGCGTGAGCGTCAACGGCGACTACCTCGGCGACGGCCTGGTCACGGCACGCACGCCACAGGGACAGGTCCGGGTGACCGAGACGCTCAACGTCGATGGACACGGCCACATCTACGCGCTCGGCGACCTCACCGACCTCGCCGAGGCCAAGATGGCCGGGTACGCGATGAAGCACGCCGAGGTTGTGGCGAAGAACATCATCGCTCAGGTGAAGGGCGAGCAGCCCACGGCCGTCTACCGGCCGTCCCCCGTTCCCTCGATCCTTCTCCCGCTCGGCCCCAACGGCGGTGTCGGCCAGGTGCCTTCCCCCGACGGCCCGACCATCCTGCCGACGCGGACGGTCAGTGAGTACAAGGGGGCGGACCTGTTCATCGGCCGGTTCGCCGAGTTGTTCGGCGTGGCCTGATCTCGCGCCCGTGCGGAACGAGCAACCCGAGACCGCGCACCGTTGTGCTCTCAGCGCCCGTGCGCGGCGGGGGCTCCTTCGTCCAACTCCATGAAGACCACCGGCACCTTGTTGTCCAGCACCACCTGGCCGAGCAGGTCCGCAAGCCTGCTGCGATCGGTGTCGCTGAGGCCGGCCGGCAGCGCCTCAACCCGCCGGCAGGTCTCGGCGTAGAACTCCTCCGCGAGCTCACGGCCTTCCGTAGTGAGTGCGACGCGGACCGCACGCGCGTCCTGCGGGTCCGGTTCGCGCCGCACCAGACCGCGCCGGGCGGTCCGGTCCACCAGGCCGGTGAGACTCGATTTCGCCAGCCCCAGCACCCCGCCGAGCTCGCTCATGCCGTACGGCTGCGGCATCAGCACGCAGAGCAGCTGCCCCTGCTGCGGGGACAGTCCGTACTCCCGGCCCGACTCGGCGTACACGGCATTTACCAGGAATGAGGAACGCACCAGTGCGGTAACGACCCCCATATGCTCACCCACGGCCTTTCCCATTTGGCCAGAATACGGCAGACGGTGAGGTCATTAGCCCGGTGCAGGGCGAGGACGGCCTGGACGGGCACCGGCAGGTGCCATGCTGCGCAGCCCGCCCATCGCCAAACAACGTACAATTCGTAACACGAACTACTCGATGTAGCGGGCGATTGCATCACAGAAAGCGGGCCTTCGCTGCACGCTGGTGACGTGTCGCACCGAGACAGCACTCACCCGCACGGGAGAGTCGTAATTCATGGAAAGGATGCATGGCGATGCCAGAACGGAAGGCACTGTTCGGAGTCGGCGGCGGGACCGCGATCGGCGCGGCACCGGAGACCCTGCGGCTCGCAGTCCAGGCAGACCACGAAGGACTCGATCTGTTCACGGTCTCCGATCACCCCTACTACGGCGGCCGGCTGGACGCCTACTCCATCGTGGGGGTCGCTCTTGGTCGGACCGCGAAAATCGCGGGGCTCGTGAACGTCACCAACCTGCCGAGCCGTCCCGCGCCCATGCTGGCGCGCACGATCACCTCGCTGTCCGCCCTGTCGGGCGGCCGGATCATGCTGGGGATCGGCGCGGGCGGCCTCTGGGACGAGATCGCCAAGCTGGGCGCGCCGCGGCTGGGACCCGGAGCCGCCGTCCGCGCGCTCGAAGAGGCGATCACCCTGGTCAGAGCGCTGTCCGGCGGCGGCGGGCCGGTGACCTTCGACGGCGAGTTCTATCAAGTCTCGGCCCTCGAACCCGCCCCGGTCCCGGCCGCGCCGGTGTGGACCGGCTCGGTCGGGCCGAAGTCGCTGGCCGTCACCGGCAGGGTGGCCGACGGATGGATCCCTGGGCACGCCGCGGACTGGCTCAGTCCGCGGTACCGGAATTCCCGCCCTGTCATCGACGACGCCGCGGCGACCGCGGGCCGGGATCCTGAGGACATCGCCACGATCTACAACCTGCCTGGCCTCATCACGCCCGCCCCGCTCGCCACCACGCGCGACGGCGACGGCCGCTGGATAGGCGGCTCGGTCGAGCAGTGGGTCGAGGAGCTCACCGGCGCGGTGCTGGAGTACGACGCATCCGGGTTTGTGCACTTCGCGGCCGACGACACACCCGCGGACGTCACGCTCGGGCGGTGGGCCCAGGAGATCGTCCCGGCGGTCCGCGAGGCCGTCGCCAGGGATGCATGACCGCCGACGCGCGACGGCGGCAGGACGGCACGTCGGCGATGAGAAGGCCGATCAGAGGAGTCATGGTTCGGGGAGGCGTGCGGGAACGGTGTTGTGCACCTGCTGGAAGATCACCGAGGTGCGGAAGCCTGCGATCTCGCGGCGTTTGCTGAGCCGATCGAGGAGGAAGGCGTGCAGGTGGTCGAGGTCCTGAACGGCCACGTGCAGGAGAAAGTCGTCGCCACCGGCGAGCACGAAGACGCTGAGCACTTCGGGCAAGGCTTTTGCTGAGTCCTTGAAGGTGTCGATGACGGCACGGCTGAGCGGGCGCACCTGAACCGAGACGAGCGCCTGGACGCTGCTGGGCGGGGGTCACTCGCATGCCTGAGAAAACAGTCAGCCCTGCCTACCCGGGACCGACCGTCCTGGCCGGACGTGCTTGGCTTGACCCGCGGCGAGCCACGCCGCTATCTGGACGCGGCGGGGGGACCCTGCCGCGCCAACTACTGGAAGGGAGGTGGCTCTGTTGGGCACGATCACTGCCAATGGGATCACCATGGGATACGAGGACGCGGGAGATGGTGACCCGCTGGTGCTCGTCCACGGTCACCCGTTCGACCGCTCGATGTGGGCGCCGCAGGTCACCGAGTTCGCCCGTACCGGGTGGCGGGTGATCGCGGCGGATCTACGCGGGTACGGCGAGACCGCTGTGGTTCCCGGCATCACGCCGCTGGAGACGTTCGCCCGCGACCTCACCGCGCTCCTGGACGCTCTGAAGGTGGACCAGGTGGTGCTCGGCGGCCTGTCCATGGGCGGGCAGATCGTGCTGGAGTTCTACCGGCTGTTCCCCGACCGGGTCCGGGGACTGGTACTTGCCGACACCTTCGCCCAAGCCGAGACCGAGAACGGCAAGAAGGTCCGCAACGACATGGCCGACCGGCTGCTGCGCGAGGGCATGCACGGCTACGCCGATGAGGTGCTTCACAAGATGGTGGCGCCCTACAACGTGCAGGCACTGCCCACCGTCGCCGAGCACGTGCTCGGCATGATGCGTGGCGCACCCCCGGAAGGCGCGGCGGCCGCGCTGCGCGGCCGGGCCGAACGTCCCGACTACACCGACCTGCTCTCCAAGATCTCCGTGCCTGCGCTCGTCGTGGTCGGCCAGGACGATGAGTACACCCCGGTCAGCGACGCCGAGTTCATGTGCCAGCGCATCCCGGACTCGACGCTGGCCGTCATCGATGGCGCCGCGCACATGCCCAACCTGGAACGGCCCGCCGAGTTCAACCAGCTGCTGCACCGTTTCCTCAACGGTCTCGCACCCAGGATCCATTGACGTGCGAACCGGCCGACCACCGCACTCGCCCATCCACGCAAAAGGCGCGTCGGGTCAGTGCCGGATCCTCGAGAGGAACAGCAGCGGTATGGCGATCAGGGCCATGCAACCGACGGTGACCAGGACGGCCTGGAGTGGTACGCGATAGCGGGCGGGCAGCCGGGTGGTGGCCACCGCCACGGCCAGGATCAGCGGGGCCAGGACCAGATCGTGGGCGACCGCGGCCCCGCCGAACCACAGGGCCCAACCGACAGGGTGGGTCTCGGTGGCGTTGGTGACGAGCCCGAACAGCCCGAGGAGCACCAGGGCGGTCCCGGCTCCGTAGCCGAGGTGCCGGGGTTTCATAGGACGACCACCGTGGTGACCCATTTGGTCTGCAGGACCCCGGGCCGGTCCGGCGCGATCAGCCGGCAGGGATAGCCGTGATCCGGGGTCAGCGGTGCGCCATCGAGCTCGAGCGCGAGCAGGGTCAGCGGGTCATGCCAGTGCGGGGCTCGCACCTCCGAGGTCCGGTAGCGACCGGTCGGCTCCAGGGACTCGACCCGGACCCGGGCGTCATCCGCGACTCCGGCCATCCGCAGCACGTCGCGGAGCCGTACACCCGACCACGCCCCCTCGGCGCTCCAGCCCTCCACACAGGCGATCGGCAACCGTGCCGAGTGACGCGGCAACGCACGCAGCTCGTCGAGGGACAGCCGCAGTTCGCGCTGCACCACCCCGGTGACGTGCAGCCGCCAGTCCGGGCGGACGGTGATCTGGGCGGCGGCCGCCGTCTTGTTGACGGGTACGCCTCGCTCCGGTGGCAGCGGTGCCAGCCAGGCGATCCCGGCCAGCGGCCGGAACGCCTCCCCGACCGTGGTGACCGCGATGACGGCGCACGCGGCAGCGGTGGCCGCGAAGAAGCCCCTCCGCGACAATCGCCCTGCGGATTCCAGCGGTACGGAGTCCAGCCGTACGGGGCGGAACACCGCGCGGCGTACCTTCGCCCACTCGTTGGTGACGTGGATGATGAGCGCGCCGATGAGGACGTACGACGTCCAGTAATGCGCGGTGGGGAAGTAGAACGGGAAGACGTACCACCGGGCGACGTTGAACACTCCGGTCACCAGCTGGAACAGCGCCCCGGCGACCAGCAGGAACACCATGCCCCGCTCCAGCGCGTGCGCCACCGAGCGGACGGGCGGCCACTGCCAGAGCTTCGGGTAGACGGTCCACAGCTTCGCCAGCAGCAGCGGGATGGTGGCCAGCCCGCCGATGACATGGACTCCCTGGGTGACTCTGTAGAGGTTCACCGGCCGGGAAGGCCACAGCAGCCACGTCGGCGGATGCTGCATGAAGTGGCTGATCAGACCGGTGACGAAGGCGACGGTGAAACTGATGCCGAGCCAGATGCCCAGCCAGGCAGCGACCCGCTCGTCGTGCAACCGGCTGCTGAACCGGCCCACGATCGCCCGGGGCACCGCGCCCGCACGGTCTCTTAAATGGTCAAGGTGGCGAACCATCGTCCCGCCTCCGTCCACTGATCGGCCACGGTCAGCCCACCTCGCGCGGCCAGCGCGGCCATGTCGTCGAGCGCGACCTGCGCCCACCGGAACCAGCCCTCCGATCCCGCCGCGGAGCGCAGCCGCACCCAGTCGGCGCGCGTCACCGTTCCCGGCCCGGTGACCTCGACGAGGGCCTGCCCGCCGGGCCGCATCAGCTCGGCGACGCGCAGCAGCAGAACGCCCGGATCACCACCGATGCCGATGTTGCCGTCGGCGAGCAACACGGTCTGCCAGCGGCCGGTGCCCGGCACCCGGTCGAACACGTCCCGGCGCAGCGCGAGCCCGCCCGCCATCCGGCTGAGCTCGACGGCGTACGGGGTGACGTCGATCCCCAGGGCGGGCACGCCCCGCTCGCCCAGCGCCACGGTCA
The DNA here is from genome assembly GCA_025964575.1 of Actinomycetes bacterium. Taxonomy (GTDB): domain Bacteria; phylum Actinomycetota; class Actinomycetes; order Streptosporangiales; family Streptosporangiaceae; genus Actinomadura_E. Next base: position 15,724 of record JAOPYO010000229.1, read on the forward strand.
GCCTGCCGGGCCCGGAGCCGATGTCGAGGGTGGGCCCGGCGCAGCGGTCGAGCAGGCCGGTGTCACCGGGTCGCTCGGTGAGCCAGTCCTGAACGGGCAGGGGCGTACGGCGTCCGTCGGCGTACTCGATGTCCACGGGCACGAGCCCGGCCAGTGAGCTCTCGTAGAGTCCGCCGATCATGCGCTCACCCGTACGCCTCGTACCGCGCGAGCGAACCGGCCGTGCGGCGCACAGGCGGCCACTCGCTCGGCGTCGGTCGCGGTGTCGACGTCGATCAATTCCGGCAGCACGGCGACCCTGAGCCCGGCCCGCCGGAGCCGGGCGAGCTGGGCGGCGCCGGTGTCGGGGCGCGACATCGGCACCCCGGTGAGCAGTCCGGGATCGGGCATGCGCAGGCCGAGCAGCCAGAAGCCACCGTCTTCGGCCGGACCGAACACCGCGTCATGGCTGCTGAGCGCCCTTCCGGCCGCGACGAGGAGGGCGGTCGTGACCTGCGGAGTGTCCATGCCGATGAGCACCAACGGCCGCCCCCGGTGGGCGTCGTCGAAGGCGGTCGCAAGGCGCTCGTCCAGCCCCTCCCCCCGCTGCGCGATGATCTCCAGGCCGGGCGGCAGCCAGGGACCCGGCTCGCCGGACAGTGCGAGCACCCGGCGCACCGCCGGGGTCGCCACGACCGTGTCCAGGGTGTCCGCCAGCGCCGCCTCGGCCAGTTCGGCGGCCTGTTCCGGGCTGTACGGCGGGGTCAGCCGGGTCTTCACCAGGCCGGGCCGGGGCTCCTTGGCGATGACGATGAGATCGGTGTCGGTCATGTCGCCAGCACCTTGCGCATGTCGCGTACGGCACGCACGGTGCCGCGGACGGTTCCGGTGACCTTGGAGCGGCCACGCCGAGGAAGGTAGGCGACCTCGATCTCCGCGATGTTCCAGCCGGATCGCGCCGCCCGCAGCACCATCTCGAGCGGATAGCCGAACCGGCGATCGGTGAGCCCGAGGTCGAGCAGTTCGCGACGGCGAACCGCCCGCATCGGGCCCAGGTCATGCAGCCGCGGGCCACGAGTGCGGCGGTTGAGCGAGGTGGCGAGCACCGCGTTGCCGAGCCGGGCATGGACCGGCCAGGCGCCGCGCTCCGTCGGGCGGCGGCGCCCCAGCACCAGATCGGCGGTCGACAGCGCGGCCACCAGGGCGGGCAGTTCGCGGGGGTCCAGCGAGGCGTCCGCGTCCATGAAGCACACGACCTCGGTGGTGGCTGCGAGCAAGCCGGCGTGGCAGGCGGCACCGAAGCCGCGTCGCGGTTCATGGACGACTTGGGCGCCATGGCTTTCCGCGATGCCGGCCGAACCGTCGGCCGAACCGTTGTCCACGACGATCGGGCGATAGCCGTCCGGCATCCGATCCAGGACCCACGGGAGAGCCACGGCCTCGTCCAGACAGGGCAGAACAACATTGATCATGGTTCCGACGCTATGCCCGGACGACCATGATCGACCCTTACGGAGTGATGACGTCCATTCCTGTTTGCCCAGGTCAGGACCGTAGTGCGGCCGTGATCATTATTTACTACCCGAACAGCGCCGTCCTGGCGGCCATCTCACCTGATCAGAGGGGTCCTACGAAGCGGGCGGACCCGGCTCGGCCGCGAACTCCGCCATGCCGGCTTCGAACGCGACGACGGCCGTGAAGCCCAGCTCCGCGCGGGCCTTGTCGGGCGAGGCGACGATGTGGCGTACGTCCCCGAGCCGGTAGCCGCCGGTCACCACCGGCTCGGGTCCCTTGTGGGCGACCGCCAGGGCCTGCGCCATCTCGCCGACCGTGTGCGGCTTGCCGCTCGCCACGTTGTACGCGACTGAACCACCCGTTCGGCCCACCGCCAGCACGTTGGCCCGCGCCACATCACGAACGTGGATGAAGTCCCGCCGCTGGCCGCCGTCCTCGAACACCTTCGGTGCCAGCCCGCGCGCCAGCGCGGACCGGAAGATCGCTGCCACTCCCGCGTACGGGGTGTCGCGCGGCATCCGGGGCCCATAGACGTTGTGATAACGCAGCGCGGTCACGGTCGCGCCGGTGGTCCGGGCCCACGAGGCCGCCAGATGTTCCTGCGCCAGCTTGGTGTCGGCGTAGACGTTGCGGGGATCCAGCGAAGCCGACTCGCTGAGCACCCCGGGCTCGAGCGGCGCTCCGCAGATCGGACAGGGCGGTTCGAACCGGCCGGCCCGCAGCTCGGTCTCGGCCCGGGGACCCGGGCGGACGTCGCCGTGTTGTGCGCAGAGATACGCGCCCTCCCCGTACACGACCATCGAGGAGGCCAGCACCAGCCGATCCACCCCCGCCCGGGCCATCTCGGCCAGCAGCACCGCGGTGCCCAGGACATTGACCGACGCGTAGTCAGGGAGGTCGAAGACGTCCACACCCAGGCCCACCTTCGCGGCCTGATGGCAGACGACCTCCACCCCTTCCAGACATCGCGCCACGGTCGAGGGGTCCCGTACATCCCCCACCGTTCCGTGGCCGGTGGGCACCAGATCCAGGCCACGGACGTCGTGACCCGCGGCGATGAGTTCCTCGACGATTGGGGTGCCGATGAACCCGGCCGATCCCGTCACCAGTACGCGCATGATCGGACGCTAGCCCGCCTGCCGGCCGGAATCGCTCAATCGTCTGTCGACGTACGGAATTCGTAAGGACCTGCGCCCGTAAGGAGAGGTGGCCACAGGGCGGGCGTTCTGAGCGGCGAGCACGGCAACGGATTCGCGGGCTACGGAAGTCCCCCCGTGAGCGGCGATCATCCGCGCCAGAGACACGACGAGGACCACGAGCGCTCCGGTGCCATATCCGATCCGGGTCGCCTCCAGGGCGGGCAGACCGAGGTCGATCATCGCCCACATGAGATAGCCGCCGGCCCCGACCGCGAGCCATTCGACCCTGCCGTCCAGCGCGACCAGCACGATGATCAGCTCGCCGTACCAGGGCAGGGCCGGCGAGGTGACGAGCAGGAAGACCCCGGCCATCACCAGTGCTCCGCGCCAGGGCTGGTCCGGATCGGCGGTCCGCCAGACCACGAGTGCCGCTCCCGCCAGCACCGCTACCGCCACCAGGGCGGCATACCGAGGGGGAACGAGCAGGCCGAGCAGTGCGAACCGGGAACCGGAGTCGTACCCCTCCTCCTTGAGGTAACCGGGCAGGTAGCCGATCACCCCGCCCCCGACCGCGAGCACATGAGGGAGGTAGACCGCGGCTATCGCCCCGGCCGCCGCGGACGCTACCGCGATCGGGCGGCGACGCGAGATCGCGGGGGCGACCAGCACCGGGAAGAATTTAGCGGCGACCGCCAGGCCGAGCACCACTCCCCCGAGCAGTGCCCTTGGCCGGCTCGTGGCCCGGGCGAGAATCAACAGGGCCCCCACCAGCAGGAAGGCCTCGACGACGTCGATGTGCGCGTTGTTCCCGGCTTCCAGGGCCACCAGAGGGCACCACGCCCACAGCACTGCGAGACGAGGATCGCGGCCGAGCCGGCTCAGCCCGAGGATGAGCAGCACCGTGGTCGCGACGGCCATCACCGCCGCCGCGATCTGGATGGGCTGGGTGCGGGCGCTCTTCGGCGACAGCGCGTGCACGACCGCGAAGTAGCCCTCGGCGACCGGCGGATAGATCGTGTGCACGCCCGGCCGGTTGATCAGGGTGCAGCCCGGGGCGAGCACCGCACCGGCGCGATCCGGATCGGGACTTCCCGGTTCGACGCACCAGGACCTGCTCGTCCGGGCCCATAGAAACGAAGGATCCCGAAAAGGTGCCAGCTCCGGCGCGGCCGGGACATAGCGGTAGGGATCTATCCCGGCGGCCTGCACCCGCCCATCCCAGACGTACCGATAGGAGTCACTGCTGGTGAGGGGCGGCGAGGAGAACGCGGCGACCTGCAGGCCGATGCCTCCGACGATGATCAACAGCACCGCCGCACGGATGGGCAGTGTGCGGACGAGCCAGGCGCCGACGGCGAAGACCAGCCAGGCGGCGGCCTGAACGGAGGTCCGCTCCGCAGCCCCCCGCCCAGGCGGCAGGTCGAGGTGCACCGCTGACAGCACCAGCACGCACAACGCCAATGCCGCGACGATCGCCCCGCACGTCTTTGTCTTGTTGATCCTGGTCACGGCCCAACCGTCGCACTGTGGACCGGCCCACAGAAGATCAGCCGCCGCCATGTACGCGATCCGTAAGAACTCGCGGCGGCCGATCGAGCCCGTCCTGCCGTCAGGTCCTGGGCCTCGAAGGCTCCACCGTCATCCGCCGCAATCACCAGTGCCGCCGTCCTCACGGCCGCTTTCCTGGTCGCTATCGCCGTCGCACCCCGCACCCCATCGGCCTGGCGAGCACGTCTCCACCCGTCACGCTCCGAGGCAGAGACCCAAAAAAACTGTTGTGGCTGATGTAGACATTCAGTGCTGGTGTGGGTAGTGTTCTGGGTGTTGCGAGAGAAGAGAACATCATGGAGACGCGGCAGATGACGAACTGCGCGTGACATGGAAGCAAGGATGTGAAAAGCAGGACGGCCAGGCGTGCTGGAGCCGAGCGTGACAAGGGGCTCTGGCCGGTGGCAGGCGATGGTCGGACGTGCTGGGGCCGTGATGGTGCAAGGGGTTCCAGACGGTGACGGACGCGCAGGGAAAGATATGTAGGAATCAGAGGAGAAGGGGAGGGTCGTACGCCGTCGGATCGCCCGCTGTCGGCTGTGTTGCGCCGGGCGGGTACCGCAGTCCCATCGGAATGGAAGGTGGTCTTCGGTCACGCATACGCGATCCCCGCACTACTCGCCCGTTCAGGCGGATCGTGCGGATACGACAAGCCAACCTCATGGTTGGTAGATGGTGTTAGCCCAAAACCCTGGGCCCCGGTGCTACGGCACCGGGGCCCTCGTGACGTGGAAGGTGCAATGGATCCAGCCCAGCAGACCGCGGACGACAAGTTCGACGATGACGACTACCCCGCCTACACCATGGGCCGTGCCGCGGAGATGCTCGGGACCACCCCGGCTTTCCTGCGCAGCCTGGGCGAGGCGAAACTGATCGAGCCACAGCGCTCGTCCGGCGGCCACCGCCGCTACTCCCGCTACCAGTTGCGCCTGGCCGCCCGCGCCCGGGAACTGATCGACCAGGGCACCGCCCTGGACGCCGCCTGCCGCATCATCATCTTGGAGGACCAGCTCCAAGAAGCCTTGCGACTAAACGCCGAGAGGCGCTAGGCAGGCCGAGATCCCTGTCGTTCGTTTGAAGAAGATCGCGCCGGCCGGAGTGACGGCCGCGCTACTGATCGCCGGGGTTGTCTCCATACCGGTCCGGGCGGAGATCGCTGGCGGGTTGCGATCCGCCGTGGCGCACAGTGCCTCAAGGGCCGGTTCGCCTACGAAAAGCGCCACTCTCTCATAGCATTCCTTCCATAGCCTTGGTCTAGGAAAGGACGAAGATGTCCGATGAGCGGGACTGGATGAAGCCGAAGGCGGGGTCCGCAGCCTCCGTCCCGATCGACCTCAGGACCGACGTCCCGCACTCTGCCCGCATGTACGACTACTTTCTCGGCGGCAAGGACAACTTCAAGGCCGACCGGGAGACCGCGGACAAGGCGGCGAAGAGCTATCCGCCGGCGCGCATTGCGATACGCGAGAACCGCGCCTTTCTCGGGCGCGGGGTTCGCTACCTGGTCCGGGAGGCCGGCATTCGGCAGTTCCTCGACATCGGCACCGGCCTGCCCAGTACCAACAACGTGCACGAGGTCGCCCAGTCCGTCGACCCCACCTGCCGGGTCGTTTACGTCGATAACGACCCCATTGTGCTCGCCCACGCACAGGCGCTGCTCACCAGCACCCCCGAGGGCAGGACCGCCTACCTCGACGCCGACCTGCTCGACGTACAGAGCATCCTGGGCAACCCCGTGCTCCGCGACGTTCTCGACTTCGACCAGCCCATAGCGCTCGGGCTGGTCGCCATCCTGCACTTCATCACCGACGAGGACCACCCTCGCCAGATCATCCGCACGCTGCTGGATGCACTGCCCTCCGGCAGCTACTTCATGGCCTCGCACGCCACCGCCGAACACGACCCGGTCGGCTCACGCGGATTTCAGCAGACCTACCGTAACGCCGGGGTTCCCATCCAGACACGCGACGCCGTCGAGTTCACCGAACTCGCCTTCGCCGGACTGGAACTCGTCGAACCCGGCGTGACCCTCACCTCGGAATGGCGGCCCGACCACGACGGACCAAGGCCGGCACCCGAGGAGGTCAACTGGTACAGCGGCATCGCCCGCAAGCCATGAACTCAAGCACACCGGCCGGGGACTGACCCACGCGCATCTCCTCAAAGTATCTGAGCCAGGAGCTGCCAGCGGGTTCCACGGTGGAGGGAGATCGCCGAGGCGGGCCCTCGGCGATCTCCCTCACGCTCGCCTGCGCTAACGCTTGCCCGCACCTCCACCAGACATCACCTGATCATGCGCGTGATCCAGATCAGCATCTGCGGCATCGCCTGACGCCACGCCGGGAAGGTGTGGGCGCCGCCCGGGATCCGGGTGAACCGGGTGTCGAGCCGGCGCTGCCGGGCCAGGTTCACGAACTGCGTGGCCGCGGTCATGTCCTCCCCGGAGGCCGTACCGGCCATGACCCACAGGTGCGGGAGCACAGCACCTGTGGGCGGGTTGGAAAGGATGTTCATGGGCGAGTTGGCCGCTCGCAGATTCGGGTCGCCTGCGAAGGGATCGGTCTTCGCCGGCAGTTTCACCAGACGCATCGGGGAGAAGTAGCCGCTCATCACACCGGCGGCGCCGAACGTGTTCGGATGTCGTAAGGCCAGGTTGGCCGCGCAGTAGCCGCCCTCAGAGAACCCGGCCACGCCCCAGTGCCGGCCGGGTGGCTGAACGCGCAATGCACCGCTGATCTGCGTGCTCAGGTCGTCGACGAGAAAGCTCTCATCCTGTGGCCCGCCGACGACGTTCAAGCATTGCAGACTGCGGTCGTTGCCCTCGTTGGTGTCGGGGATCACCAGCACGGCCGCCGTGGCCTCGCCCATCACGAGCTGGTCGTTGAACACTCGTGCCACGTGCATCCGGTCGAGCCAGTCCCGCGGACCGCCCGGAGCGCCATGGAGCAAGTCGATCACGGGGAACCTGGTCTGGCCGTAGGCCGGCTCGAAGTACTGCGGGGGGAGATAGATGAGCACTTCGCGGGTGAGCCCGCTGGTAGCGCCGTGAATCATCAGCCGTGCGCGCAGCCCGTCCGCCGTACTCACCGTTTTCTTCGCCGCGGCCTCGAGCACCGGCTCGAGCGCACGCTTCAACGAGGTGTCGGACGCGCTCTGGCGGATGATCCGCATGTCCGGGTCGGCCGAGCCGGTGAGGTCCTGCGACAGACCACTCCAGTCCTGGTAGTAGCCGTAGTAGGAGTTCACCGCCGCTATGCCGAGGAGCACGGCGGGCACGCCGGCGAGTGCGCCCGCCAAGATCTTGAAGATCACCCGTCTCATCGTCGTCAGCCACCAGGCCGCCACGCCATAGGCGGCCAGCAGGAAAAGCAGGATGAGAACGCTCTGTGGTTCGAGCACCGGAGCCCCCCTTGATCACCAGTACGTAGCGGACATGCCAGATCGTCACTTCCCTCATACACAACGTGGTCAACTACGACCGTCGTCGTAGGTCGACCCGGAGTCAAGACTTCATGGTGTTACTATATGGACACAGTAAGTTATGGCGAGGAGGTGATCCGCCGTGTCGACCCGGTCTCATGAGCGTCGGCAGCGAGGCGAACTCGAAGCCGAACTGCTGGCGGTGGTGGCCGCCGCGGGCACCTCGCTGACGCCCAGGGAGGTGATGAACCGCTTAGATGTCACGCTGGCTTACACGACGGTCATGACCGTTCTCTCCCGGCTCCATGACAAGGGCCTGCTCAAGCGGATCCGCGAGGGTCGTTCCTACGCGTACTCGTTCCAGCGGGACGAGGCCTCGCTCAGGGCCGTTCAGATGCGCCGTCTTCTGGAGTCCGGGCACGATAGGCGGCAGGTGCTGGCTCACTTCATCACCGAACTGTCGGCCGAGGACGAGGAACTGCTGCAGCGACTGCTGCGCGACACCACCCCGGACACCTGACCGTGCGGGTCGAGGTATACCTTCCGCTCCTGATCTCGGCCGTGCTCGACCGGCTCGCGCCATGGCTGACCAGACATCTTCCGCCCGCCAGCGCGTCCCGTCTGCTGGCCGTGGCCGGAGTGCTGTGCGGGGCCAGCACGGTGCTCGGGCTTGCGCTGCTGGCCTGGTCAAGTGTTGTGGAAATACCCCAGGTGGCAGCACTGGGCCACTGGTCGATCCCGCTCTGGGAGAGAGATGATCCGGTGCCCGACGCCGTCGGCGGGGTAGCCGGGGTGGCACTCGTCGTGCTCGCCATACGACTCGTACACAACGTGAGATCGCGATACCTGGCGGCGCGGGCCGTACGCGGTTTCGTACGCGGTCAAGGCCCGGCCCCCGGCGGGCTCATCCTGGTGGACGACCCCACGCCGCTGGCGTTCGCCGTACCGTTCGACCAGGGCCGGATCGTGGTCTCCACCGGCATGCTGCGAGCACTGACCGTACAAGAACAGCGCGCGCTCTTCGCTCATGAGCGCGCTCACCTGCGCTTCCGCCACCACACCTATCGGACGATCGTCGAGACGGCGGCCGCCGCGGACCCTCCACTGCGGCGCCTGCCCGCGGCGATCCGGTACGCGACGGAGCGCTGGGCCGACGAGGTCGCGGCGGACACCGTCGGTGATCGCCGGCTGGCCGCCCGGGCGCTCACTCGGGCCGCCCTCGCTCGTGGAAGTCAGGAATCCAGCCGACACGAGCTCGACTATGGATCACGGGACGTATCCGACCGGGTGCGCCACCTGCTCGGCCCCCGGCCGCGACAGAACCCGCTGGCGCTGGCCGCGATCGTCATCCTGGTCGCCGCGACACTCATCTCCGCCGTCGACGCCGGAAGCGACATCGATCGGCTACTCGACAAGGCCACCGCCCAGCCGCACCATTGAGCCCAGCGGGTCTGCGCGGCGAATCGTCAGGTCAGCACGCGGCGAGTGAAGGTGCGCATCGCGAGCCAGGACAGCACCGCGGTACCGCCGACCAGCACCGTCGAGAACGCCCAGACCGGCATGTGCCCCACCTGCGGTGTCAGCGCGGCGCGCAGGCCCTCGTTCACGTACACCTCGGGATTGACGAGGACCAGGATCTGCAGCCAGCGGATGTGGTGCATGGCGGCCCACGGGTAGTAGACACAGCCGAGCATGGTCATGGGCAGCAGCACCAGCGCGAAGAGGACCTGGGTCTTCTGCGGGTCGATGAGCGTGCCCAGCAGCAGTCCCCCCGAGGCGGCCAGGAGCGAACCCGCCACCATGACCAGCGCGAACATCGGCCAGTTGTCGATGTGGACGCTCGGCGCCTGGCCCTTCGCGTGGATGAGCAGCACCGCGGGGAAGACGAGGAGGCCGCCGATCAGGCCCTGTAGCCCGGCAGCCGCGATCTTCTGGGCCGCCAACAGCGGGATGGGCAGCGGCGCCAGGGCGCGGTCGGTGATCGAGCGCTGCCAGGACAGTTCCATCATGAGCGGGAAGACGACGGCCATCATCGCCTGCATGACGATCGATGAGCCGACCAGGCCGGGCACGAGGACCGTGGAGAAGGTCGGGCCCCCACTGCCCCCGGCGAACATCGCGCCGCCACCGCCGGGTCCGATCTTCGGCATGACGTAGGAGAACACGAAGACGAACATCAGTGGCTGGATGAGGACGCGGATGAAGGTCGACAGGAAGTTCCGCCGCATCACCCGCACCTCGCGGGCCATCATCGCGACGAAGGTCTGGGCCACCGTCGGTCGCAATGCGGGAGTCTTGGTGGGTGCCGTGGTGCTCATTCGCGGTATTCCCTTCCGGTGAGGGTGAGGAAGGCGGTTTCCAGACTGGGCCGCAGCTGCGAGGCGTCGGTGACACCCACTCCGGCCGACGCACCGATGGTGACGAGTTCGCCGAGCAGACCGTCGGGGTCATGGGCGAACACGCGTACTTGGCCGTCGGACACCTCCACCCTGGTGACGCTGTCCCGCGTGCGTAGGGCTCGTATGCCCTCCGGGGGCGTGCCGTCGTAGGTCACCGTGATGACGGTGTCGGCGCCGGAGGAGCCCTTCAGTCCGTCGACCGTGTCGCTGGCGAGCACTTTCCCGTGGTCGATGACGGCGACCCGTTCACACAGCGCCTCGGCCTCTTCCATGTAGTGCGTGGTCAGCAGAATCGTCTGCCCCTCGGACTGCAGCTCGCGCAGCACCTCCCAGAGGTTCACCCGGGTCTGCGGGTCCAGCCCTGCCGTCGGCTCGTCGAGGAAGAGCACCTCGGGGTGGTGGACGAGGGCCCGGCAGATCATGAGGCGCTTCGCCTGCCCACCGGACAGTTCGAAGGGGTTGCCGGTGCGCCGGTCGGTCAGGTTGAACATCTCCAGGAGTTCGTCGGCGCGACGGCGGGCCTCCCGGCCACTCATCCCGAAGTAACGCCCGCGGAACTCGAGGTTCTCGAACGCGGTGAGGTCGTTGTCCAGGGTGTTGTTCTGCGACACCATGCCGATGCGCCGCTTCACCTCGACCGGGTTCCGGGTGACGTCGAGTCCGCAGACGTACGCCTCGCCGGACGTCGGAACCACCAGGGTCGTGAGCATGCCGATGGTGGTCGACTTGCCGGCGCCGTTCGGGCCGAGCAAGCCGAAGCACTCCCCGCGTGTCACCTCGAGATCGATGCCCTGGGCCGCGGGCACGTCACCACGGGGACTCGAGTACGTCTTGTGCAGATCTACCGTACGGACGGCGGCCTCGGGGGGTGAGGTCACGGACCGTCTCCTTTCGTGAAGGCGTCGAAACGCTCGATCATGGTGAGGAGGAACCTGCGGACGGCTGGCTCATCGGCCTCGTCGACCACGTCATAGAGCCCCCAGAGATCTCCGGCCATGGCCTGCCCGGTCTCGACGACCAACCGGCGTCCGGCGTCGGTGATGTGCAGCAGGACGACGCGCCGGTCACCGCCATCGCGTCGTCTCTCCACGTGGCCATTGCGTTCCAGGGTGTCCACCACCGAGGTGACCGTCGCCGCCGACACCATGAGTTGCCGGGCAACCTCACCGGCACGCAGGCCATCGTGGCCGTGGAGTATCCGCAGCAGGAAGAACCCCGCTGGGCTCACCCCGTGCTTCTCCACCAGCCGCCACCACACCGGGCCCGACATCCGCGAGGCCGCCGCGAAGAGCCTGCCGATGGGCCACTTCTCCATCGGCCCCAGGCCGGACAGGTCTCCAAAACCGAGCTTCTCGACGTCCACACGCAGATTATTAGGCCCCAGATATTAAGGTGTCAAATCTTTAGTCCTCAAACTACTTTTGGGGCAGCCCGCCGAGGTGACCCGGTCTACCGGGTTGGTCGCTGGTTTAGATCACCCGTCTGAACCTTGTCAGCGGTGCTTGGCGACGGTGAGCAGCACCGCCGCGTCCTCCAGCGCCTCCAGTGAGTGCCGGGAGAGCGGGACGACAAGGAGGTCACCCGGCGAGCCGTCCCAGGAAACGTCCCCGGCGGCCAGGCGTACCCGCCCGCGCAGAACCTGCACGGTCGCCTCTCCCGGGTTTTCGTGCTCATCGAGTTGCCGACCGGCGGACAGTGCGATCACGGTCTGGCGCAGCGTGTGCTCATGGCCGCCGTACACGGTCTGTGCGGCGCGGCCACTCGATGCCTGCAGGGCGACCTTCAGCTGCTCGCGGGCGAGTGCGGTCAGCGAGAACTTCTCCATGAGTTGAGCCTTTCCTAGCAGGGTTCGCATTGGTCCGCGGGGTCAGAGCCGAGAAGTCGCAGAATCCAGAGATCGGGTTCGTACCGGACGCAAGCTCATCGGCGGCCGGGTCTCTGGCGTTGGAGTAGCCACCAGGCGATCAGTGCATACAGCAGCCCGAGCCCGGCCAGGACACCCATGTCCAGAAACCAGGTGCCTGGCTGGTGACGCCAGAGCGGGTCGGGGTGTGGTTGGGGTGGGGAGATCGTGGCGAGGTCGACTGTGGCGGCTGCTGCTGCGAACCCCCAGCGTGAGGGGGATAGCCAGGCGAGTTGTTCCAGTCCGGGCTTGCCTGCGAGGGGTTGGACCAAGGCCCCGGTCAGGACGAGTTGTCCCATGGACAGGACCACGAGTAGAGGCAGGGTCTTCTCGGAGGTCTTGACCGCGGCTGAGATGACCAAGCCCAATGTCATGGAGACGATGCCCAGCATGCTCATGGACAGGACGAGTTCGGGTAGCGGGGCGATGATGGTGCCGTGTGCTGGGAGTGCTTGGCCGAGCAGCCCGATGAGGACCAGGACAGCGGCTTGCACTCCGGTGATCAGGCCGAGCACCAGCAGCTTGGAGAACAGGTAGATGCCGGCGGACAGGCCGGCCGCTCGTTCCCGCCGATAGATGGCGCGTTCCTTGACGATTTCCCGTACCGCGTTGCCGGTGCCCACGAAGCAGGCGCCAAAGGCCAGGACCATCATCTTGGACGTGGCGTCGGGGTTGCTGCCGGGTTTGCCCGCCAGCCCTCCCGGGTTCGGGATCGCCAGGTTCAGGACGCCGAGGATCAGGGGCATCACCGCCAGCAGGATCAGATAACTGCGGTCCGAGGCGATGACCGCCAGGTAGCGGCGGCATAACGTGCTCAGCTGAGCCAGGCGGCTCTGCGCCCTGGGTGGCGGGACTGGCCTCCGCGGCCCTGGTTGTGCACCGCCGGGGCTCAGTGCCGCCTCGACGTACCGAGTGTGCTGCGGGGAGAGCCGGAACTCCGCCGCCCAGTCCCGGTCCGGTTCGCGGTCGAACGCCTGGAAGACATCGGCCCACCCCGGCTTGGCGAAGTAAAGGAGCCCTTCCTGTGGTGGACCGTAGTAGGCGACCCGGCCGCCGGGCACCAGCACGAGCAGCCGGTCACAGGTATTCAGGTTCGCCACGCTGTGCGTGACCACGATGACCGTCCGGCCCTCGTGGGCGAGATCCCGCATCATCTCCATGACGGACTTGTCCAGGCCCGGGTCGAGCCCTGAGGTCGGTTCGTCCAGAAACAGCAGCGATGGTTTGGTGAGCAGTTCAAGGGCCACGCTGACCCGCTTACGTTGCCCACCTGACAGTGAGCTGATGCGGGTACGGGCGTGGGCGCTCAGGCCCAGTTCCTCCAGGACCTCCTCGACCCGGCGGTTGCGGTCGGCGGCCTCGGTGTCGCCGGGGAACCGTAACTCGGCCGCGTAACGCAGCGCCCGGCGGGCGGGGAGCTGGGTGTGCAGGATGTCCTCCTGCGGGACCAGACCGATCCGGTGCCGCAACTCGGCGTAGTGGGTGTACAGATCACGGTCGTCGTAGCGAACGCTGCCCTCGGTCGCGGGCTGCAGCCCGGTCACCGCACCCAGCAGAGTCGACTTCCCGGCGCCGCTCGGGCCGATGATGCCCACCAGGCACCGCTCGGGGATCGGGAAGCTCACCCGGTCGAGGATGACCTTTCCCTCCGAGGTCCGCACCGTGAGCGCGTGCGCGGATACCACCACGTCACCGGTGTCGATGAACTCCTGGAGCTCATCGCCGACCAGCCGCAACGTGGTGCGGCCGATGCCGACGATGTCCTGCTCGGTCAGCACCATCGAGCTGATCCGCACTCCGTTGACGAAGGTGCCGTTATGGCCACCTAGATCGAGGATCTCGTATCGCCCATCGCCGGTGTGGCGCAGCTCGGCGTGATGCCGGGAGACCACGAGATCGGACAACACGATGTCGTTGTCCTCGGCCCGTCCGATCCGCAGGGCCACGACCGCAGCGGCTGCACGCGCCCGGGCGGGCTGACGCGGCAGGGCGAAGACGGAGCTGGGCGAGCGGCCGAGGCTCGGCATCTCCGCCTGCTCCGGAGCAGGCATCTTCGCCTGCTCCGGAGCGGCGAAACAGACCAGCAGGGCGCCGTCCTCGGGATGGCCGAGCCGGAACTGGGAGTCCCCTTCGATCCTGATCCGGCTGATGCGCCTGCCCTCGGAGAAGGTCCCGTTGGTGCTGCGGAGGTCCTCGAGAACCCAGCCGCTCTGATCGTTTCGCACGATCGCGTGCTCCCACGAGACGCGAGGGTCCGCCACGACGATGTCCGAGCCGGGATCGCGGCCCACGCGATAGGAGGCACCCGGCCGCAGCCTGTGGACGGCGTCCTTCGTACGCACCATGACCTGCGACGACGGTAAGAAGCGCTCGGCCGACATGATTTCGGAGTGTAGGACCGCCCGGCTGCTTTTTTACAGCTCCCACGGCGAGGACGCTGTGTATTGACAGTGCGGCCTGAGTAGATTTTCGCTGGTCATGAAGCTGACCAACGTGTGCACTGACCGGTGACCGCCTACGAGCCCTGGCCGAAGACGCCTCCCAGGGGGAGGCGAAAGCCCCGGCGGTTTCTCGGCGTCCTCCTGGTCCTGATCGCGCTGATCGCGATCATGGTGATCGTCGATCGCGTCGCGGTCGCGTATGCGGAGAATACGATCGCCGACGACATCCGGAAGCAGTTCACCACCAAGCCCGATGTGACGATCAAGGGTTTCCCGTTCCTGACCCAGGCCATCTCCCGCGACTTCCACGACGTACGCCTCAGCGCCCTCGGAATCCAAGAAGGGCCACTGCGCATCAGCCGCCTCGACGCCGCGGCACGAGGAGTGCACCTCGACTCCAGCTACCAAAAAGGCACCATCGACAACCTCGACGGCACCGGAGTCATCACCTTCAGCGACCTGAGTGGCGCCGCCGGCCAACCAGACCTGACGCTGTCGCCGGCGGGACCCGACAAGGTGCAAGCCAAGATCGACCTCGGCGCCGTCGAAGGAACCGCGACAGCCAAGGTCACAAAAGTCGGAAACCAGATCCAGATACACGGCGTCTCGGTCGAAGGATTCCCGCTCTCGGAGCTCGGCCAGAAACTCGACTTCTCCGTCCCCGTCCCCGCGCTGCCCATGGGCCTGACCTTCCAGAGCCTCAGCATCACCTCGAAGGGCGTCGTGCTCCATGTCACCGGAGCGCACATCCCGTTCGGCTGACCGCCTGTTCACCTCACGGCTACGTGGGCCGCTCCGCACCTCCTTTGTTGCGGCTGTTGCGGCACCGCCAGAGGTGGGCACGCTCTCTTAGGGGGTGAGGTCATGGCGAACGACGACGGGATGCTGAGCGGATTGCTCCGCGCCAGCCACACCGCAACTCTGGATGACCTGCCGCGGATGGTCACGGAGCACGCCCAACGTGAAGAGCTGTACGACCCGGTGATCTATTTAGCGGATCTCCAGCAGGAGGTGCTCCGACCGTTGCTCGAGGACACGCACATGGGGGAGAGGAGCCGGGCCGAGCAGATAAAGATCGACGGGACAGTGCCCGGGCTGGCCTTCCGTGACGTAGAGCCGGTGGCGGGAACGAGCGGTTGGAGCGGAAGGCCTTCCAGCGGCCAACACCAGGAGACAGATCAGCCCCGGCTCTGGGTACCGATACTCGGGGGGGCCGAGCGCATCGGGGTCCTGGGTGTGACGGTGTCGCATCACACCGAGACGAGTGAGGCGCGGGCGCTGGCGCTGGCCTCACTCGTGGCCCTGCTGGTGATGTCCCTGCGGCTCAACAGCGACACGTACGCCTATGTGGTCCGTGTCCGGGAGATGAGCCTCGCCGCCGAGCTGCAGTGGACGTTGATGCCACCCCTGACCTTCGCCAATGAGACGGTGGTGGTCAGCGGCGCTCTCGAACCGGCCTACGAGGTCGGTGGTGACGCCTTCGACTACTCGGTGGTGGGGAAGACGGCGCACCTCTACATTTTCGACGCCATGGGCCATGACACCTCTGCCGGGTTGGTAGCCAGCATCGTCATGGGCAGTTGCCGAAACAACCGGCGTCGCGGCGTTGGTCTGGTCGAGACCAGCCAGGCGATCGACGCCGCCGTCGGCCAGCAGTTCCAGGACCGTTTCGCCACCGGAATCCTGGCCCAGCTGAACATCGAGAGCGGGATCTTGAACTGGGTGAACCGGGGACATCCCCCACCGCTGGTCATCCGTCAGGGGCGATGGATCACCAGTCTGGAGTGTCCGCCCACGCTACCCATGGGAATGGGCCTTGAAGACGAGCCGGTCTTGTGCCAGCACCAGCTCGAGCCCGGTGACCGCTTGTTGTTCTACACCGATGGCGTGGTGGAGGCGCACAGCCCTGGAGCCGAACCGTTCGGTCTGGAGCGCTTCACCGATTTCATCGTCCGGCGCGAGGCCGACGGTCTTTCCGCACCGGAGACCCTGCGCAGACTGATTCATGCCCTGCTGGAGTACCAGAACGGTGAACTCCAGGACGACGCCACGGTCCTCTTGACCGAATGGCGCCCCTGACACGCCGCCTGCGGTCGGCTACCCGAACGCGTAGCACTCAACCTCTGAGCGCCGACGCGTCGCACCGGATTTGACAGACTCTTCTACACACTTCAGCTGCCTGGGGCTGAGCTGAAGCTCTCCACACACAAGGACGCTCGAGTAACGTCGGCAATCAAGATTTGGATTCGACTTTGACCCAATGCGATAGTTCAACCCGACGTTCTTTCTGCATCTATGACGACTCGTGGCGGAGTTGATGTATCGACATTGATTAAGCAGTGTCTGATATTGCCATCGACTCACGGACGGCTTAGGACGAGACGAAGCGAGTGTCTCCCCAAAGGCCACTTCGGTGCCGGCCATCCCGAACATCAGTGTGAGCGCCATAAGCGCGACGATCTTCTTCATACCGTCCCCCTATAAATCACTCTACGCCATACGTGACTGGCGGGCGTAGGACACGGTGGCCGGGACCAGCACCACCGCCCCGAGGAAGAAGTAGGTGTTGATGGCCATCCCGGACCAGAACTCCATCGTGGAGTGGTCCGCCGCCACTCCATTGATGGTTCCCAACAGGCCGTGGGGGGTGATGCCGGTCACCGTGAGCACGTTCTCGGCAATCCCGGGGATGCCGCGGACGATCAGCAGCACACTGCCGATCCACAAGGACGTCAAGACCGTCCATCGGGGGAGCGCACGCCCCCATGGACGGACCGTCGCCGAGGCGACGACCGCACCGGCGATCGAGATGCCGACGAGTACCAGGTCGTACACGATGTAGGCGGTGTAACTCCACGGACCGTCCCCGGTCGGGTCATCACCGGGGAAGATTGCCAGCACGATGTGCGATACGGCGAAAGCGACCAGCCATGCCACCGAGGCGTACCCCGGCCAACCAGGCCGAGGCCCGTCACCGCGGCAGGTCGGCGTGACGTTCGAGGAAGGTGGTGACGTCCGCTGGATTCTCCAGTGGCAGGGGGTAGACCACGAGCCGGTCGACGCCTAGGTCGGCGTAGCGGCGGGCGGTGTCGGCGTCCACCGGGGAGAGCTGCAAGAAGGTGATCTCCAGTCGGCCCAGCCGGGCCGGGCGTTCGACCTCGGCGGCCGCCTTCTCCAGCCCGGCAAGGTGTACGACGAGATCGTCCGGGCCGTCTCCGTTGCCGAACCAGCCGTGGCCGCGGGCGACCGCCCGCCGGAAGGCGGCCGGGCTGTGGCCGCCGATCACGATCCGTGGCCCATCCTTCTGTACCGGCCGCGGGTGCGCGTCGACGCCGTCGAACGCCACGTACCGCCCCTGATAGGACGGCGCAGGCTGGGTCCACAGCGCCCTCATCGCATCCAGGTATTCGTCGGTGCGGCCGCCCCGCTCCGACATCGGCACGCCGACCGCGGTCATCTCCGGTTCGAGATATCCGGCCCCGACTCCGAGGAGCAGCCGGCCACCGCTGAGCACGTCGAGGCTTGCGACCTGCTTCGCGAGCACCAGGGGATTGCGCTGCGGCAGGATGACGATCCCGGTGCCGAGTTCCAGCCGCTCGGTGACGGCCGCGACGTAGGCCAGATGCACCAACGGGTCGAGAATCGGATCCGTCGGCTCCATCGGCGCGTCCGGTACCCGCGGGCTGGGCAGCACGACGTGCTCGCCGGCCCACCACGATCGGTACCCAAGCTCCTCCGCCCGCCGGGCCAGCCGGGCCGTCTCGACCGGACCCAGCGTCGCCTTGGCGTTCAACCCCATGACACCGAGCTCCATGAGCACCCACCTCAATCGATCAGGACGACGGCAATGTGCGACGACCGTTGATGGCCGCGCCGTCGCGACCAATCGTGCAGTAACGCGCGCCATCCGTCCAAGATCTGCTGTTATAACCTTTGGCTATGGATGTCCACGTCCGGGACCTGCGCTACTTCGTCGCCGTCGCAGAGGAACTCAGCTTCACCCGGGCCGCGGGCGATCGGCTCTTCATCTCCCAGCCGGCGCTGAGCAAACAGATTCGCCAACTGGAGATCTCCCTTCGGACCACGCTCTTCGAACGCGACCGGCGGACGGTCGCCCTGACCGTCGCGGGCAAGGCCCTCCTGCCACACGCCCGGCAGATGATCGAGCAATGGGACGTGGCGCGGCGCGCCGTGGCCGACGCCGCGGCGACTCAGGAGATGACCCTCACGGTCGGTTTCCAGACGAGCATCGGCCGCGGCCTCATTCCGGCTGTCACCGCCACGATGGAAAAGCTGCTTCCCGGCTGGCGGTTCCTGTTCCGCCAGATCTCTTGGGCCGACCCGACGACGGGACTGGCCAGCGACGAGGTCGATGTCGCCGTCGCC
This sequence comes from Actinomycetes bacterium, assembly GCA_025964575.1. GTDB lineage: Bacteria > Actinomycetota > Actinomycetes > Streptosporangiales > Streptosporangiaceae > Actinomadura_E. The sequence continues at coordinate 34,454 of JAOPYO010000229.1, forward strand.
TGGCTGCCGGTCCCGGCAAGCGGCGACTTCTCGTGGAAGGTGGTCACCGCGGAAGATCGATGGGTCGCCCTTCCCACCGGTCACCGCCTGGCCCAACGCCACGCCGTCCCCTTCGCCGAGCTGGCCGACGAGCCCTTCATCGCGCTTCCGCCGGCAGCCGGAGCCCTCCGCGAGTTCTGGCTTGCCAACGATCATCGCCGGGCACCGGCGCGGATCGCCGCGACGGCCGAAACCGCCGACGAGGCCTTCGAAGCGGTCGCTTCGGGACTCGGAGTCGTCCTCCTCTCCGCGGGCAACGCCGAGATCTACAAGCGAGAAGACGTCGTCTGCCGGCCGGTCACCGGACTCTCGCCCAGCGAACTCGCCGTCGTCTGGCGCACGGGAGACCACCGCAAAGCCGTGCGGGTCTTCACCGACGCGTGCTGCCTCTGCGCGGCGTCCGCGACAACGCCCTAACACGCGGCCAGGCAGGACTCGGCCTGGCCACAGACGTACGGAAACGATCGCCCAGAAGACACCCGCCGAGAACTCGTCGACCTTCGCGTTTCCGCAGTTCAGGACTCTTTCCATCGCGAGAAAGACAGGCTCATTACTTAAACGCGACCAGCTCTGGGTAGTGCGGACGGTCAGATGTAAACCGTCCGCCTATGCAATGAAAAACTCCAGTCAAACCCTATATGTCCCGGTTTCGTATAAATTGCCGCCGGGAAGGGTAGCTACCGTCGCGCGACATAGATTGCAGTGGATTCTAAGCCAGCGGCTGGCGTGATCGTCAAATTCCGCGCCACGGGGGCTCACCGTTCCCACAGAAATCCACCTTCAGCCTGCATGGGTTCGAACTTCCCCAAGAAGGGAATTTCCATGGGACTTCAGAAGCGCACGACAGCGACCACTTCCGGCCTCGGCCTCGCACTCCTTGTCACCTTCGCTCTCTCCCTAGCCCAAGCTCCGCAGGCCGCAGCCGCCCCAGCTTCCCCGAAATCGATGGTGGCCAATGCCTCGCAGGCTGCAGCAACAACCCGGATCTCTCACGTCAAATCTCCTGTGAAGACGTGCTACAAGAAGGGGAAAAAGACCTGCTGTAGGCAGGGAAACGGACCCCTCAAGTGCACATCTACCAAGACGAGAACCAAGACCAAGGCCAGGTCTAGGTCCAGTATCCCGAACAAATTCACGGTGACGTGCTACAAGAAGGCAAAGAAGATCTGCTGCAAGACTGGAAACAGCCCCCTCCAGTGCACGTACATGAAGACCAGGCCCGGCCTCCCGAGCAAATTCACGGTGACGTGCCACAAGAAGGGGACGAAGCTCTGCTGCAAGCAGGGAAACGGGCCCCTCCAGTGCGGCAAGCTGCCCTAGTGCGGCAGCCGTACCTCGTGTACGGAACCACCTCCTAGAGGCGGCTCAGCGAGGACCCATACGCCGGTTGGCGTATGGGTCCTCGGTGTTTGTGTCCCGACCACCGCGCTCATGCGTTCCAGGTGGGCCCGCATGACCCCGGCCGCCTCGGGAGCTCTCCCGAGCAGATACTGCCGAGCGGATCCGCATCACGCGGACTCGTTAAACGATGCGTTTAAAACAACTAGTTGACAACGAATTGATTGTCCGCCACTGTGGCGAGCATGACCGAGCACGCAGACCCTTTCACCGCACCTGATCCCGCACAGACACGGCAGCAGCGAGAGATCACCGCGCTCTTCCGGATCACCGAACGCCATGCGAACAACGAGGCGCGCCGCAGATGGGACGACCACGGGCTGCCCATGGGGCCCTTCGACGCGGTACAGCGGATCACGGTCTTGGCGGGCGGCAGCGAACAGCCCGAAGAGGGCGAGCCACCCGTGGAGGACGCGGACGTCATGGCCGCGCTGACCCTGGCGCCCCGCGCACGCGCCGAGCTCGACGCTCTGGAGGCGAGTCTCCTGGAGATGGCCAAGGGACGGGGCATGACCTGGCAGCAGATCGCCTTCGGGCTAGGACTGGGGACCCCGCAGGCCGCCCGCCAGCGCTATGAACGACTCGTCGGCCGTACGGCAGCGAGCCGATGATCGCGGAACGCCCCTCGCCACTCCCCTTACCAGGCGAAATACCTGTTCATCGGCTGAGCAGGTCGCGCGCGATGTGGATCACCTGGCGAGGATTAGCGGCACTTGTTCAATTCTTGAACAAGGTATTGCAGTGCACTCGTGGGAGGACGCAGGATCATCACTGACCGGAAAGAAACAACTGCCCCGGTTCGCCTGCGGCCGATCGGCATTCATGATGCCGTTCGCATGCCCTGGCTGGATACCTGCCTGATGGCGAACGAGGAGGATGCGGCATGACCATGATGTTGGACGACCTTGCCGCTCAGGTGCAGACAAACCGCGGTTGGCAGGGCAACGACTGTACGGAACGGATGCTCGCTCAGCAGCGCCAGTTCGCCGCGGACGCCTCGCACGAGCTGCGAACGCCGTTGGCCGGGCTGAGGGCTCAGCTGGAAGAAGCCCGGCTCCACCCGGACCAGACCAACCTGCCCGAGTTGCTCGATGCCGCGCTGCGCGATGTCGATCGGCTGGAGGCGATCACCGAGGACCTGCTCCTGCTGGCGCGGGTGGCGGCGGACGCGCCGGCCGAGCGGGAACCAGTCGACCTGGCCGAGACGGTGCGGGCCGAGGTCTCCCGGCGGGCGGGCGGCCTCAACATGCGACTGCGACTCGAGCCCCGAGTGACCGTCAACGCCAACGGTAGCCAGATCGGCCGGTTGCTGGCCAACCTGCTCGACAACGCCCAGCGGCACGCGAAGCACACCGTCGAGATCCGGGTACGCCGCGTCGGCGCCCACGCCGAACTCACCGTCACCGACGACGGAGCGGGGGTCGCCGTGCCGGACCGGGAACGGATCTTCGGACGCTTCACCCGGCTGGACACGGCCCGTAGCCGCGACTGCGGAGGCACCGGCCTCGGCCTGGCGATCGCCCATGACATCGCACAGACTCACCAGGGAAGCCTCCTGGTAGAAGATACCTCCGGCAATGGCGCGTGCTTCGTGCTCCGGCTCCCTCTCGCCCGACCTTCCTGATCCGCCTCGCGCGGCGTGGCACCGTTTCTCACCAGGTTGGCGGTGACCCGTGGAAAACCGTTCGACATGGTAACCCCGGCCCTGCAGGGTTGGCCCATGACCTTGAGGATTCAGTGCCTGAACATCGATTGTCACGACCCACAGGTGGTGGCCGGTTTCTGGGAGATCGCGCTCGGCTGGCGACGTACTTACGAGACTCCAGAGCAGATCGTGTTGGAACCGCCGGCGGGAAGTGCCGAGGATGGTGTCGTGCCAGACCTGCTGTTCCTGAGGGTGCCGGACCCGACGGTTGGCAAGAACCGGCTCCATCTGGACCTTCGGCCTGATGATCAGCAACGTGAGGTTGAGCGCCTGATCGCACTCGGAGCCCAGCGCGTATCCATCGGACAACCAGCTGATGTGTCGTGGGTCGTGCTGGCCGACCCCGAGCTCAATGAGTTCTGTGTTCTCCGCCCGCTCCAGGACGACCACTGACCAGTGGCAAAGACCTATGATTCGCTGACCAGGCGGTAGCGCCGCAGCTTCTGGTAGAGGGTGCCCCGCGAGATACCCAGCCGTACCGCCGCCGCGGATTTGTTGCCCTCACACTCGGCGAGCACGTTTCCGACGATCTCCGCCTCAGCCTGCTCGATCGGGCTGAGCCCCGACGGATGCGGGCTGGTCGGCCTACCAGCGCGAATGCCCTCACCACGTCGGCCGTCGGAGGGTTTGCCGGCCAGCGGTAGGAGCACGACTCCGTCGGATGGTCTTCCCGGTGTCACCGGGTACACGTGGGCGGTCACGGTGCCGCTGACGCGGATCACCGTCGCCGCAGGCCCAGCTTCCTGGACCGCTGCCCACAGGCTGCTCTGGTCCAGGTTGAGCGCCGTCGCTGCTTCGTTGGCGATCATGATGTGATCGTAGAGGGTTATCACCGGTCTGGTCGTCTCCGCACGGTAGGTGAGAAACGCATCGAGGAGCCGACGCTGTTTGGCGCTGGAGGCCGAGTACATCGCCGATCGGACCCCGTTGGCCAGTGAACGTACCGCCATCCGCAGAAGCTGATTCGCGTCGGCTGCCCGGCAGGTCACGTTGACGGCGCCACAAACCTGGCCGGTTATGGGATGGATAACGGGCTCGGCGGCACAGGCCCAGCCGTGAAGTGGTTGCTTGTAGTGCTCCTTGCCAACGACCACTGCGGAGCGGCCACTCTCAAGAGAGATACCAACGGCATTGGTTCCGACATGCTCCTCGCCGAAGCGTGCTCCCTTCTCGAATTGAAAGCGATCGAGCCTGCGGCCTAGCAATGGTTCGGAAACCCAACGCCAGCTCAAGTTACCGCTGAGGTCGGCCAGTGCCAGGCAGGTCGAGCTGCCTACGAGGACGTCGGCCATGTGCGACAGGACTGGTGCGGCAGTCCGCACAAACGCGGATTCATCGTCGACCTCACTATGACCGACCTCGAGATGCTCGGGATCCACGCCGCTCCACTGGGACCGGCGCCATGACTTGACGATCTCTGCCTGCACACCGGCGGGATCTCCACCGGATTGGAAGACCTCCCATGCGTTTCGAGCCCCCGCCATGGTCCCTCCACCGAACACCGCGTCACTGCTGACCTGGCTTATCCCTCCTGTCTACCTTCCCACTACCTTCTCGGCATGGCCCGGGCCGCGAGAATTGGCAATACCTTGCCCAACTCTTGAACAAGGTGTTACAGGCTCTTTCCACTCGACCCACGGCCACGATTCAGCGAATCCCACCAGAGATCACCATTGGACTGCCTGTTCGGGATTCGCCGGCTCAGCATCCGCTACCCAGCCCGCGGCCAGGACCAATCCGGTCGCGCGGTCGGCGGCCAGGAAACCAAAAGGCCGATCGAAGGTCACGTGAACCATTGTGACCTGGGCCGACGGCCTGAACGCCGAACCCGCCATTGGAGCGATGATGGTCACGGCGGCCGCCTCGAACCCCTTCGCGGTGAAGGTGGCGACGGCATCCTGACGCGCCTGCTGAACAGCGAGCGGCACGCTGCTGATGCCCGCCGGGCCGCCTCAGCCGCGTCAACGCCGATCGCCGCCTCCAGCTCCGCCCGGCCCGGCCCCGCTGCCGCCGATGCCAAGAACGCCAACAGCGGCCAGACCCCCGCCCCGGCGAACACGACCGACTCACCCGAACACTTCGCCGCCCACCTGGCGGTCAGCGCGTTCACCTGACTGATCATGCCCGGCATCTTCGCACGCGCCTCGCCCGCCTATCACTGAACAGCTCGCCCGGTGACCGGATCGGTCCGCGGTGAGGCCCGATAGTGTCTTTTGGCGACCGTCGCGAGAGGTCAGGATCGAGCCATGAGCAGAGCATTCCTCGTCATCGACGTCCAGGAGTCCTTCCGGCGGCGGCCGAGTTGGCGGACCATCTCCAACCCCGGCATCGTCGATCAGGTGAATCGGCTGGTGGACACCGCCAGGTCGGGAGGCGACCTGGTCGTCTGGGTCCTGCACGCGGAGCCCGGCAGCGGCACGGTCTTCGACCCGGCGACCGGGTACGTGCGCCTGATCGACGGACTGGTGCCACGTGGCGGTGAACCGACGATCACCAAGACCTCCCACAACGCCTTCACGACGACGAATCTCCAGCAGCTCCTCACCGCCAGGGGAATCCGCGAGGTTGTCATCAGCGGCATCCGTACCGAGCAGTGCTGTGAGACGACAGCCCGGGTCGCCTCGGACCTCGGCTTCGACGTCACGTTCGTCACCGACGCGACCGCGACCAACCCCATCGAGCACCGGGATGCGCCTGCCGGTCGCACGGTGGAGGAGATCCTCGCCGACCCCCGCACGCTGCCCGCCGACGAGGTCATCGCCCGGACCGAGTACGCGCTGGCCGGCCGGTTCGCCACCATCTGTACGGTGGCGGAGCTGACGGGTACCAGGGCGGAACCCGTGGCGGCACCTATGGGAGGCTGACCAGATCGTGACCCGTGTCGTCTTCCTGCTCGTCCCGCAACTGCATCTGCTGGACCTGGCCGGACCCGCCCAGGCCTTCTCCACCGCCGCCGGTCTCGGGTATGGCTACGAGCTCTCCTATGTGGCCGAGCAGGAGGACGTTCCGACCGCGCAAGGGGTGCCGCTGCGAGCATCGGTGATCTGGCCGGACCTGGGCACCGACGACCTTGTTCTGGTGCCCGGCTGGCGGGCCCCGCGCCTCGGCTCCACCGGACGGCTCGACGCCTCCACCCTTCGCCGGCTGGCCGATCATCACGCGGACGGCGGTACGGTCGCCAGTGTCTGTGCCGGGGCCGATGCGCTCGGCCGAGCCGGGCTGCTCGACGGGCGGCGCTGCACGACCCACCACGATCTGCAGGACGAGCTGGCCCGCCGCTACCCGAAGACGACGGTGGTGCGCGACGTCTTGTACACCGTAGACGACCGGGTCGTGACGTCCGCGGGCATCGCCAGCGGCATCGACCTCGCCCTGCATTTGGTGGCCGTCCAGCATGGACCGGGCGTCGCCGCACAGGTCGCCCGCGAGATGGTGGTCTACACCCGCCGCAACGGGGACGAGCAGCAGGCGAGCGCGATGCTGCGGCACCGCTCACACCTCAGCGACGTGGTGCACCGCGTCCAAGACCTGATCGACGCGCGGTTCACCGAGCCACTCCCGCTCACGAAGCTCGCCGCGGCATCGGGTGTCAGTGAACGTACCCTGACCCGGCTGTTCGTGCAGGTAACGGGGATGACACCGCTGCGCTACCAGCAGGTGCTCCGGATCGAGCGGGCCGAGCACGTGATCGGGCACGGCGCGACGGTGGAGGCGGCGGCCCGGGCAGCCGGTTTCCAAGACGCCCGCATGCTCCGCCGCCTCCGGGCCCGTCCCGACTCAGGACAACCGGCGGCCTGAGCCCGGTCTGATCTCTTCCCTGCAGCGCACGGTGTACCCACGACGGAATGCGGCGCCCCGCCCCGCTGGTCGTTGGCTCCTAACAGATCGTCAGGACGTCCACTTGGCGATGCGGACGAGGCGGTAGCCCTGCTTGTAGAACTTCGCCTCGTCGGCCATGAAGGTGGCGAAGGGGGCCGTCCAGACCTGCCATTTGCCGCTGCCGGGGCGCCACAAGCCGGTGTACGGCTCGGATCCGAGGCTGACGAGGCGCAGTCCGCCCTTGGCGTAGTTCATGTTGTCGTTGTGCCAGACGGTCGGCGACGTCGTCGTCCTGGCCTGCCAGTCGCCGGTGCCAGGCTCAAAGACACTGACAAAATGCCAGGCGCCGCCGGCCGTGTACCGGTCGAGGAGCACGGGGCGCATCGACTTCTTCGACTCCGCGTTCAGCAGGGTGGCGAAGGGGCTCGTGGTGAGGCCCACCGTGATCGTCTGCTTCTGGTGGCCTGGACGCCAGACGGCCGTGATCCCGTTGCCCGTGCTCAGGGACTTGATCCGCAGGCCCTTCTTGGCATTGGCCGTGTTGGCGGCTTTGAATTGGCTCGGCGTCAGTCCGGTACGGATCTTCTCCGCACCAGTGCCGGGCCGCCACACAGCGGTGTAGTCCTTAGCACCCGGCGACACCCGCAGGTCCTGGATGCGCAGGCCCTGCTTGGTGTAGTGGGCGTTCCACCAGCCGAACTGCTTGGCCGTCATGCCCGTACGCCACCACTGCGTGCCGCTGCCGGGCGCCCACACACCGGTGAACTGGGCGGTCTTGCCGGCCACACGGGTGCTGCTCGCGGCACTGCCCGCCGCCAGCTTCACCCCAGCGGGGTGGTGCTGGCCGGTGTTCGCCACGGCGACCACGGCGGCAGTCGTCGCCAGCGCGCCGACCGCGCCGAGCCCGATCCAACGCCCCAATGACATCACGCTACGCACTGAATCTCCCTAAAACTGAGCCGTCCGGCGACCCGGCTGAGGTCACACAGGCCACATAAATCACAAATAGTCACATTAGCGACCAACGATACAAACTCGCTCGTCGGCATAGGCGCGCAGACGGCACCGTTCAGCCCGGATCTGGCGACCCACCTGATCAACGGGATCTGACGGCGTCCGCGGCGCAGCCCCGGGCGATCGCGTCCGGGGCACACTAGGTTCTATCGGGTCAGACGTGTCTACCCTGCCCGATTTCGATCGACCGCGCATGATCCCCAGGACCCAATGCACGCTGGGACCCAGGGCCCATGGGTGTTGGGGTCGGGTGCAGGCCTCGGCGTTGCGGCGTACGGGTCGGCGGGTTGACGCACGCCCCCCGTTGCGACGGGGGCTCGAGGTCGCGGAGTCCCTGGCCGCGCTCCCGACCCAGGTGGCCTGGGTCGCGGGGGACCGTACCGTCCATTGCGCCCTAACCAGCAGCGGCGCGAAGCTCACCAAGACGCTGCTTCCTACCCCCCGCGGCGTAGCAGCCTGAGCTCTCGGACGGGCGATCAGCAGCCACCGCCACAGATCGCGATCACCGCAGGCGCTATGACCCGGTCTGGGCCACGACCTGGGAAGTGCATGGTCGGCCGGTTCACGATGAGATTTCGACTGTTTTCTGCCAGGTGTCGCGGTCCTCGATGTGGTTGAGCATGTAGTGGGCGAGATCTGTTCGTGAGAGGGACTTCGGGTTTGTCAGGTGCTGGTTTCCCGCCGTCCGGTAGCGCCCAGTGAGTGGCCCGTTGGTGAGCATCGGTGGGCGGATGATCGTCCAGTCGGTGTCGCTGGCCGTGACGATGCGTTCCATGACGGTCATGTCGGTGTAGCCGTGACGGTAGAGACGCTGAACGATAAGTCTCGTGACGAGTCGCTGGGGTAGCGGGGTCTCGGGAGGAATGTCGAGGCCGGCCGAGGACAGGCACACGACGCGTCGCACCCCGGCGCGGCGCATGGCATCGATGATGTTGGTCATTCCTTGCGAGTAGACGGTGGTGGGATGCTTACGGTCCCTGCTGCCCAAGCAGGACAGGACGGCGTCATGGGCGCTGACTGCGGCTTTCCACGTCTTGGGTTCCAGTACGTCTCCGGTGATAACGGCCGGACGTGATTGGTCGCTCACGGGAAGCTTGTCCGGATTGCGGGCGACAACGGTGACATCGTGGCCTGCATCGAGCGCCTGGGTCAGGAGTTGGGCGCCGGTGCCGCCGGTTGCGCCGAAGATGAGCAGCTTCACGGCTGGTCCGTGAGGGTGTCGACCAAGGCGATGGTCAGGGCCTGCTGCCCGGCGAGGACCTTCTCAGGGTGCTGGAACCTGAGGAGCCGTTCGGTCAATGCGCTGTTCATACGGCTACGTCCTTACGTGCTTACTTGCGGGCATCGGCCTTGTTGGTTCGGGTGCGGGGCAGCAGGAAGCCGGTGGCGATCAGCCAGGCCAGGGAGGTGAAGCGGGCGATGGGCAGCAGGATGGCCGCGCCGGAGATGAGGAAGGTGAGCGTGGACAGTTCGGCGGTGACCGCAATGACCAGGCCGGTGAGCGCCAGCGGGCGCGGCAGCAGACCGGCCAGCAGACCCGGTACGGCGAGGCCCGCCACGAGGAGGCCGAGGAAGACGACGTGCCCGGTGCCTCCGGTGGCGAAGGTGAGGTCCTGCAGGGCCCGGACCACGGCGGGCTCGGTTCGTACCTCTGGGCGGGACAACACCCAGCTCAACATGGCGGACAGGGCGAGCATGGCGGCGGCCAGCATGCCGCCGGTCAGGGCGATGGTGGCGCCGGGCGCCCGGATGCCGAGGTTGCGCAGCCGGGCCGAGGCGGTGGCCGCGTAGATCGCCATCGGGACCGAGGCGCCGAACTGGAGGAACGCTCCGACCTGTACGGCGTCGTGGTGGTCGTGGAAGTAGGCCAGGATCCCGGCCGAGGAGCCGAACGGAGAGGGGAAGGTGTCGCCGCCCGCCATGACGGTGCTGAC
>JAOPYO010000288.1 GCA_025964575.1 Actinomycetes bacterium
TCAACAACAAGTTGTAGCGTGAAGCACTCGTCCCCATCGACGAGGAACTCGATCAGCAGATCACCGAACAGCAGCAGCGGATCTTGGACCGTTGGCCGGACGGCGGCCGGTGGCTGTTCCCCGCACCGCGGATGAACCCCGACGGTGTCCGGCAGCTGACCACCCACTCCTACCGCGGCCAGCTCAACGACTGGCTGCAGCGCTGCGACGTCCGCGACGAGCACGGCCGGCCCGTGCATCTGACCCCGCATCAATGGCGTCATACTTTCGCGACCAGGCTGATCAACCGCGACGTCCCTCAAGAGGTCGTTCAGGTCCTTCTTGATCATTCCTCGGGTGAGATGACGGCTCACTACGCCCGGCTGCATGACAGCACCGTCCGCCGTCACTGGGAGAAGGCTCGCAAGGTCAACGCTCGCGGCGAGACCGTCACCGTTTCCCCGGACGGGCCGCTGGCCGTGGCCAGTTGGGCCAAGCAGCGGCTGGGGCGCGTGACCCAGGCGCTGCCGAACGGGTTCTGTGGGCTCCCGGTGCAGAAGACCTGCCCGCACGCCAACGCCTGCCTGACCTGCCCGATGTTCGTGACCACGCCCGAGTTCCTGCCGCAACACCAGCAGCAACGCCAGGAGGTGCTGCAGATCATGTCCGCCGCTGAGGCCCGTGGACAGCTCCGCCTGGTCGAGATGAACCAGCAGGTCCTGGGCAATCTCGACCGGATCATCACCGGCCTGCAGGAAGACGGCCCCGGCCAGGAGAGCGAGGCTGCGGCTGATGCGAGCTGACAACACCCGCCACATCGTGGCCGCCGCCCAGCACCGTCACGAGTACACCCGGGCCAAAGCCGTCCAAGCACTGCGCGATATCGAGACGGCCGGCGCCCCGGTGACCTTCGACGCCGTGGCCACCGCAGCCGGAGTCTCACGCTCCTGGCTCTACACTCAACCCGATCTACGGACCGAGATCGAGCGGCTCCGAGCAGCCTCGCAGCGGGCACCCGGCACACCCCTGCCGATCCGGCAACGCGCCTCCGACGCCTCACTGCTGCGGCGCCTCGAAGCAGCCAACGAGCGCAATCGGCAACTCGCCGAGGAGAACCGCCGACTGCGCGATCAGCTCGCCCGGGCCCTCGGCGAACAACGCTCGGCCCGATCTCGCGAACCCGACAAACCCACCAGCCGACATCTCGGCTCGGCAACGATCGGCCCGTGCTGAACAGCCCCGACAGGACCGGCCAATGCCTCGTCAAGAGCAATGTCCGCACCGCAGACACCCAGGTCAGAGAGCGAGAAGTTGATCAAGCTAAAGATAATTCAGGCCCAGGTCGGCCACGAGAATGATAGTTCGACGGCGGTCTATACCCACGTCAGCGACGACTTCATGAACACCGCACTGCGTCGAGCGCTCGCTCCGGCTCTGGACGCTGACCACGGTAGTGACTCTGGACGGAAGGGACGTCGATGACGGCCAAGTTGGACTACCAGTGGCATCTGCGGCAGGTCATGGCGACGCGGGGCATGTTCTCCACCACCGATCTGCTCGCGCCTCTGGCGGAGCGGGGCATCAAGTTGTCCTCCTCCCAGGTCTACCGGCTGGTCGTGGACCGTCCCGAACGGCTCAGTCTGAAGATCTTGATGGCGCTGCTGGACATCCTGGACTGCACGATGGAGGAGCTCATCGAGCCCATGCCCGTCGCTGGGCTGGCCAAGAAGACCAAGGTGGTCGGCGGGGAGGCCGGGGTCGGCGAGCTGCGGCCCAAGCGGGCCCGGATCGCCCCGGCCGGCGAATGACCACCGCGCTGGACGCCGAGGTCATCGCCGACCCGATCGGTCTGATCGTCAGGTTGGTGACCGACGTCGAGCCGACGTTGAGCACCGACGTGGTTCGTCAGGAGGTCATCAGGGTCGCGGGTGGCCGAGCCAAACGCCGCCGCCTGGCCCAGGACCTCCGCGACGATCCGGCTCGGCTCACCACTGGTGGCACTCCCGTCCCCTGGGCCGTGGGCCAGTTGCTGCTGGGACTGCGCGCTACCGGAGCGGCGGCCATCGCGGCACCCCGCTGCGGCGAATGCGGACGCCCTGTCTCCTACCTGATCAGCCGCAAGGGCTGCGTGATCTGCTCACCCTGCCGGGACAAGCCCCAGGCCTGCGCCCAGTGCGGGACCGCGCGGCGAGTCGCGACCCGAGACCGGCACGGCCTCCCACGCTGCGAGCACTGCCCGGACAACGCCGGCGACCCAGTACGGATGTTGATCGAGGCGGTCGTCCAACTCGATCCCGAGCTGACCCCCCCAAACGTGCTGGCCGCGCTCGAGCGGGCCACCGTCCGCCCAGCCGGGCAACGTCGTCTTGCATGGGCGATCGTGGACAAGCCCGAACTGCTCACTGGATCAGGAGCCCAGGCCCCAGCTCCCGCGGTGCTCCGGTTCATTGACGAGCTGATCAAGGCCGGCGCGACCAAGGTCCTCCCGCCGGAATGCCCCCGCTGCCAGCGCGTCATCACCTTGTCCAAGCGACTCGACGGCCAGCGGGTCTGCCGGAACTGCTTCGCCAAGACCCGGGCAGTCGCCTGCTCGCGGTGCGGCAGCGTCCGGGAACCGGCGGCCCGGAACGCCGACGGTGGACCCTTGTGCCCGAACTGCCTGGTCAACGACCCGATCAACCTCGAAGACTGTTCCGGCTGCGGCCGCCGCAGCCGAGTCGCAGCCCGAACGACCGACGGGCCGCTCTGCCAGAACTGTCTACCCCGGCCCGTGCTGACCTGCGGAATCTGCGGCCGCGAAACACCCTGCGAGATCTCCCGGGCCACCGGAGAGCCCTGGTGCGACAACTGCCAGCACAAATGGCTCCGATGCAGCGGCTGCGACACCATCGCCCCGATTCGGGGCGGCACGCTCAAGACACCCCTGTGCGCGAGGTGCCTCAACCCGGACCCGGACTTCTGGGACAGGTGCCCGACCTGCAAAACGACGTGGGTCCTCAGCCCGCGTCCCTGCCAGCGGTGTGCCCTCGACCAGCAGATCCGAGTGCTCATCGGTGACGACACCGGCCAGGTCCGGGCCGATCTCGCACCCCTGCACCACGCCCTGACCGAGGTCGACCGGCCGGACGTCGCCATGGGCTGGCTCAGACGACCCCAGGTCCGAGAGGTCCTCGCCGAGATCGGCCGAGACACTCGCCAGGTCACACACGAAACGCTCGACGAACTCCCCTCCAACAAGACCCTCGACCACCTGCGCAGCGTCCTGGTCGCCACCGGCGCCCTCCCCGAGCGCGACGAACGTCTCGTGGCACTGGAGCGCTGGACCGCTTCCGCCCTCGCGGCCCGAACCGACCCGGACGAGCGGCGGATCCTGCACGCCTACGCGATCTGGCACCACCTGCGGCGGCTGAGAAGACGCCTGAACGGAGCCCCCGCCTCCCATCTGCAATGCCTCAACGTCCGCTGCCACATCACAGCCGCGGTGAACCTCCTCGACTGGCTGGCCAGTAACGACCTCACCCTGGCCACCTGCACCCAGGCCGATCTCGACCGGTGGACGTCCGGCGACGTCAGCTACCGGGATGACACCGGAAACTTCGTCCGCTGGGCGCTCGCCCACCGGCACGCCCACCACATGACCTTCCCCGCCGTCCGCTGGCAAGGCCCTCGCGGCCCCCATGACGGAGAGAAACGCTGGGACGACGCCCGACGCCTCCTGCAGGACAACACGCTCAAGACCTCCGACCGGGTCGTCGGCCTGCTGCTCCTGCTCTACGCGCAGAACCTGGGAACCATCAGCCGCCTCACCGCCGACGACGTCCACACCAACGCAGACCAGGTCTCGATCCAGCTGGGCACCGCTCCTGTCGTGCTTCCCGAGCCCCTGGCCGCGCTCGTCCTCGAACTGGTCGCCAACCGCAGGGGCAACACCATTTTGGACACCACCGCGAGTACGCCCTGGCTGTTCCCTGGCAGACGACACGGCCAGCCCCTCAGCCCCGGCTACCTCGGCGAACGACTCAAGAAGATCGGCATCCACGCCGGGCGCGGCCGCTCCACCGCGCTGTTCGCCCTCGCCACAGAGATCCCCGCCGCCATCCTCGCCCGCATGCTCGGCATCCACATCAAAGTCGCCGTCGCCTGGCAACAGGCCTCCGCCGGGGACTGGATGACCTACGCCGCCGACATCAGCCGGCGAGGCCGATCATGACGCACAGCCATCTGCCGCAACCGGAGAACACCGTGAACAGCACCTGGGTCACCTCACTGGGAGGGCCGCTGATCCTCATCCCCGAATCGGCCTGCCCTCGCTGGGGCGGCGCACCATCCACCTACCCCGATGAGGAAGGCGACTACGGGCGAGCCTGCGCCGTCGATGACTACATCGGATTGATCGACGTCGGGCCCGCCGTCGCTTTGGTTCTCGGTGACATGCCCGCGCGAACCACGTTCCTGCCCGACTTGAACGTCTTCCTTCGCGAGATCGCCGGGTCTGACGACTTCGACGTCGCCGCAGCCGTTGCGGACCTACTGCCGTCCATCGCCTGGAAATCAGCGTTGAGCTGGGACATCACCGAGCCGCTGATCCTCTTCGACTCCGCCTACGACTACGCCTGGGTCCTTGAGGCCGATGAGGAACGCTTGCGCATCGATCTCCCTCCCGGCCGCTACCACGTCCAGGCCACCTACCTGGAGATCCCCGAAGAGGCCTACCTGCTCCTCGTCCGCTTGACGGGAGAGCGCCCGTGACGTTCCTCGGCCACCTGCATGACGTCGCGGTCAACGCGTTCTCCTCGATCCCCACCGACCAGGCGCGTGACATCTACGCGGTCTCCTTCCTCATCGACAACATCGACGACGACCCGCGACTGCCCACCCTGGTCATCGGCTACAACACCGAGACCCAGGTGCAACAGACCATCTTGGCCGGCCGCGCGTCAGGCCCCGCCGAAGCCCGCTGGAACTACGCCTTCTGGCTCCAAAACCAGCTCACCGTGATCGGCGACCCCACCCGCGATCCCGCTGGAGCCGCGGCCCGCGAGAAGTGGATCAAGGATCTCGGACTTTGGTACGACGAACCCGCAGACGATGCCGACTGGCTGACCGCCGTCGGTCCACTCGCCCAGCAGATCGAGGTCCACTTCAACCAAGCCTGCAGCCAACTCGCCCGAACCCTCCACACCACCGGTGTCATCACCGCCACCCTCGGCAGACCCGTGCCCGTGCTCGTCCACGAGCTGGAGTACTACGAGCAGATCGCCCGGCGGACCGAGGCCGCCAACCCGCCCGGCCTCGCCGACGATTTCACCGCCTGGGTCCGCAGCATCTGACGGGATAGATCCTTGATTCGGAGCATGTCCATGATCGAGATTGACGGCCCGTTCTACCGGATCACTGCCGACGGCTTCGAGCTGACCATTCCCCGGTGGGAGGGACACAGCCCAGATGACACCGAAGAAGCCGACGTCACGATCACCCTCCCGGATGGTTCACGTCACTACGCGACGTTCATGACACTCGGGGCGATCAAGCACGTGATGGAGCGACACCGTGAGGTGGGGGAATGCCATGGCGGCGGCTACTTCTGGGCCTCGGATCTGATCATCCTCAGTGAACCAGGGTTCCCCGCCGTGATCGACGCTGTCGCTGCCCTGATCGCGTCCGGTGACCTTGCCACAGCGTGCGGTGCTCTTCAGTGAGGGATCATGCGGAACTACCGATATAAGGTCCAGACCAACACGTTCGGGCTGTTCGTCGGCATCACCGCCGAACTCGTCCGCACAGACGTCCCGCCCCGCATCGGAGACCCGGTCAGCGGGCGGATCTGGCTGGACGCATCCCAAGCCCAGGACGCATTCCGGGACACCCCCCTGCCGCTGAGCGACTGCCAGATCGACCACCTGCAGGCCGGTCTCCTGAAGGTCGCCGACGCCATCGAACTCATCGAAGACAGCGGATACCTCCTCGTCGTGGTGCGGGCACTTGAGATCGTTGACGCCGACTACACCGATGGCGCCCTCGCCCCAGCAATCGCTGGATGGGCGACGGCAGAGTTCGGACTGACCCCCCACCGAGTCCACGCATCCTTCAACAAGACCACGCAGCAGTACCTGTTCGAGTGGGACAACTGACCATCCAACGCCGTCCACAGCCCCAGAAGCTCGACCGACCCAAGGCATTCAGAGAGTTCCAATATCCGACGGTGCCATTAGGCACCGCCGACACCAGCTGGATGGAGGACTTGGCGGTCGAGCGGCTGGAGCTGGTGCTAGAGCAGACCGACCGCGACTGGACCCTGCTGGAGGACGGCGAGCACGTCAGCGGCCCCTCCGCGCAGGAGTACCGGGACCGGATCGCCCGCGCCCACCGGCTCGATGGCCGGGTCATCAACCGGGCCCGCAACCTGGAGCGGCTCCTGGCCCGGACCGACTCCAACATCCACCACGGCGAGGCGATGACCTGCGTCTGGCGGACCGAGACCGCCGCCTGCCGCAAAGCCAAGATCGAGCAGGGCCTGCCCGCCGACGACACTCCCGACGAATCAGAATGCCGCACGACCTGCCAGAACCTGGCCCACACCGACCGCGACATCCAGCAGATGGCCAAGGAAGCCACAGCGATGGAACAGGCCGCCGCCGATCCGCTGGCGCCTTGGCCGATCCGGGACCGAGCCGCCGCCCGGGCCGCGCAACGACGGGCGATCATTGTTCGCCATGAAGCCTCCCGCCCCACTGGGCGGGACGAGAGTGAGGACAGATGAGCCGTACTGCCCGGGAACGCGACGCTGAACAGGTCTCACTCAAGGCCGCCGCAGACCGGCTGCTGGCCGGGACCCCGTTGCGATCGATTTCGGGGAAGCTGACCGCGAGCGAGCTGATCACCGAATCCGGGCTGCGCCGAGACGTCGTCTACGCCGACTACCGGGACCTGATAGAGGACTTTCAGGCCAAGGTCAAAGCCCAGGACTCCACCCCATTGGTGATGCAGGAACTCGCAGAGGAGAGCGCCAAACTCAAGGACAAGCTCACCGAGGTCAAGGCCGAGCTCGCCGAAGAGCGAGCCACTGGGGCAGCACTACGCCGGGCGGTCGCCGAGCTATCGCTGGAACTCCAGCAGGCCCGCGAGGAGCTTGCTTCGACTGGGAGCGTCACCCGTCTTCCGGTTCGCGGCAGCGGGCTGATCGGCCCGTGCTGAGTAAACCGGATTCCCTGTGACACGATCGGATGGTGAGCGCTGATACCCCGACGATCCTGGCCACCACGATGGGCTTCCACGGCCGCATGATCGACGATCAGCTCTTTGATCCGTTCACAACTCGATTTCGAGCCGTGCCGCGACCTGCCGATAGCGGCTGACCGGAACCAAGTGCACGCCGTCGAAGGCGCCACTGTCGCGAATGGCCAGAATCTGCTCGCATGCTGCATTGACTCCGGCGTCGCGGTCACGTTCGACATCGACGACCAACTGGTCAGGGATGTTGATATCCGGGATGGCCGCCGCCAGATTGCGGGCCATGCCCGCACTGGCCAGCACCATGACCCCGGCATAGACCGGGACGCCGAGGTCGACGCTTTCCCGCCAGCGCAACAAATTCTCGATTGAGTAGCTGACCTGGACGAACACAAAGTCAGCGGCGCTCTTCCACGCGGGAACCGGCCGAAGGCCGGAGGTGACACCGACCTGAAACGGCGCACAGCCGTTGAACGCCGGATCCTCGGCAGCGGAGCGCGCTTCCTCGATCATGGCCCGCACGGTCAGTTCGCTGGTGCGCCCACCTGCACTTGGCTTGTCCCCATAGACGAACAAGAACCGCTCCACCCCATAGGCGGCGGCGGTCAGCAGGTCCCGGCGGAATCCAAGCAGGTTGCGGTCCCGCGAGTTCAGACACGCGATCCCACGGGCCCCCATCGCCTGAACCTCATGGGCGACCGCCACGCTCGAGACCGTGGCCCGACCGATGTGGTTGTCGGGAATCAGGAACGAATCCGCGATCGGGCTCATCACTCCGATCTGGTGACGGACCCGCTTCAGATCCGGACGAGTCGGAGGCTCGATCTCACAGACCAACTCGAAGCGACGATCATGCATCCCCAAACCATATCGACCATTCATCAGCGGAACCGGTTGAGCCTGTGCTTCAGGGGCGAGGGCGCGCTGCAGGCCCTCGTCGAAGTCCCCTTCGAAGAGCCGATGGAGCTCGTTGCGACTGATGACGACTCTGGAACTGTCTCTGGTGAGCACCTCGACCAAGAGGGCACGCACGTACGCGTTCGCACCAGCCCCGACGATCCCAACGCCAGTCAGCGGAGCAAGGGCCACCACAACCGAGGCGACGTCGTACAGGTTCGTTTTCGGATCCGTACCTGCGGCACGAGGGACTGGAGCCAGGCGGGACTTGCAGCCGCGCACCAGTTGAGCATCACGTCGCTGGGCGATGCCCCGCGAGAGCCAGACCATCAGCAGGACGACGCCGGTGCACGCCCCGACCCCCATGGTCACGGAGACCCTCCCCAGCCGCCACACAAGATCGACTTCACGGGCACGGTACGGCCCGCGTCCTGCTGCCTTCATCGTTGCCCCCAGATGTTTGTCATGGCACGGTGCCGAGCTGCCGACTGCCCGCGGTGGCGCTCCCGCCAGGCGGCCTGGATGGGCTCAGCGAACCGATGAATACGGTCAGGAAGCAGAGCGCGACCGACGCGGCGCCGGTTGTGCCCAGCCCTGTGCCACAGGGGCAATCGACCCGTGCGGGAGGGCGGCTGTCACACGTTTCACACGCCGATACACTTCCGCAAGCCGTCCCCTAGCAGTGGCACCGCACCCCCGGGTATCACTTTTAATTGATATTGCTGAGCTACGAGAGTAGAAACCGCAGATGAGGGATGTCAACTACATTCAACGCTCGGGTGTTGGCCGTAGATTTGGAGCGTGCCCGTTGGCGAGTCGAGCAGGGGAGGTCGCGCCGTGAAAGATGCCGATGTGCCCGGTGTGGGTGGGAGCGGCACCTCGGACCTCGCAAGCAAGATCGACTATCTGTTCCGGACTGTCTATCCCGCCGGCCGCGGTCCTTACTCCTACAAGGAGGCCGCCGAGGGGATCGCCAAGGCCGGTGGTGGGGCGGTATCGGACACCACGTTGTGGAAACTGCGGACCGGTAAATCCGACAACCCCACCAAAAGGGTCCTCGAAGGGCTGGCCGTCTTTTTCGGCGTGGAGCCTGCCTATTTCTTCGACAACGAGACGACCGAAGCGGTCGGCGCGGAGGTCGAACTCCTGGTGTTGCTGCGTGATGCGGGGGTGAATGGAGCGCAGTTGCGCAGCTTCGTCGAGCTTTCTCCAGAATCTCGCGAGATGGTGACCCAGCTCATTGCGAACACGGCCAAGCTCGAACGCCAGCGCCACAGGCGGTCAAGACCGACCGACGGTGACGACGTAAAGTAGTTGAGTGATGACGGATCGCCGCTGAATCGGGTTAAATGTTTTCGATGCGGCTGATCCGAGAGGGCAGGCTGCACGGCCACAACCGGGGCGGACGGGTATCGGTCTCACTTGAATGCCTGAGTCCGACCTGGCGTTCGTCTGCGAAAAGCGGAGGCAGCCGGTCTATCGCCCGTTCATAGAGGTCACAGCGTATTCGACCAGCCTCGCACGTCCCGGCAACTGAATTTTCCATGACCTCACCAGAAAGGCTGATCATGGTTTCGGAGCTGTTCGACCAGGCCGAGTGGAAAGAGGTCGAAGGATTCGACTTCACTGACACACGTACCACCGGGCGGTGGACCAGGGGACGGTGCGGATCGCGTTCGACCGGCCGGAGGTGCGCAATGCGTTCCGGCCGAACACCGTCGACGAGCTGTACCGGGCGTTCGACCACGCCCGGTTGAGCGGTGACGTGGGCTGCGTGCTGCTCACCGGCAACGGTCCCTCGCCCAAGGACGGGATCTGGTCGTTCTGCTCTGGCGGGGATCAGCGGATCCGGGGAAGGACGGCTATCGGTACGCCGAGGGCGAGACTGCCGACACCATCGATCCGGCCAGGGCGGGCAGGCTGCACATCCTGGAGGTGCAGCGGCTGATCCGTTTCATGGGGAAGGTCGTCATCTGTGTAGTGCCCGGCTGGGCCGCCGGCGGTGGGCACAGCCTGCACGTCGTCGCGGATCTGACCATCGCCTCCCGAGAGCACGCCCGGTTCAAGCAGACCGACGCGGACGTCGCCAGCTTCGATGGCGGGTTCGGCTCCGCCTACCTGGCCCGCCAAGTCGGGCAGAAGTTCGCCCGCGAGATCTTCTTCCTGGGCGAGACCTACACGGCCGAGGACGCGCATCGGATGGGCATGGTCAACGCGGTCGTCCCGCACGCCGAACTCGAGGCGACGGCCCTGGAATGGGCCCGCAAGATCAACGCTAAGAGCCCGACCGCCCAGCGGATGCTGAAGTTCTCCTTCAACCTCATCGACGACGGGCTGGTCGGTCAGCAGGTGTTCGCCGGCGAGGCCACCCGGCTGGCGTACGGTACCGATGAGGCCGCCGAAGGCCGAGACTCTTTCCTGGAAAAGCGCGCCCCGGACTGGTCGTCCCATCCCTGGTACTAGCCGTCCGCTTCACCGCCCCGGTCGCTGCGAACTGGCCGGGGCGGTCTGGCCTGGTCCTGCAAATGCCGATCTAGAATTGTGGGGCTCTGCCCGGCTGGGAGGGCTTTATTGCGAATGACCAGTCGAAGGCGCGCGTCGCATCGGCAAAGCTCGGGTCGACATTATGATTTCCCGGGCTTTCCCTCGTCTTGAGCTGAACTCCCGAACCCCTTCACTACAGAGTTGTAGGCTGTGTCGCAATGAGCCATTTGCCTAAGCCGTCGTTCGGCGACTATCTCCGCCATCTGCGCTCGGCCTCTCCCGCCGGCGAGAGGTCGAAAGGCGGCCGTCTGAGCCGAACACAGCTGGCGGCGAGGGCATCGATGAGCGTCGGATACGTGATCAAGCTTGAACAGGGTAAGGCAGGCCGACCTTCACCGGACCTTGTTGATCGTCTAGCTGAGACCCTTGGCATCAATCCGCTCCAGAGCAGGCACCTTCATGATCTCGCCCTCTATCACAGGGTGACGGAACACGTAGACGCCCCCGCTGAACCGCTCGTCAACCCCGTGATGAAGGAAGCCGCCGACAACCTGCACCCGCACCTCTGCGGATACTTAGACGAAATGTGGAATATCCTCTACTGCAACAGCGAGTACGCCAGAATATATCGTCACATCGATGAAGTGGGCAATGTTCTTAAGTGATTTTTTGTCATTCCGGAATCCCGGGCGGTGATGCTGGAATGGGAGACCGAGGCGCGACTTACCGTGGCGTGGTTTCGAGCTCTTATGGTCCGTCGTCCCGAAAATCCTAAATTCAACGAACACTTGCAGGACATGGCACAAAGCCCAGAATTCTGCCGAATGTGGTCTAAGCGCGAGATCTTCATGGGCAGACACTCGCCGTACATGCTGGTTCGTGACCTGGACGGTCACAAAGACCTGTGCCTGCTGGCACAGGTGCACGCCTGGCCAGACCCTACTCAAGCAGTGCAGACGTACATGGGCATCCGCACTGATCAGAAGAACAACTCCCTAGCCAGTGAGAATGCCACCCGATAGGAATCGGGCGAGAAGTGCGTTCACTTCCTCGGGATGCGTCAACGGCGGCGAATGTGCGGCGCCCTGAATGACTTGGATGGACGTGGCGCCAGGCAGGTGCTCCCGCATAACTTTCAGACGTTCCTGCGGCAATGAGGTGTCCTCAGAGCCTCTGACTAGCAGCGCTGGGCATCGGATTTCGGTCAGCCGAGCCACGATGTCGTCCCGATCGAGGAGACACCTGGCAGGGGCGCCCAAGGGCAATTGCCCAGCTTCCCGCCACTTCTGAATCCATGTGCCCGCCGCCGGGTGATCGCCAATGATTTGCTTGGCCAGTGGTCTCGTCAACTCCTCTATGGGCCCTCGCTCCGATAAGGCATCGAACAGTTGGTGATACGCGGCCTTGTCGGAGGGCTGGCATGCGTGCGCTTCGGTGTCGAACAGAACCAAACTGCTGATCCGATCAGGCTCAAGCAGCGCTGCGCGCATGGCGATGAACCCACCTTGCGAAACACCACCGATTGCAGCTGTTCCGATACCAAGTGCGTCCATAAGACCTAGGAGGTCACGGGCGGCATCCCAGTACGAGAACGATGCCCCGTCGTCCGCGGTGCCGCCATGACCGCGGGCATCCCATGTGATGACCCGCCAATGACGCAAGGCCGCTTCCTGAGCCGCGAACATGGATCTGTCGAGGAAAAAACCGTGTGCAGGATAATCGCAGGACCATGACCACCGGTATCTGAGTAATGCAGATTACGCCCATTGCTACGAAGTGTCGCCATCGTCGCTTTGAATTCTCCAAAATCTGTAGCGCGAAACGGAAATCAAAAGTTGCGGGACGTTGCTCTCGTCCATGTTGCAGGTCGCGAGAAAATGCTATTTACAGGGGTACTCATCCCAATAGCACTCCCATCGGGGACACTTGTAGCCTCCGTCGCTTTCATGCAAGATAAGGTCCGCCAACCGTGCGAGGTAGATTTCGAATTTCGCGTAGGAGGCCAGTTTTGCACCTTCCATCATCTATCAGACGACGGTGTTTGAGCATGCCGAACGCTGAACGCCTGATGCTGATGGCTGGGGAACCGAAGAGTGATCACCCACAATCGTGCGAGTCGAGGCGGAGGGAACCGGCATGGCAGGGACGCCACCTCACGAGATGATCCAGGATCTGGAAGCCGACGGGGTGATCCCTACCCCTTTCGACCTCGACCAGTTCATTGCCCAGCTCGCGGAGCAGCGTGGCCGTCGCATTCGCCTGAGTTCGTTCTCGGCGCACCCGGACGCCCCCTCCGGACTGGTGATCTCCACACGCGGCACCGACTACATCCTGCACGCCCGAACGGGTTCGCCGTTCTTTCGCGACCACGTCATCGCGCACGAACTCGGGCACCTACTGCTGGAGCACCCCGGCCAGCCTGGCTGCACCGACCCCGGCGAGCTCCTGAGCGGGCTTATGCCCCATCTTGATCCGGCGCTGATCACTCGGATACTGGGTCGCAGCACCTACACCCATGCGTACGCCAACGCGCGGGAGCGCGACGCGGAGGTCTTCGCGACCTTGATGCTGGCCGGCCGTACGACAGAGAAACAGTGGGCCGATGGTGGGGCCGGGCTGCACCAGGGACGGCACCGTACGCCAGACGACGAGGCCTGTCGCCGGTCACTGGACCGACTCGCCCACCTGTGGGCCACGTTGACCAGGGCCGTTCCCTGCGTAGTTCTCCGCACGGGCGATGGGCACTTGCTCCGCCACCCGGTACAGCGGCTGCATCGCTGCCTGGTGGAGATCAACGACGCTTTACTCGTCCTCGCTCCCTACGGGGGTGTGCATGGTGCGGGCGCCGCTGAGGTCCGGGCATTTCCTGCCGGGGTGTCCGCAGAACACGCCCGAGCGATCGTTGAAGCCGCAGGCGTATCGGCCCCTCTGGGCAGCTACACGGGCGGCGACATCAACGGCGGCTTCAACGCTCGGACGGAGGAGGTCTCATCTCTGCCGACCACGCTTGAATACGAGGTGCGCCGGCTCGAGCTTCTGGCCTATGAGGTACGGGCGAAGCCGAGGACGAACGCCCTTGTCCGATGACGACGGTTGGTGCCCATAGAAACATCGAGAAGCGCACCGATATTTTGGAGTGATGTATCCGCCGATCGAACCGTATGACCACGGACATCTCGACACCGGCGACGGCCATCTCGTCTACTGGGAGGTCTGCGGTAATCCCGAGGGCAAGCCAGCGCTGGTCGTTCATGGAGGCCCTGGCTCGGGCTGCACGCCGGGTCAGCGCCGAGGCTTCGATCCCGAGCGCTATCGCATCATCCTGTTCGATCAGCGCAACTGCGGCCGCAGTCTGCCCCACGCCAGCGATCCGGCCGCCGATCTGACCGCCAACACCACCCACCACCTGGTCGCCGACATGGAACGACTGCGCGAGCATCTCGGCGTCGACCGGTGGCTCCTGTACGGCGGATCGTGGGGTTCCACGCTGATGCTCGCCTACGCCCAAGCCCATCCCGCCAGGGTGTCGGAGCTGGTCGTCACCGGTGTCACCATGACCCGCCGCTCCGAGATCGACTGGCTCTACCGCGGTGTCGGACGCTTCTTCCCCGAGCAGTGGCAGCGCTTTCGTGAGGGCGTCCCCGAGGTCGAGCGTGACGGCGACCTGCTCGCCGCATACGCGCGGCTCATGTCCGACCCCGACCCCGTCGTGCGCGCCAAGGCCGTCTACGACTGGACGGCGTGGGAGGACACGGTGATCTCTCTGGAGGTCAACGGCAAGCCGAACGCCTACACTGACCGGCCGCCCGCCGCCCTGCAGGCTTTCGTCCGCATCTGCAGCCACTACTTCTCCCACGCTGCCTGGCTGGAGGAAGGCATTCTGCTGCGCAATGCGCACAAACTGGCCGGTATCCCGGGCGTGCTCATTCACGGCCGCTTCGACCTGGGCTCTCCGCTGGAGAACGCCTGGCAGCTGGCTCAGGCCTGGCCCGAAGCGAGGCTCGTCGTGGTGGACGACTCAGGGCACACCGGCAGCGCCACCATGCGCAAGGAAATCCTCGCCACCCTGGACGACTTCGCGAGCTAGCCTCGGGCTTTCGCGAAGGACTTGTCCGGTCCTTGATCAAATAAGTGGAGAGTGCTGCTGACCTGCAACGATGGGACTTGTCGAGGGTCCTGTCAGCTACGAGGAAAGAAGCACTCTCCAGGTGAACATGCGTATCGGGTCGTACCCTCCTGTCCGCGTGCAGGGCGATGGGGGAGCGGTGGTCTCGCAGGCCGGCGGGGTGCTGCTGGCGGAGACCGTCCGCAAGACGGGGCTGGACACGGCGATATCGGCGGCGCTGATGCCGTGGCGCAAGCCGCGCGGTGCACGATCCGGGCAAGGTCCTGCTGGACCTCGCGCTGGCGGAGACGACCACGGCGCTCGGAGAGGCGTGCGTCGTCGACCGGGCCGAGCTACGTCCCGAGCTGCCCGGCTTCCTCGTCCCCCACGGCCACACCGAGGCGTCCTGGCTGCGGCACTTGGCCGAGCAGGGCGTCGAGTTCGGTGCTGACCCTCGGCTGTGCCCTGGACCTCCACAAAGCGGCCGTCGCCGGTGCAGACGACGTTCATGTCGGTCTCGGCCTTGACGTCTTCCTCGTAGGCGAGGTCGAGCAGGAGCACGCCACCGACGATGCCGACGCTGCCCGCGGCGACCGTGCCGGTGAGCGGCTGGGCCTCGGACCCGACGGTGTCCCGCACGATCGAAGCGTTGGCTGCTGATGCACCGGCAGCGTTGAAGGCGATCGACACCACAGCCCGAGCGAAGGCTCGGTGCGATGTCGGGTCGCGAGATGGTCAGCCGCGGATCGCGGTGGTTTCGCGGGTGAACTGGCGGTGGCCGATCAGCTTGTAGGCCAGACGAGCTGGGGCCGGCACGACCTGCATGAACCTCTGCCGTTCCGCGTCATCGGTTTCCTCGGTGATGTGGCCGAGGATGACCAGACGCCGCGTGAGCGGAATCGCGCTCATGCCGTGCTTGCCGAGCGCGTCCCATTCCCTTTGCGTCAGCGTGTCCGAGACGATCGGGAGCAGTTTCTGCTCCTCCTCAGCCAGGTGATCGATCAGTGTCGGCATCGTGGCGTCGATGAGGGCCGCCATCCGCTCGCCGGCGGCGGCGTCCGCGG
>JAOPYO010000289.1 GCA_025964575.1 Actinomycetes bacterium
ACCCGGTCCACGCCACTCAGGGCAACATCGGCGGCTACCGGCTGACCGCCGGGGCGGCCATGCCACCGCTGCTGCTGGACGATGACGAGGCGATCGCCATCGCCATCGGCCTGCGCACCGCCGCCACAGCGGCCATCACCGGCATCGCGGACACCTCGCTACGCGCCCTGGCCAAGCTGGAACAGGTCCTCCCCGAACGGCTGCGCCACCGGGTGACGGCACTGTCGCAGGCGGCCGTCATCCTGCCTCCCCAGGACGGCCCGGCCGCCGACGCCGACACCCTCGCCGCGTTCGCTGCCGCCTGCGTGACACACGAAAAGGTCCGCTTCGCCTACACCAAGGCACACGGCGAGATGACACGGCGGCTGGTGGAGCCGCATCAGCTGGTGGCCTCGGGTCGCCTCTGGTACCTGGTGGCGTACGACGAAGACCGGGCCGCGTGGCGTTCCTTCCGGGTGGACCGGATCAGCGAGGTACACCGCACCGGCGTCCGCGTTCCTGGCCGCGAACTGCCCGGCGGCGTCGATACCGAGACCTGGGTGACCCAGGCGATGCCGGCCCGCGACGTCCGGGCCCGGTTGCTGCTGCATGTGCCCATCGAATGGGCCGCCGAGCACGTCCCCGCCTGGCAGGGGGTCCTGGAACCGGTCGACGACCGCTCATGCCGACTGCACACCTATCCCGACTCACCGCAGTACCTGGCCTACCGCATCACGCTCCTGCCCGTGGACTACACCCTGCTCTACCCTCCTGAGCTGGCCGAGCACCTGGGCACGATCGCCGAACGGGCGGCGCGCGCCATCCGCCCGTTCACCGAAAAGAGACCGGCATGATGCGCTGGTGTTCGATCCTCCGCCTCTTCACTGCGCTTCGTCGGTTCGCCATGCTGGGCCGCATGACTGACGCGCCCCCGCGGACCTGCATGATCGAGGCGATCATGCAGGTCCGCGAGGGTGGTCACCGTCCGCGGGGACGGGTCTACGTGGGCAGGTGGTTCGTCCACTCGGCGACGACCGTCGCACTGCCGGTGCCCGTCAGCCAGACAGTTGCTCCGCTGGCCTCGACGAAGAAATTCGTGTCGCGTACCCGCGAGGTCGCCGGATCGATGACCAGCCTGGCCTGAATTCCTTCGCGGAGGGAGATCAGCAGGCCCTGCCCGCCCTTGACCTTCCCGAGGCTCTTGACGTTCGGGTATGAGGCGATCGCGCGGAAGGCAGCGGCGCGGACCTTCGGCGGGGCCGGCAGCTGGGAGACCAAGGAGATCAGCCCGTTGAAGACGAATTGTTTCTGCATGGTGGCGTCCGGCCGGCCGGCGCTCGTCCTGATGTCGCTGTGCTTCAGGGCGTCGGCGATCCAGGCCTTCAGCGCGTCTGGCTTGGTCGGCAGCTTCTGGAGCTGCTCGAAGCTCACCTCGGGGCCGCCCAGCCTGAACGGACTGGGCGGGAAGAGTTTGAGTACCTTGCCGTGTGACTTCTCCCCCCTGCCCCAGGCCTGGCCGTCGCGCCGGGTCCAGCTCTCCCACTGGTTCGGTGTGCTGTCCTTGCTGTCTGCGAACACCGTTTTGACGTGCCAGTAGGTGCCGGAGCCCTCTGGTGTCCGCTCTGCGGTGGTGGCGGCCGCGAGCAGGATCTGCCCGGCGGACGGCTGGACCGCCGCGGGGGGGCTGTTGGGGGTGGCGGTCGGTGCCGTGGTGCCCGAGGCGACCACGACCGCGGCTGCCGCCGCCGCGGCGGTCAGGCCGAGACCGGTTGCCAGCCAGCCCGTCCTGCGCTTGCGGACCGGGCCGCGCATCGCGTTCTGGAGCTGGTGCCGGCTGCGGTCGACCACGTCCTGGGACGGGTAGGGCTTGGCCAGCAGGGTGCCGAGCATCTGCAGGTCATCATCCATTGACTGCCTCCTGATCGATTGCGTTGTGGAGCTTCTTGCGGGCGCGGCTGAGCCGGGAGCCCACCGTGCCTGGGGATACGCCGAGCGCCTCGGCCACCTCCTCATAGCTGAGCTGGCCCAGGGCCACCAGCAGCACGACGTCGCGCTCGCCCTGGGACAGCGTGGCCAGGGCCTTCGCCAGTTGCGGCTGCATTCGCTGAGCGGTGACCGAGGCGACGACGCGGTTCTCGTGGCTGTCGGCAGCGGGCTCAGGCCCCATACGGGCCAGCGCCTTGTAGTGGCGGGCCTCTTTCCGCCGGTGCCGCGCCACCAGGTTCGTGGCGATGCCGAACAGCCAGGGCCGCAGGCTGCCACGTTCGGGGTCGAACCGGTCCCGCTGGCCGAACGCCAAAAGGAACGTCTCGGCGGCGATGTCGTCGGCCGCCTGCACGTCCAGCCGCCCGGCCACGTACAGATAGATGTCGCGGAAGTACCGGTCGTGGGCGGCGGTGAACAGTTCTGGATCCTGCCGGAACCGGGCGGCGAGCTCGGCATCAGTTACCTGCTCGTCCACCTCGGCGGTCAAGTCCCTGTCTCCGTCATGCGGTGCCTCCCGGGTGAAGTGGTCAACTGTCACCCATGCTTCGCCGCAAGCCCGAATCGTCTTCCCACTGTGAACACCTGTGGTCTGAGAATCGAGGTCGGGGAAGGCGCACTCGCTGATCGAGGCGAATCCGTTCGGTACGTTCACGACCGCCGGTGTTGCCTGATGCCGATCTAGTGGAAGCGACGCCTGCCGATGACGAGGAGTATCTCGCGCAGGGCGTCGGCCCCCTGCCGGACGGTCTCCTCGGGTACGCCGGCCATGACTTCCGCGTGTGCTCGACCCGAAGCCGCCAGCGCCGTCCTGGCGATCTGGAGCCCTTCCGCCGTCAGTTGCACCCAGCGGCTGCGGCCGTCGCCGGTGTTCGCCTCGCGTTCGACGTATCCGGCCTTCGTCAGCCGCTGCAGCACGTTGCTGGTGCCACCCGAGGTCAGGAACAGCGACCGGGTGAGCTCGCTCGGCTTGAGGCGGTACGGCTCCCCGGCGCGGTGCAGCGCAGCCAGCACGTCGAACTCGGAGTACGTCAGGCCGAGCTCGGCCATCTCCGCGCGCGTGGCCTGCTCGAACAGCCCGCCGATGCGCGAGATCCGTTTGCTGAGCTCCAAGGTCGCGACGAGCGACGAAGGAAGCTCCGCCTCCCACG
Organism: Actinomycetes bacterium; assembly: GCA_025964575.1. Lineage (GTDB taxonomy): Bacteria > Actinomycetota > Actinomycetes > Streptosporangiales > Streptosporangiaceae > Actinomadura_E. The sequence continues at coordinate 3,114 of JAOPYO010000289.1, forward strand.
CCGGGACCAGCGCATCGACCTCGTCGCGCGCCTCGCTTTTACCGTGCTGCACCCGTCCAGGGTACTCTCAACAGAGATTGCTTTTAAAAAAGCTTTCTATTAAGCTTTATGCCATGATATCCAAGCTCCTGATCAGAAACGGCGTCGTGATCGACACCGACCCGGTCCCCACGGCGACCGGCCCCGCCGACCTGCTCATCGAGGACGGTCGCATCGCGGCGGTGGGAACCGGTCTGCCTGACGTGCCCGACGCGGAGGTGATCGACGCATCGGACCGGATCGTGATGCCCGGCTTCGTCGACACCCATCGGCACACCTGGCAAGCCGGCATCCGCTCGATCGCGCCCGATATCACCCTCGCCGGATACCTCGGTCTCGTTCTCGGCGAGCTCGCCCCCCGGTACCGGCCCGAGGACGTGTACGTGGGCAACCTGGTCGGCGCACTCGAGTCCCTCGACGCCGGCATCACGACGCTCGTCGACTGGTCCCACATCCAGTTCACGCCCGCGCACACCGGAGCCGTCGTCGAATCGTTGAAGCAGGCGGGGATCAGGGCGGTCCTGGGCTACTGCTACGGGGGCGACGGCGGACCGGACGGCCTCGCCGCCGAAGGTCGCCGGGTCAACAAAGAGCACTTCGGCACATCCGGCCCCTTGCTCTCCATGGCGGTCGCCGCGCTCGGCCCGGAGATCGTCAGCGCGGACCAGGCCCTCCACGAATGGCGGCTCGCCCGCGACCTCGACCTGCCTGTCACCGTGCACATGGGCGGACACGGAGTCGAAAGTGCTGAGCGGGGCCTGGCGTTCCTGCAGGAGAACCGGCTGCTCGGCCCACGTACGACCTACGTGCACCCCAACTTCTACACCGACGATGCGCTCAAGCGAATTGCGGACAGCGGAGGTATGGCCTCGCTCTCGCCGATCGTCGAGGCGGAACTCGGCGTCGGCTATCCGGCGACGGGACGGGCGCGCGCGAGCGGGATGCCCACCGCCCTCGGTGCCGACACCGTCGCCAGTGGCCCGGGTGACATGTTCAGCCTCATGCGGGCGGCGTACGCACTGGAACGAGCCCGTCCGGGCGGCGCCGGCATGGAGTTCACCACCCGTGACGTGCTGCGGATGGCCACGATCGAGGGAGCCAAGGTCGCCGGAGTCGGCGAGGTCACCGGCTCGCTACGACAGGGCAAGCAGGCCGACCTCATCCTGCTGCGTACGGACACCCTCGGCATGGCGCCCGCACATGATCCGATCGGCGCCGTGGTCCTGTCCGCCGACACGAGGTCGGTCGACACCGTGCTCGTCGGGGGCCGGATCATCAAGCGCGACGGCAAGCTGCTGCACCACGACGTGAGGTCCCTCCTCGCCGCCCTGGCCGAGTCCGCCGACCACCTGACCACCTCCCGGTGACCAACTCGCCCTGGACAGCGGCCAAGACATCAGCCGACGACCGAGCCGCAGGTGATGTTGATCGCTGACGCGGTGATGGTGCGGGCTTGGTCGGACGCGGCGAAGGCGGCCACGTTTCCGACGTCCTCCAGGGTCGCCGCGCGCCCGAGCATGGTCCGTCCGGCGATGTCGTCGGTGATCGCCTGGCGTCCGTCGAAGCCCTCGGGGAGGGTCTCGGGTATCCCGCCCGTCTGCAGGGTGACGACGCGGATGCCGTACGGCCCGAGTTCGCAGGCCAGGTTCCGCCGCAGGGACTCGAGCGCGCCGAACGCGACCTGCAGCCCACCCAGGCGCGGCACCGGATCCCCGTAGCCGCCGAACATGAGGATCACCCCCGATCGCTGCCTGATCATGTGGCGTGCCGCCGCCCGCGAGGTCAGGAACATCGTTCTCACGGTGGTGATGACCGGCCGCTCGAAGTCCTCGAGTGACATGTCGGCGAGCGGCGTCCCCTGAACGTCGCCCTGCGAGATGAGGTTGAAGGAGACGTCGAGGCTCCCGGCCTCCGCGGCCACCGCGTCGGCGTGCTCATCGACCGCCCTCTCATCCAGGGCGTCGACGCGCGCCGTCTCGGCCGCCCCTCCCGAGGAACGGATCTCCTTGGCCACCACCTCCAGGCTCTCCAGCGTCCGCCCGGCGAGATGGACCCGCGCCCCCTCACGGGCGAAGGCGCGGGCCACCCCGCCCCCGATCGAGCCGCCAGCTCCGTAAATCACAGCGTTCTTACCTTCGAGCAACACGTCATGCCTCCTATCTGCGGGGTCTTCCCGCACGGTCCGGGTGAGTCCGTACGGAGCGCGAGCCGACGCCGGCCCGCACTCCGTACGGAGCGCGAGCCGACGCCGACCCGCACCGCGTACGGAGACAGGCGCGTCGCGGCGTCAGCCGGCCTGCAACGTGGTGAGCAGTTCCGCCAGGCGTTCGTTGGAGTCGTGGACGCCTCGCTCCATGCCGGAGGCGACCATTGCGTCGCGGTCCTCGACCGACTGGAAGCTCGAGACCGAGCGCACCAGCGTCCTGCCGTCACGCTCCTCGATGGTGTAGGTGTCCAGGGAGACGTGGCCCGGCACGCCCTCGAACTCGAAGGTCTGCACGGTGCCCTCCGGTGACGGGGTGCCGTGGAAGACCCCGTGGAAGCCGTACTCGTTGCCCTCGGCGTCCTTATGGACGTAGCGCCACTTGCCGCCGTCGCGGACGTCGTACTCGTCGATGGTCATGGTCAGGTCGCGCGGGCCCAGCCACTGCACCAGCAGCTCCGGGTCGGTGTACGCGCGGAACACCAGGTCGCGTGGCGCGTCGAACTCCCGCGTGATGACGATCTGCGGCACGCCGGGCACCGCGGTGATCTGTGTCTTACCCATCGTTGCTTCCTTTCGCTCGGACCGCGTTGGCGCGGTCGGGGTCGTCCTTCTGGTCGCCTTGCAGTGCCGCGAGCAGTTCGTCGAGCTGCTCGTGGCTCTCGTCCCAGAACTCCTGGTAGCGGACCAGCCAGGTGGTCACCTCTCGGAGCGGCTCGGCCTGGAGGTGGCTGAGCCGGGCGGTCGCGCGGCGGGTGCGCGAGATGAGACCCGCGTTCTCCAGCACCTTGAGGTGTCGGGAGACCGCCGGTTGGGACATGTTGAACGGCGCGGCGAGCTCCGCGACGGTCGCGTCGCCCTCGGTCAGTCGCGTCAGGATCGCGCGCCGGGTCGGGTCCGCGAGCGCCCCGAACACGAGACTGAGCCGGTCGGCCGCCATCGATAACCACCTTGTTTTAGAACGAGTAAGTTAAGAATGACTCGAACGCTCTGCCCTGTCAAGGCATGGCCATCGATCTGCCCGCTGATCCCAGGGCGCATGTCTCTCCCTAGAAATGTCCTGATCGTCCTCCCTGGTCGGCGGGAGGGCAGTCCTTGCGCCAAGATTGTTGACAATTTGGGTGACAGCGGACACTGTTGAGGCAATGATGGCGAAGGAGCTACGGATGCCTCGAGGCCCCCGCACGCAGGCGCCGCCCGCGAGTGTCGTCGGCGCGCGGCGCGGGACCGGCTCCCAGTCCTGACGTCCACGAGAGGGTATTGATGGGTACTGCGACAACGAGCTCCCTGCTTGTGGTCAGCGCTCATGCGGGCGATTTCGTCTGGCGCGCGGGTGGCGCGATCGCACTCGCCGCCGACCGTGGTGAACGAGTGAAGGTGCTGTGTTTGAGTTTCGGTGAGCGGGGAGAGTCCGCTCGGGCCTGGCGTGAGGGCAAGAAGCTCGATGAGATCAAGGCGTTGCGCCGCGAGGAGGCGGAGAACGCCGCCACCGCGCTCGGTGCCGAGATCGAGTTCCTCGACGCCGGTGACTACCCGTTGCAGGAGACCCCCGAACTGGTGGACCGGATCGTGCATGTGTACCGCGAGTTCAGTCCCGCGGTCGTGCTCACCCATACGCTGGCCGACCCGTACAACGGCGACCACCCGGCTGCCGCGCGCATGGCGCTGCAGGCACGAGTGCTCGCTCAGGCGATCGGCTACGACGCGCCAGGTGAGCCGTTGGGCGCGCCGCCGGTGTTCTTCTTCGAGCCGCACCAGCCCGAGCAGTGCGACTTCAAGCCGGATGTGCTGCTGGACATCACCTCGGTGTTCGATCGCAAGCGCACGGCGATGGAATGCCTGGCGGCGCAGCAGCACATGTGGGACTACTACACCGACCTGGCCAAGCGTCGCGGCGTGCAGCTGAAGCGGAACGCCGGCCCCAACCTCGGCCTGCCGCATTCCACCATGGGCGAGGCCTACGTCCGGCTGTACCCGCAGGTGACGGGGATCCTGGCGTGAAGTCCGTCGTCATCACCGACCCGCCACGTGCGGCGATCGACAAGGTCGACGTCCTGGCCGGGTACGGGGTCGCGACCGTGCACGAGGCGCTCGGCAGAACCGGATACCTCGGGCCCGGGATCCGGCCGGTACATCTCGGCTCGCGGATCGGCGGCACCGCGGTGACGGTGCTCTCCTGGCCGGGCGACAACCTGATGATCCACGTCGCGGTCGAACAGTGTCGGCCGGGCGACGTCCTGGTCGTGACGACCACCTCGCCGTCCACCGATGGCATGTTCGGCGAACTGTTCGCCACCGCGCTGCAGCGCCGCGGCGTCCGCGGGCTCGTCATCAACGCCGGAGTGCGGGACGTCGCCGAGCTGCACGAGATGGGCTTTCCGGTGTGGTCCGCCGCGGTGAGCGCTCAGGGCACGGTGAAGGCCACCGCTGGGGCGGTCAACGTCCCGATCAGCATCGGCGGTCAGTTGATCCGCGCGGGCGACGCGATCCTGGCCGACGATGACGGGGTGATGTGCGTCGCGCGCGAGGACGTGTCCCGCGGAGTGGATGCCGCGCAGGCCCGTGTCGACAAGGAGGAAGCGTCCCGGGACGCCTTCCGCCGAGGAGAACTCGGTCTCGACCGCTACGGTCTGCGCGCCAGGCTGCCCGAGATGGGCGTGGAGTTCCTCACCGCCGACGAGTACGCCCGTCGCGCGTCATCCTGAGTCGCGCGTCCTCCTGAAGGGAGAGAAGTGTCATGCCATCGACCTCACCGGGCGTGCCGTGCATGCTGATGCGCGGAGGCACGTCCAAGGGTGCCTACTTCCTGGCCGAGGATCTGCCCGCCGACATCGCTGAACGCGACGACCTGCTGCTGAGGATCATGGGCACGCCGGACCCCCGGCAGATCGACGGGATCGGCGGCGCCCACTCGCTCACCAGCAAGGTCGCCGTCATCTCCCGCTCGAGTGGGTCGGACAGCGACATCGACTACCTGTTCCTCCAGATCGGGGTGGAGGCACCGACCGTCTCCGACCGGCAGAACTGTGGCAACGTGCTCGCCGGCGTCGGGCCCTTCGCGGTGGAACGAGGCCTGGTCGCGGCCGGCTTCGAGCGAACCTCCGTCCGCATCAGAATGGTCAACTCGGGCAGTGTCGCCACCGCCACCTTTCCCACCCCGGGCGGCGTGGTCGACTACAGCGGCGACACCGCGATCTCCGGTGTGCCTGGTACGGCGGCCGCGGTCGTGCTGGACTTCGCCCGCACCGAGGGGTCGGCGTGCGGCAGCCTGCTGCCCACCGGGCAGGTACGCGACGTGATCGACGGCGTCGAGGTCACCTGCGTGGACAACGGGATGCCGGTGGTGGTGGCCGCCGCGACCGACCTGGGCGTCACCGGCTACGAGACGCCGGCCGAGCTGGCCGCGGACGAGGGGCTGCGCGACCGGGTTCAGTCGCTGCGCCTGCAGGCCGGCAAGCTGATGGGGCTCGGCGATGTGACCGATGCCTCGGTACCCAAGACGACTCTGGTCGCCGCGCCACGTGACGGCGGGATGATCTGCACCCGCACCTTCATCCCGCTGCGCCCGCACGCCTCGATCGGCGTGCTCGGCGCCGTCAGTGTCGTCACCGCGCTGCTGCTGGACGGCGCCGTCGGCCACCACCTCGCCGCGCTGCCGCGCTCCGGCTCGCGGATGGACGTCGAACACCCCACCGGCCGCCTGCAGGTCGAGGTCGATCTTGACGCCACGGTCGACCCCCCGCGCGTACGGCGCTCGAGCATCGTGCGCACCGCCCGCAAGCTGTTCGACGGCACCGTATTTCCTCGCACCTGACCGGAGGACACCTTGTCACCGAAGCATGAGATCGCCCACGTCGGCCACGTGGAACTATTGACCCCGGAGCCGGAGAAGAGCTTGTGGTTCTTCACCCACGTCATGGGGCTGACCGAGAACGGCACCGACGGCGACTCCGTCTACCTGCGGACCTGGGATGACTACGAACATCACAGCCTCAAGCTCACCGCACATCACACCTCCGGGATCCGCCGTACGGCACTGCGCGCGAGCAGCCAGGACGCACTCGACCGTCGGGTGCGGGCCATCGAGGAGGCGGGGCTTGGCATCGGATGGCAGGACGGTGACCCGGGTCTCGGCCCGACCTACCTCTTCCGTGACCCCGACGGGCACGAGATGGAGATCTACTGGGAGAGCGAGTGGTATCAGGCGCCCCCGGAGC
>JAOPYO010000296.1 GCA_025964575.1 Actinomycetes bacterium
AAGGTGCTGCTGGAGTCGGCGCTCGAGGGTGAGATGGACTCTCACCTGGGCTATGCCAAGCACGATGCGGCCGGGCGGGACGCGGGCAACTCCCGGAACGGCAAGCGGGCCAAGACGGTGCTGACCGAGGTCGGCCCCGTTGAGATCGATGTGCCCCGGGATCGGGACGCCTCCTTCGCCCCGCAGATCGTCAAGAAGCGGCAGCGCCGTCTGGACGGTGTCGATGGGATGGTGCTGTCGCTGTCGGCCAAGGGCCTGACCACCGGGGAGATCTCGGCGCATCTGGCCGAGATCTACGGGGCGAGCGTGTCGAAGGACACGATCTCGGCCATCACCGACCGGGTGCTGGAGGGCATGTCGCAATGGCAGTCCCGTCCGCTTGATCCGATCTATCCCGTGATCTTCATCGATGCGATCCGGGTGAAGATCCGGGATGGGCAGGTCGCGAACCGGCCGATCTACCTGGCTCTGGGTGTGACCGTGGACGGGGACCGCGACATCTTGGGGTTGTGGGCCGGCGAGCACGGCGACGGCGAGGGAGCCAAGTACTGGATGCGGATCTTGACGGAGATCAAGAATCGCGGTGTCCAGGACGTGCTGATGCTGGTGTGTGACGGGCTCAAGGGCCTGCCCGACGCGGTCAACGCCGTCTGGGCCGACACGGTCGTGCAGACGTGTGTGGTCCACCTCCTGCGCAACAGCTTCAGATACGCCAGTAAGAAGGACTGGTCCCAGCTGGCCAAGGACCTCAAGCCGATCTATACCGCGCCGTCCGCCGACGCCGCCCTGGACCGGTTCGCCGAGTTCTCCGAGGTGTGGGAGCACCGCTATCCCGCGATCATCCGGCTGTGGACCGACGCGTGGGCGGAGTTCGTCCCGTTCCTGCAATTCGACGTCGAGATCCGCAAAGTGGTGTGTACGACCAACGCCATCGAGTCCATCAACGCCCGCCTGCGCAGGGCCGTGAACGCCCGCGGTCACTTCCCTAACGAACAAGCCGCGATGAAGTGCCTGTACCTGGCGCTCATGGGCCTGGATCCCACCGGCAAGGGCCGCGGACGCTGGACCATGCGCTGGAAAGCCGCCCTCAACGCCTTCGACATCGCCTTCGACGGACGCCTGTCCGCCGGACGCATCTGAATGACCGTGACGGCCTGCCCTGGCAGGAGTTCGCTCCTCGGCACTCGATCGCGCTGTTGGAGTACCTGCGGTCGGTGCCGTCGCGCAGGCCTCGGCAGCGGATGGCGCTGACGGTGGTGGTGGACGCGGATGGTCCGGCGACCAAGCTGGCCGCGTCCACGGTGAACCGGATTCTCGCGGCGGTCTCCTCGTTCTATGAGTACGTGATCATGGCTGGGATGTTCGATCGGCTGAACCCGATCGAGAAGCGCCCGGACCCGGCTCTGCAGCGGGTCTCCGAACGCCACCGCCCGTTCATGGGCGGCGCGAGCCGGCAGCGGCCGATCCGTCGCGCGGTCCGGGTCAAGACGGTGCAGCGGGTTCCTCGTCCGTTGAGCGAGGCCCAGGTGCAGGCTCTGCTGGCGCAGGTGCGCTGCAACCGTGACCGGGCGATCGTGCTGCTGATGCTGCAGGGCGGGCTGCGACCGGGTGAGGTCTTGGGCCTGCACCTGGAGGACATCGCCTACGGCCGCCGGCGGGTGGTGGTGCGTCACCGCGTCGACCACCCGAAGGGGGCCCGCTCCAAGTCCCGCTACGAGCGGGTGGTCGACCTGCACGAGCCCGAGACGTTGGCCATGGTCAGCGCCTATGTGATGGACGAGCGCCCGGCCGACGGCGACAGCCCGCTGGTGTTCCTAATCGGCGGCCGCGGGAAGCGGCGGCTGGAGGCGCTGAGCTACGACGGGTTGGTGAAGATGTTCACCCGGGCCACGACCCGGGCCGGGATCCGTACGCCGTGGGTGACCCCGCACGCCTGCCGGCACACCCACGCCACCGCGATGTGGGAGGGCGGCATGCGGGAGCTGACCTTGCAGAAGAGGCTCGGTCATGCCTCCCCGGAGTCCACCCGGATCTACACCCGGGTCTCCGATCCGGCTGTGGTGGCCGACTACAACCGGGCGCTGGGCGGCCAGGGCGCAGACGACGGCGAGCAGTCCTGATGGCCGGGCTGATCTCTGCCGCTGCGCTGGCGGCGACCTCAGCGACACCGGCGGGACGCCCTCGGCGCCGGCACTGTCCCGAGTCGGAGTACCTGGCCTACGTGCGCGGCCAGGACATCCACCCGGGTTACCGCAACCAGAAGATCCGCTACTTCCGTGTGTTCAAGGCCGCCTGGCCGAAGATGGCCGACTGGTTCGCCGCCTCGCTGGTCGAGCGGGTCGGCCGACTGCCGGTTGAGGCGCAGAAGACCGCGTCCTACCCGATCTCGTTCAACGCCCGCCCCTACCTGCTGTTCCTCGGTCTGCGCGGCTACGTCACCTTCGACTACGCGTGGATGTTCGGCGCCGGGCAGATCCGGGTCGACGACGCTGCTACGGCGCTGGGCATCGACCTGGCCGCCGGCGAGCTGATCGAGGAAGCGGTCGCCCTTGGCTACAACCCCGGCTCGGCGCGGCGGGCGATGAGATGGACGGTCGGCCGGATCGCGCTGCACACCGGCATCCAGCACGCCGGTGAGATCACCGACGACCACATCTCCGAGGCGCTGGAGGCCGTCCGGCTGTTCAGCGAACGTGACGACCTGCACTGCTTCTATCCCTCGGCACAGAACTTCCGCGAGGGCGCCGCCAAGCAGTGGATCACGCACCTGCATCAGCTGCAGGTGGTGCTGTTCCACCGCGGGCAGGTCGCCGCCCAGCCGCGCAAGCTGATGCCGTCCTGGAAGCCGCCGCTGGTGCTTCCGCCACGGATGCAGGCGGTGGCGGACAAGTGGCTGGCGGCCCGGCGGCTGACCGACGCGCCGGCGACGGTGGAGAAGCTGGAGATCGCCGTCCGCAGGTTCGGCGAGTGGCTCGCCGAGCACGACCCCCAGATCGTCTCCTACGCCGACGTCACCCGCGATCACTGCCTGGCCTGGGCGCAGTCTCTTGCCGAGGCTCCGACCGAGAAGACCGGCAAACCGCTGGGACCCGTCACCCGGATCCAGCGCATCTCCGGGCTGTCACAGATGTTCCGTGACACCGCGGCTTGGGAGTACACCGACGTCCCCGGATATGCGCCCATCACCTCCCGCGACGCACCCAAACTGCCGCAGCGGGATTCCCCGCTTCATCCCCGACCATGAACTCGCCCTGGTGATGCCCATCATCAACGAGATCACCTGCCCGTTCCAGCGGGCGGCGCTGCTGGTCGCCCGCTGGTCCGGGGCCCGCAGGGACGAGATCCGGCATCTACCGCTGGACTGCTTGGACCACTACCCCGACGGGACACCGCGGCTGCGGCTGCCCGGCCGCAAGACCTACAAGGAGCGGGTCGTCCCCCTCCACCAGGACGCCGGGGACGCCCTGCAGAAGCTCATCGACCTGCGCAAGAACGGCCCCGAACGCTCCTTCACCGATGAACGCACCGGCGAACAAGTCCGCTACCTGTTCATGGACCACGGCAAGCTCCTATCGCTGTTCTACCTGTTCAACACCCCGATCCAGCAGGCCTGCGAACAGGCCGGGCTGGTCGTCCCAGGCGGACGACGAGGCGGCACCGGTGTGCGCGGCACCATCTCCGCCCATCGGTTCCGGCACACCGTCGGAACCCAGCTCGCCGAACGCGGCGCCAAGCTGCACACCATCATGAAAGTCCTGGGCCACTCCTCGGTCTCCATGGCGCTGGTCTACGCCCAGATCAGCGACCGCGAGGTCCTACGCGACTACAAGTCCATCCTGGCCCCCGGCGCCGTCATCGCCGGCCCCGCCGCACTCGACCTGAAGTCCGGCGTCCTGCCCGACGAGGCGGTGCACTGGCTGAAGACCAACTTTTTCAAGACCGAACTCGAGCTCGGCCACTGCCTGCGCCTCCCAGCCGAAGGCCCGTGTGAATGCGACCTCTACCTGACCTGCGCCAAATTCGTCACCACCGGCGAGTACGCCCCGCGACTGCGAGCCCGGCTGGAGGTCGAGCACCAACTCGTCCAGGACGCCGACGGGCGCGGCTGGGCCCGCGAGGCTGAACGGCACACCGCCATCGCCCGACGCCTCACCGGCCTGCTCACCGACCTCGGCGAGACCACCGACCACGACGCCTCCGAGGAAGGACCAAGACCTTGCACGTCTATCGATTGAGCGAACCGATCGACGACTTCAACCGTCTCACCCCCGCTGCACGAGTGGCTCGACGGCGACGCCGAACGCCTCGCCTGGGCGTTGCGGTCCGTCCTCGCGCTGGCCGAGGCGGCGCCCACGGTCGGGTGGAAGGGCGACATGTGGCACCTGCCTCTCGTCGGCCACCTCCCGACCCGCTACCTGGTGGCCAAGCAGGACAACAACGGCGACATGTTCCTGATCTGAGGAGGCTCTGGGCGTCTGCTCCGCAGCGTGGCCGAATCTGCAAGATATGTGTCCTTGCGGCCATGGCCCGCGAGGGCCAAGCATGGAGATATGTCCCGACACCGCGTCGTCATCGTAGTTTTCGATGGCTTCCAGCTGCTCGATCTCGCGGGCCCGACTGATGTCTTCTCCGCAGCCTGCCTGCTGGATCCAGGCGCCTCCTACGAGGTGGAGGTCACGGCGGTCCGCGCGGGAGCCGTGCGCTCGCTGAGCGGTGTCACCGTGACCGTCGAGATGCCGCTGCGAGCCGTCGCCGGCCCGATCGACACGCTGCTGGTCGTCGGCGGTCTTCCGACCCGTATGGCTGTCGCTGACACCGCGGCGCTGGTACCGGAGGTGCGCAGGCTGGCCGAGGAATCCACGCGCTTCGGGTCCATCTGCTCAGGCACGTTCCTGCTGGCCGAGGCCGGCCTGCTGGACGGGCGGCGGGCGACCACCCACTGGGCCGTGGCGGACATGCTCGCCCGGGAGCACCCGAACGTCGCAGTGGACGCCGACCGGATCTACGTGCGCGACGGCAACATCTGGACGTCAGCGGGGGTCACTTCGGGGATCGACCTCGCCCTCGCCCTCGTCGCCCACGATCACGGGCACGACTTGGCCAGGGAGATCTCCCGCTGGCTGGTCGTCTACCTGCAGCGGCCCGGCGGTCAGAGCCAATTCAGCACGCCGCTGAGCGCCCAGACGCCGAAGCGTGAGCCCTTGCGCGAGCTGCAGGGATGGATCGAGGAGCACCTCGATGCCGACCTTTCGGTGGAGGCACTCGCGGGACGCGTGAACGCAAGCGTCCGTCATTTCTCGCGCGTGTTCACCATCGAGGTCGGCATGACACCCGCGCGCTATGTCGAACACACACGAACGGCGGCGGCCAGACGACTGCTGGAAAGTACCGATGACCCGCTAGACCGGATCGCCGCGCGTGTCGGACTAGGGACACCCGAGACCCTCTACCGCGTCTTCCGGCGGCAGCTGAAGACCTCGCCGGGGGAGTACCGGCGCAGATTCCACAATAAGGAGAACTGACATGCACATCGCCATCCCCCTCTACGAGGGTTACGACGCCATGGACGCGCTGGGACCGTACTTCGTGCTTCGCAACGTCCCCGGTGCGACGGTCACCTTCGTGGCCGAGCGGCTCGGCGTCGTCGCCGACGAAGACGCCACGCTGACCGCCACCGCGTCCTTCGCCGAGCTGCCAGCCCCCGACGTTCTGGTAGTGCCGGGCACCAAGAAGATCGAGCAAAGCATGGCGGATCAGGAACTAATCCACTACGTGAAGACCGCACACGCGACCACCACGTGGACCACTTCGGTATGCGTGGGCTCGCTCACCCTCGGCGCGGCAGGTCTGCTGGAAGGAGTGAGGGCTACCACTCACTGGGCGGCACACGACCTGCTCGGGCAGTTTGGAGCGCAGCCGGTCGCCGGCGTGCGCTTCGTCGAGGACGGCAAGATCATCACCTCAGGCGGTGTGCTGGCCGGCGTCGATATGGCGCTCCACCTTGCTTGCCTGCTGGCGGGCGAGGACACGGCCATGGCGATCCAGCTCGGATTGGAGTACGCGCCTAAGCCACCGTTCGATGCCGGAACGCCAGAGAGCGCCCCAGCAAAGATCACTGAGCTGGTGCGCTCCCTCCTCCGGGGCTCTTGACCCTAACCCCGAAAGTCCCCGGAGTTCGTGCCGGACCCAAGGGCGGTGTACGGGCCTGGCACGCGCTTGCGACACCCGACTATGCGAAGCCCAACCGTCCTGGCTCCTCGACCAGCCCACCGCCGACGTGATCACCCCCGCCGCATCGGAGCCTGGTCACCGACCGACTCCGACGACCTCCCACCAATGATCCCGACCCCCGATCCTGGCGGACACCGACTCCGCTGAACCGGCCTTCAGTGCGACGGAGATCCTCTTGACTTGTCCACATAATCGAGGCGCCGTGGGTGTCGGTGTACTGCCGGTCGACGACCATCTCGGTGCAGTGCCGCAGCACGCCCTCGATCATGGCGGCGACCTCGGAGGCTGAACAGCTTTTCAGCTGGCTATAGATGCACACCGACTTCCGTTCGACGTGCCAGTAGATCATCATTCCCGGGCCCCGGTAGCGCTGGTGCCATTCGGTCATCAGGTTCGACGACCAGGATCCGAACTTGCGGCTGTCGGACGCACACGCGGTGCCGGTGCCCCACCACATCTCGTCCCGGGCCGCGAACGTGGCATTGACCAGTTTCACCAGGGCCGCGCGCATGTTGGCCCGGTTCACGAACAGATGCCGCACCCTGCGCAGCGTCGCCTCCGACTCGCCGTGCTTGCCGGTCACGGCCACCCGCTTGATACCCATGTTGGTGCCCAGCCCGAACAGCACCAGCAGCAGCCGGCGTCGCAGAACCTCGCGGGACAGGTTCTCGCGGGTGGCGACCGAGGCGAACTCGGAGGTGAAGTCGGTGTCGAACTCGGCGTATTTCAGGATGTCCAGCAGGTCGATGGTGCCCCAGCGCCTCTCGATCTCGGTCTTCACCGCGACCAGGCTGGAGGGCTCCTCCTGCTTGGGTCGGGGTGAGACTCTGATCCACGGCTCACCGTGTTTCCTGACGATGGCGACTCCGCCGGTGGTGCCCTCGGCCAGCGCCTTGTCGAACCGATCCAATGAGTCGCGGAGCTTCCTCTGCAGGTCGGTGACGAACTTCGCAGGGTCCTGGGGTTGGCGGATCGCGTTGTAGTGCACGTCGCGGTTGTCCTCGAAGTCCGGCGGAAGGTCGTCCTCGGGGTTGCGCCACCGGTTCGCCCCGGCCACCCAGATCTCCCGGCGCCGCAGCGCGTCCCGCAAGCTGACCAGCACGCACAGCTCGTAGGGGATGCGCTCGACCCGGCCCTGCTCGTTCACCACCGCGGCCCGCCACTGCTCGGGCACCACCCCGTCCAAAGGGACCGTCTCCGCCAGATCGAAGAACGACCCTTCCTTCAACGGCTGGTCCAGGTAACGCGTGAGCAGGTCGATCGCGTCCATCACCGGCCGGTAGGCGGTGTTGTTGCACCTCAGATCCAGCACCGACAGCAGCGGTGAGAGCATCCGCCGCCAGTGCGCCGAGTACGACGAACGCAGCACCGTGCGGATACGGGCCTTGTAGCGGGCGTCGTTCGCCGCGGCCTCCGCCGCCAGCGCCTGCAACGTGCGTTCCCCTCCGACCACCGGGTAGATCACCCTGCGGACCGTCCCGCCCGGCTCGGCCAGAGCGGCCTCCGCCACCCGCAGAAGTATCCCTTCCTTGCCCCGGACCTTCTTCAGCTCCGTGGTGAACTCCTTGTCGACCTTCCGTTCCGCCCGGGTATTGATCTTCAGCACGAGCTGGATGAACAGGTCGACCAGGGAATCGGTGATCTCGGTCTTCCTCACGTGGCACAAGGCAGCCAGCAATGTCAGCCGCATCGCGGACTTCATCCGCAGCAGGTTCGCCGGATACTCCTTCGAAGCCCGCGCCCGCCAAGCGTCCACCAGCTTCTCCGACACCTCCGCGAAAAGGGTCGCCGGCAGCTCCAGCCTCCGCACTCGCTGGAGCTTGCTGACCTCCGCGAGCAGGCTCTCCAGACCTGGTGCGCCAGGATCGGTCTTCAGCTCGGCGAAGAACGACCGGCCACCGCCTGCCACCGCGCGCTCACCATCAGACTCGCTGCCGGCAACCAGGTCCTCCAACCGGGAGCGGGTAACGTGCGAAAGCCGCTCCCGCGTCGTACGGCAGAACCGGGCATCGAATTCGCTGACAGCCTTGCCCACCAGCCGCCCGATCTGACCCGGCGCAGGCGGCTCGACGTGATCATTACGGCAACGAGCCACCACCGCCTCGGCCAGACGCTCACGCGACAGCTCGACCGGGCACAGCTCCACGACCAGCCACTCAGCAAGGTTCGCCTGGTCATCCTCGGTGTTCGCCCGAAAACCGTAAACCGCACGAATCTCCTTGCGATGGCGCTGGATCGCCTTGCCCTGCCAGTCATAGGAGACCCACTCCACGGCCGGCACCTTCACCTGCTGAGCCACATACGCCACCGCAGCTGCGGGCATATCCCCGGCCGCCTCCGGGAACCGGGCCTCGACCTCGAAGAACTCCAACAGCAGCGCGAAGCCCAGACGGGTCGCCACCGTCTTGTTCCCCACCAGCCTCCAGTCGCCGTCCAGCAGCGTCCACGCCGCGATCAGCTCCTCCGGCTCCCACTCCCGCCGCACCAGGCCCCACCCTCCACCCGACCGTCTCCGACGCGAACACGATCGAGCAGAAACCCCAACCAACCAGCCACATTCACCCACCCGTCACGATCACGAACCGCAATCGTGACCTCTCAGTCAGCTACCTGGCGGCTGGGGACACGTTCGGGAGCGGAGGGCCTACCTGATCAGCGACCCAGGAGAGGGTCGAAACGACGGAACAGCCCACCTGCACAATGACTGGGCCTGCCGTACCGCAGCTCGAGAGCCTGGGGAACCATCACGGGTGCAGGCGCCGAACTTCCAGCTCTGCGGCCACGGCCCGCTCGCGCTGCATGGCTGCCTCCGTACGTGTGGTGTCTCGTTCGCGTTCCAGCTCACCGGCGCGCGCTTGCTCGATTCGCAGGTTCAGCCGCGCCTCCGCCAGTTCATGGCGCAACTCATCCGCAATCCGGCGCGCCTCACGGGCGTCGGCCTCCGCTCGTTCCGCGGTGGTCCGTGCGAGGCCCGCCTCCTCCCGTACTCGCGCCACCTCTGCCAGCGCGCGGTCACGGGCGGCCACGGCCGATGCCCGTTCCGCCTCAGCTTGCACAGCCCGCGCCTCAGCCTGCACCGCCCGCGCCTCCGCCCGATCCCGGGACTGCTCGGACGCGTGCGCGCGCGCCTCTGCCCCCACCCGTTCGCGGTCGGCCGACGTGGCGGCCTCCCTGAACTCCTCGGCCGACTTGGCGGCGGCCGAGGCCTGCTCCTGGGCCCGCAGAGCGTCCCTTTGCGCTTGGTCGGCTTTCCTGCGGGCGCGCTCGGCATCTGCCTCGGCTTGAGAAACGAGTGCGCGCGCCTCAGCCGCCGTCCGCTCGACCTCCGCCCGAGCCTCACCCACCGCGTGGTCCGCTTCTGACCGTACGGCGGTGATCTCACGCTCCGCCTCGGCCTGTGCCAGCTGGACCAGCAGGTCGCCATCGGCGCGTGCCTGCGTTTCGGCTTCCAGGGCCGCGTCGCGTTCCTGCTCGATTTCCAGAGCCCGCTCGTTCGCGGCGCGTTCTCGGTCCTGTGCCTTCTCAGCCGTGTGCTCAGCCCGGGCAGCCCGATCCGCGGCCTCCTCACGCTCGGCGAGCGCCGCGGCCACTTGCGCCTGCGCCTGCGCTCGTACTGCGCTGATGCGGGCCTCGACGCCACGGGGGGATAGCTCCGCGTCGAGCGCCTCCGCCAACGGAGCGAGAGCCGAGGCAAGGCCCTGTTCCATCCGCTCATACAGATCCTCGGCTCGCGCCAGCGCACCGTCCAGCCCAGGCGTCGCGCGTCGAAGTTCCCGGTCCCGCTTGGCCCGCGCCTGGCAGTCCTTGTCGGGGCAGTACGCCTTCGGCCGGCCGCGCCCCGACCGCTGAGCAACCGGCCGTCCGCAGTAGCGGCATGGTCGTTCGCCCGGCTGGGGTTCGTCCAGGGCGCTCGTGCTCTCTGCTTCCGGCAGGAGTGCTGGTGTCAGGCTCTCGCTCGTCATCCCCCCATCCTAGATTTATTGACTTGTAATTTCCAGAAAATAATAACCGCCAGAAAACAAGTCCAGATCATCCGCTCGAAGCTCACGAGAATCGAAATTCGCACAAGCTATTCGCCTAGGATGATCGCGTGACGACATCCGAGGACGAGCTCCCGATCCCGTTGGCTCGCATGGGCGGCGGACTTGCCGGCTGGAGTGCCGGACCGCTGCCTTCCCTGTACGAGTCGAAGCGCGACCCGTACCGGGTCTATCTGACGTCGCTGGACAGCCCGGAGTCGCGCCGTACCATGCGCAGCTGCCTGGACTGGATCGCCCGCATATGTGCGATGGACGAGACCGCCACCGGGATGGCCCAGCCCTGGTGGAGGCTGCGCTACGAGGACACCGTACGAATCCGTACGTATCTGCGCGAGAAGACCGACGAGCACGGTGTCCTCGCTTACTCGCCGGCGTCGGTGAACAAACATCTGGTCGCCTTGCGTCAGGTGCTGCGCACCTGCTGGCGCCTCGGGCTGATGAGCGCCGAGGACTACCAGCGCGCCGCGGATCTGGCATCGGTGGAGAGCACGCGCCTGCCCACCGGCCGACACATCCCGGATCGGACCCTGGCGGCGGCACTGACCGCATGCGCTGCGGATTCCAGCGCAGCCGGGCGGCGGGATGCGGCTCTGCTCGCCGTCCTCTATACGACAGGCGCCAGACGCGCGGAGATCGCCGGCCTGGCGCTGGGGGACTACGACCCGGCCGAGCGCTCTCTGAAGGTCCGGGGCAAACGCAACAAGGAGCGTCTGGTCTACGTGATGCCGCAGGCAGCGGCACTGCTGGACACCTGGATCTCGGTACGTGGACGCGCACCCGGCGCGTTGTTCCCACCGATCAACAAGGGTGGCCGTGTTTCGCGGCGGATCACTGACGGGCGCGCCTATCTTGCCCATCCGACAGGGCAGGCGATCGCCGGGATCGTAGCGAAACGACTTGGTCAGGCCGGAGCCCCCATTCACACCCCGCACGATTTCCGGCGGACCTTCATCGGAGAGTTGCTGGACGCCGGAGTGGACCTCGCGACCGCACAGCAACTGGCCGGACACTCCTCCCCATCAACGACCGCGCGCTATGACCGTCGCCCTGAGCGGCAGCGCCGCGACGCGGTCGACCGGCTGCGCCTGCCAGGACACTGACACCTCGTGCTGGCCGCACTGCCCAAGTCCGCGCATCCGGGCGCGAAGAGAGCGCTGGCGGAGATCTAGGGGTGGGGCCGGAATACGAGCGAAACGTGCCACGTCCTTGTTTCAGCGCTGGTAGAGGCCAGCGAGGGTTGCCTTGATAGGGATCGTTAGGATTCCGTCATCCTGGCCCCCGTGATCTTCGAGGT
>JAOPYO010000318.1 GCA_025964575.1 Actinomycetes bacterium
ACCCGGGTGTTCACCTGTGAGGCGTGTGGCCTGGTCATCGACCGGGATCTCAACGCCGCACGCAACCTCGCCGCCCTCGCGGCACACCCTGATGGCCCCGGAGCAGCCGGGCCCACACCACCCGGTGGAAACGCCCGCCGAGCCGACCAGAAGACCAGACCAGCTCTGGCAGGTGGCGACGAAACGGGAACCGTGCACGTCCCACCTCCAAGGGACGGGAAGACACGGACTGTCGCCCGAAAAAGGCGATTGACTGAGGCACACTGATGCCCCACTCAACGGCCGGCCCTGGTAGTCATGCAGAAGTGACCGCGCTCCCCGGGCCCTGGTACCGCATCCAGGCGATCCCCACCCCCGAACGGATCTCCTCCGCCGAGTGGGACTTCGTGACCGTCCTGCCCGCCGTGCTCTCGGCCGCCCAGCAGCGGCGGCCCTTTGCGACCGGCTGGCTCTCTCGGGGTCACGGCGCGCCTCTCGAGCTCATCACCAATGCGGGTCCGGTGACCTCGGTGGCAGGCCAGGACCAGGGCCTGCTGTTCCCCAATGGGGCCAGGGGAGTCGAGATCGGTGACCGATGGCTGAGCCAGGCCGAGCAGCTGGTCTGGACCCGCTGCCCCGGCCGGCTCGCGGCACCCCTGAACGGACCTCGCAACGACGGACCCAGCATGTTCGAGTCGACGCTGGTCACCCTGATGGACCGGCCCTTCGGTTGGCTGGTGCTCGCCGACCAGTGCGAGGAACGGGCCCTCGACACCGAGGTAAGGGAACTGCAACACGATCTGCGGATGCTCCGGCGTCCCGGGGACGACCAGGTCCGGCTCTCGGTGGAGCGGGCCGAGCGCCGGTTGGCCGAGCTCGACGCCTTCCGTGAGGCCGGGCTGTGGAACGTACAGGTGCTGGCGGGGGCCGCGTCACCGCAGGAGCTCGAGCAGATCGCACCGGTGCTCGTCGGGTCGATGGAGATGAGCCACCACCCCTACCGGCTGCGCTCGGGCCAGCAGTCGTTGCGCTTCGAAGAGGCGTTGCTGACCGACGCGTTCTTGCCCCAGTCCCCGAGCGCCCCGACGAGATCCGACGGAACGGATCTCAGATCACCGTTCACGGTCACCGCGGGTGCGCTGGCGGCGCTGGCCGGGCTGCCGCGGCGTGAGGTGCCCGGACTGCGGGTCCTGGACGCCGGTTACTTCGACGTCACCGCGGAGACCAACGGCCAGGGAGTCCCAGGGCAGGAAATAGAGCTGGGCGCGATCCTGGACGGGCAGGACCGTCAGGTCGGCACGTTCAAAATTCCGCGATCGACCCTCAACCGGCACGTCTTCGTGGCCGGTGCGACGGGTTCCGGCAAGTCACAGACCGTACGGCATCTGCTGGAGCAGCTCACCCGTGGCGGCATCCCGTGGCTGGCCATCGAACCGGCCAAATCGGAATACGCGTCGATGGCAGGCCGGCTCAAGGACCTCGGAGCTCCCGTCACAGTGATCAACCCATCGGATCCCGGGGCCGTACCACTGTCGGTGAACCCGCTCGCGCCTGAGCCCGGCTATCCCGTACAGGCGCATATCGACATGGTGCGCGCTCTCTTCCAGGCCGCGTTCGACGCCGACGAACCGTTCCCGCAGATCATGGCGCAGGCGCTGCAACGGGTGTACGAGGAGAACGGCTGGGACGTGGTGACGGGTGGCGGTATGCCGGGTTCGCTGATCGAACCGGCGGTGCCGACCTTGGAGCAGTTGCAGAACGCCGCGCTCCAGGTGATCAGCGATGTCGGCTATGGCCGGGAGTTGATGGCCGACGTCAAAGGCTTCGTGGACGTACGGCTGCGTTCCCTGCGGATCGGCTCGGCGGGTCGCTTCTTCGAGGGCGGCCACCCGGCCGACATCGGCGGGTTGCTGCGCGACAACGTCGTTCTGGCCATCGAGGACGTGGCCAACGACGAGGACAAGGCGTTCCTCATGGGCACGCTCATCATCCGGATCGTCGAGCATCTGCGGATGCGGTCACGCCGGGAGCGGCCCGAGGACGGGACGGGTGGTCTCCGGCACGTCATCGTCATCGAGGAGGCGCACCGGCTGCTGCGCAATCGTGGCTCGGAGCGGGCGGGCGCACACGCGGTGGAACTGTTCGCCGGGATGCTCGCCGAGATCCGTGCCTACGGCGAGGGCATCGTCGTGGCCGAGCAGATCCCCACCAAGCTGGTGCCCGACGTGGTCAAGAACACCGCCCTGAAGATCGTCCACCGGTTGCCCGCCTTCGACGACCGGCACGTCGTCGGGTCCGCGATGAACCTCGACCCCGACCAGTCCCGCGAGGTGGTGTCGCTGCAGCCCGGCGTCGCCGCGGTCTTCGCCGACGGAATGGACCGGCCACTGCGGGTCCGGGTCCCCCTGGGCGAGGGACGGGAGCGAGTGCTGCCCGGCCCGCCACCGCCCATCGACGGACGCCGATCCGCCGCCTGCGGTTGCGAGTGCCGCTCCGGCAGGGCCTGCACGCTGTACGAACTGCGCGAGGCCGATCTGCTCGCGGCCGGGACCGAATGGGCGTGGCTACGGCTCTGGGCCGACACCCTGGTTCTTTCCCATGTGGTGAATCGTCCGATGCCCGCGGTGCCGTCCGAGCTCGGCCGCGGCTGGTCCCGCCTGGCCCCCCGGTTGCGCGAATGCGTACTGGCCACCATCCTCGACCGGTGCGTGGCGCGTCGTTCGCTGGCGCTCCGGCAGTCGTACGCGCCTGAGGAGCTCACCTCCACCGTCGCCGGGGTCGCCCAGCAGATGCTCGGTGGGTCGTACGGGCTCGCGGGGACCCTCCCCGGCGCCGCCTGGGTCATCCCGCAGGTGCGGTGGCTGCATGAGATGGACCGGCTTTTCCCCTTTGGGCACGGCGCTCCCGACAAGCATGCCCCCGCCCCGCCGATGGACTACCCGCTGCCCGGGATGAAGCAGCAGCCGGACGCCAAACTCGGCCACCGGCTGCGGGCCCTGCGCCGCCATCCGCTGTCGATGGAACTCGAGCACAATCGGCCCATCGCCTGTACGGCCATCGCGGGCGAGGACGATCACGCCGAGTTCGCCAAGGATCTGGGGATGGTGGCGCTCGGATACGAGCCCGACGAGCAGCTCGGCCAGGCCTGCGAGGCCATGCGGGTCGGCTCGTGGCTCGAGCCCGTGCTCAGCTGGCCCCGGACGTTCGTGCTGCCCTTCGAAGACCCCGCCGAGTCCCTCCCCCTTCTGAGCGAATGATCCCTCGCGTCAGATGTGGTCCTTGTCGCGGGCCGGCTGCTGCTCCTTCTCGGCGACCGGCGTCCACAGCCTGAGGAACTCCTCCTTGGCCGGGGTCGCCGTGGTGTCGGAGATGCTGCTGCCCCGGTCGAAGTTCGAGTCGGTCGGCGTGTCGCCCGAGCAGCCCTGCGCCTTGTCGGCCCACTTCAGAAAGGCCTGGTCGGCGTCCAGCGAGGCTTGCAGCGCCCTGGTCAGGGCGTCCTTGAGCTGTTCTCCCGAGTCGAGCGCGCTGACGTTCAGGGCCTTTGCCTTGGCCAACTGCTGTTCGCGTTCCCCGACCACTTTCTGGATGGTCGGGAGGGCTCCGCTCAGGGCGGAGCATTTGGCCGCGTCCGTCATGGCCCTGCCGAGTTCGGAGCGGCTGCTCGTCATGGCGTCCAGGAGGGTGTTGACCTCGGTCGCCTGCGCTGCTCCCCCTGAGCCGGTGTCCTGTGGTGTGGCGGCCACGCCGTTGCCGCCACTGCCGCCGGTCTGCGGGGAGACCGCGCTCTGCGGTGAGTGGCTCCCTGTCGGCCAGAAGGCGATTCCCACCGCGACGACCGCGGCGACCATCACGATGACCCAGGCCGCGATGAGCAGCGGCGCGGTCCGCCGCCGCTTCGGCTCGGGCTGCGGACGCCAGGGGGCCGGTGCCGGCCGGACAGGTGGTGGTACGAATGCACCTCCGGCAGCCGGTGCTTTCGGGAGCTCACTTACGGTGGCGGGATCGACCCGCCACGGCTGATCCGACGGCCAGGGTTCGGTGCCCAGCGACCCGGGCGCCCAAGGCGTGGAATCGGCACTTATCGGTTCGGGCCGCCAGGGTTCGGCGCCGAGCGACGCAGGCTCCGACGGCGCCGATTCGATGCTGGTCGCTTCGGGCCGCCAGGGCTCCGGTTTCCAGGGCTCGGCCTGTGGAGCGTCGGGTGCGGGCGGTTCTGGCGTGCCGTCCAGCGGGCTGGGATTCCAGAGGTTCGGGGTGGCGGAGCCCGGTTGCATCGGTTGAGGCCGCCACGATTCGGCCTTTGGCAGCCAGGGCTGAGGCGCTTCGTGCTTCCACGGCTCAGGTGGCCAGGGCTCTTTGTTGAGGGACGTGGGATTCCAGGGCTCGGGTTTCCAGCTCTGGGGATCCTCGGACGTCTCATCGGAGGTTGTCGCCGAATCGGTCAGGGAGGCATTGCAGCGCGCGCACCTCGACATCGTCGGGGTCGTGTCACTACGGCATACCGGACACCGCATGTGGAAGCCCTTGCTGTCGAACCACTGGATGCACACTTTAACGTTCAGATCGGACGACGGCTGCCTCAGTCCGGTTCCGATCTGGTGTACTGACCTGGAAAGGCCAAGACCGGCTCTCAACGAACGTTGGCGGCCGGCCGGGTCAGAACGAGGTCGGGCCGCGGTGTGGCAGGTTTTCCTTCTGGGCCACTGGCGCCCACAGCG
The DNA here is from genome assembly GCA_025964575.1 of Actinomycetes bacterium. Lineage (GTDB taxonomy): Bacteria > Actinomycetota > Actinomycetes > Streptosporangiales > Streptosporangiaceae > Actinomadura_E. The sequence continues at coordinate 4,698 of JAOPYO010000318.1, forward strand.
CGGCGAACTGCTGTTTCGCGGTACTGGCCTGCGCGGACAGGTGGGCGCCGCGCTTGGAGTCCGCGTTCGGCTTGGGACGGCCCTTGCATCCGTTCTGGGAGGCCTGAGCCCACGCCAGATAGGCCTTGTCGACCTCGAGCGAATAGTTGATCGCCTTGGCGAGCGTTGACCGCATCCTCGTACCATTCGCCAGCGCGTCGACCTTGAGCGCCTTTGTCTGATTGATCTGCTGTTCCCGCTGCTGTGCCACGTTTTGCATCCCGGCGATCGCGGTGTCGAGTCCGTTGCATTTGCGCGCTGCGGTCAGGGCCCGGCCGAGTTCGCCACGGCTCGTACCGCTGGCGTTGAGAATGGCGTTCACCGCGACCGCTTGCTGGTGCGCCCCGGCCGGTGAGCCCTTCGTGGTCGTCTTCACCGCGGCCGGCTTGTTACCGGATGTGGAGCCGCCGTCCGGCCACATGACGAACGCCACTGCCGCCACCGCCGCGACCACCAGCACGGCCACGGCGATGATGAGTGACTGGCTCGCCTCGCTCTTCTTCGGCCGTTGGCCGTCCGGCATCCCGGACCCCTGCATGGGCGGAAACTGAGACGCCGGATAGGTCGGCGGCTGCCCACCGCCCGGTCCTTGGAGCAGGGCCGTCTCGTTGTGGGTCGGTCCTCCCGCCCAATCCTGCTGTGGCTCCGGGCCCCAACCCGACCCGGCGGGTGCGGAGCCGAACTGCTGCGGTCCCCCCGCGGGCGGTCCGAACTGCTGTGGTCCGGCGGCCGGTGCCCCGAACTGCTGCTGTGACCCGGCAGGCGGTCCGAACTGCTGTGGCCCGGCGGCCGGTGCCTGGGAGGGAGTGCCCCAGGGGACCTGCATGGTCGCGTCGGAGTCCGTTGGCGGAGGCGTCCACATCGCGGGCCCCTGCGAGTCCTCTTGCCGGGTGTCGGCGACCCGAGGGCCGGCGAACCATGAGTCCGGCACGATCGACTCGCCGTTCCTGGGCTCCTCCTCCGGCATGGACCAAGCGTCCCGGACGGTCGGCTCGGCAGCCGTCTGCGGAGGCATGGCGTACGGCCCGGAAGGCGGTTCGTCGGCCAGGGACCACGAGGCCGTGGACTCGGGATCGTGCGACTGCGGTGCCTGCCCCTGGGTGCCCCAGGGATCCTGCGGCGCGGCGGCCGCGGGCATGCCGTTTGCGGACCCGCCGTTCTGGGCCCCACCGTTCTGGGCCCCACCGTTCAGTGGCCCGCCGTTGCCGTTGTGGGGCGCCGCGTGGCTGTTATAGGACGCGCTGTTGGGCTGCACGTCGTCATAGGACGGCATGCCGTCGTAGGACGTGCCGTTGGGTTGCCTGCCGTTATTGGGCGCGCTGTTGGGCTGCACGTCGTCATAGGACGGCATGCCGTCGTAGGACGTGCCGTTGGGTTGCCTGCCGTTATTGGGCGCGCTGTTGGGTTGCATGCCGTCGTAAGGCGCGCTGTTGGGTTGCATGTCGTCATAGGACGGCATGCTGTCGTAAGGCGTGCTGTTGGGCTGCATACCGTGCCGGGGCGCACCGTTCGTCGGCGCTGCATCGGCGGGCTTGGCGGCCTGCGCGAACCAGGACTGCTGCGGTGTCAACCCGCCCTCAGGTTGGGGCTGAGGCCCAGATTGGGGTTGAGGCCGAGACCCGGCCTGGGGCTCGGGTGTCCAGGGCTCGGGCGGCCAAGGTTCGGAGCCCAGTGGCTGGAGCGGCGTGGGCAGCGGCCCTGTACCTCCATGCGTGGCCGCCGAGGTCCGCGAGTCTGCGGCCTGGACCGGCGCGGACAAGGGGTCAGGGCGATGCGAGGCGGGCGCAGATGACCAGGATTCGGGGCCGGTGCCGGCGGGTTCCGAGGACAACGAGGACAAAGGCGCGGACAGCGGATCGAGACGCTCGGGCGCCGGGGGCTGCGCAGGCCAGGGCTGCGGTTCGGGCTCGGGCGACCAGGGCTCCGGTGGCCAAGGCTCAGCGGAGAGCGGGGAGGGCGATTCGTTGCCCGCGGGCGTCGAGGAGGCCGGCCAAGCCTCGGCCGGCGCGCCGGGGAGCTGCCCGCTGGCGGCGGAAGTGTCCGGCGAGGGCCATGGCTGCGCGGTGCCCATGGGATGGCCGGGGCCGGGGGGCGTCGGGGCCCAGGACTCTGGCGCGCTGTCGGGCGTGGCGGACCAGGACTGCCATCCCCGGGTGTCCGACTGCGCCTGAGGACTTCCCTGGTCAGGCGGCAGGGGCCCTGGCGCGGTAGGTCCCTGCTGCACTGACCCCGGGATTCGGCCCTGCGGCGCAGGTGCCTGTTGGATGGGTGCATCACAGTGCACGCAGCTGGACAGCGTCCCAGGCGTGTTCTGGCCGCACGTCCAGCACTGCATCGCTCTCAGACCTCACAAAAATCGCTAGTTTCCCGACAAAGTACTGCCTCGGCCGGGGTCCATGTTGGTTGATTCGCGTTGTCCGATATCAATGTCCGATATCCGATCCTGCCTCGCCGACGGTCATCGGCGCTGTAGAAACGGCGATTGCACCGCGATCCGTCAAGACTGTCGGCCGGGGGTGCGACGCTGCGAAAGTGAGATACGTCGCACTCCAACTCGTCGGCGTGTTGTCCACGGCCTGTGCACAGTCTCCACCTCTGGCGAGATCCTCGGCGTACGAAGGCGTACGCGCTGACGTGGTCCGAGTGATCGACGGGGATACCCTTGTCGCCAGGGTGTCCGGGCGGGATCTGCGAGTGCGCCTTATCGGAGTCGATGCCCCGGAGATCGACCACCCCGGGTCCGCGGTCCCAGGTGAGTGTTTTAGCACGGCCGCGACGGGGGCGCTACGACGGCTCGCCCCACCGGGAAGTGTGCTCAAAATCACTCCCGATCGCGAGCGGCGAGACCCATATGGGCGGGAGCTCTTCTATGCCTGGACCCCCGGAGGGGCCTTCATCAACGCCGTGCTGATTCATGACGGTTATGCCCGGGCGATGGTCGTCCCGCCCAATGACCGTTTCATCGAGCTCTTCCGTGCCGCCGAAACCGCTGCTCACCAGGCACATCTGGGCCTCTGGTCCGAATGTCCGAGGTCGCATGGAGGTATTAACCCCCTAAAACCGGCAAATCGGGCACCTAGGAGTCAATGGGTGCGGCGAGGTGTCCAAGGCCGACCCACCTCGAATCACAGCAAATGTTGCGCTGGGCAGCACTAGGCTGGCAGGTACGCCGTCCGAGTGTGATTTCTCGGACGCCCGAGGCTGACCCGGAAGAGACTGGAGAGCATGAGCGATCTTCCGCTGCGTGCGCAGCTGGCTGTGGCGCTCGGCCGCACCGCTTCGAAGATGTCCCGGCTGGCCGGCCGCGGAGACGGCTCGGTGATCGGGGGCAAGATCGGTCTCAAGCTCGACCCCGAGCTGCTGACCCGCCTGGCCCATGACCGCAAGCTGGTCCTCGTCAGTGCCACCAACGGCAAGACGACGACGACCCGGCTGATCGCCTCCGCGATGAGCGGTCTCGGCGAGGTGGCGACCAACGCCTTCGGCGCGAACATGCCGACCGGCCATGTCTCCGCGCTGGCCGGGGCCCCGGACGCCAGATACGGCGTGCTCGAGTGCGACGAGAAATACCTCCCTCTGGTGCTCAAGGAGACCGGGGCCAACGTCGTACTGCTGATGAACCTGAGCCGGGACCAGATGGACCGGGCCGGGGAGATCTGGCAGCTGGCCGGCAAGTGGCGCAAGGCGCTGGACGGCGCCGACACCCATGTGATCGCCAACTGCGACGACCCGCTGGTCACCTGGGGGGCGCAGACCGCCAAGAGAGTCACGTGGGTGGCCGTCGGCCAGCACTGGCGCGAGGACTCATGGTGCTGCCCCGAGTGCGGTGGCCCGCTCGACCGTGAGGGCGCCAACTGGGCCTGCCGGCAATGCACGTTCGCCCGGCCCAAGCCCGACTGGATCCTGCACGGCAACCGCGTGACCGCTCCCGGCGGCCGGGTGTTCGACCTGACCCTGCAGCTGCCGGGCCGCGCCAACCGCTCCAACGGAGCGATGGCGCTGGCGGTGGTCGCCCAGTTCGGCATCGAGCCGGAAGTGGCCATGCCGCTGCTCGGCAAGGTGGCGTCCGTGGCCGGCCGTTACACCACGGTGCAGTACGAAGGCCGTGACATCCGGCTGCTGCTGGCCAAGAATTCGGCCGGCTGGCTGGAGGCGTTCGACGTGCTCGAGCCCGCGCCGGGCCCGGTGGCACTGTCCATCAACGCCCAGGGCCCAGATGGCCGCGACACCTCCTGGCTGTGGGACGTGGACTATCGGATCCTCAAGGGCCGCCCGGTCTGGGTCGCGGGGGAGCGCCGGATCGACCTGGCCGCCCGGCTCGAGGCCGCCGAGATCCCCTTCACCCTGATCGACGACATCGAACAGGCGGTCCTGGCAGTGCCTCCCGGCAAGCTGGACGTGATCGCTAACTACACCGCCTTCCAGAACATCCGAACGAGGTACGGCCGTGCCCTCTGACCGCATAAAGATCGTCTGGATCTATCCCGACCTGCTCAGCACCTACGGCGACCAGGGCAACTGCATCGTCCTCGAGCGTCGGGCCGCGCTGCGTGGGATCTCCACGCGGACCATCCACGTACGCTCCGACGAGCCGGTGCCGGTCGATGGCGACATCTACCTGCTCGGCGGCGGCGAGGACCGGCCACAGATCCTGGCGGCCCAGCGGCTGCGGGCCGACGGCGGGCTGGCGCGGGCCGCCCAGTTCGGCTCGGCGATCTTCGCCGTGTGTGCGGGCTACCAGTTGCTCGGCACCGAGTTCGGTGGCGAGGAGGGCCAGCCCGTGGAGGGCATCGGACTGCTCGACATCCGTAGTGGCCGGGGCGAGAAGCGCGCCGTCGGTGAGATCGTCGGCGACGTGGCCCCGGAGCTCAACGTGCCGCGGATCACCGGCTTCGAGAACCATCAGGGTGTCACCCATCTCGGCGCCGGCGTCAGGCCGCTGGCCAAGACCGTCCTGGGTCTTGGTAACGGAGATGGTTACGAGGGCGCCTACAGGGACCACATCGTCGGCACCTACATGCATGGTCCGGCGCTGGTCCGGAACCCGGGCCTGGCCGACCTGCTGCTGCGCTGGGCCGTCGGCCGGGAACTCCAGCCGATCGACGACTCGTGGGCTGGCAGGCTCCGCGAAGAACGCCTCAGGGCGGTCCTCCCGGCTTAGTGTCCCGCGGTCTTTGCGTCGTGCCGGAGGCGGGCCGGCACGCTCTGCGTGCCGTCGCGCTGAGTCTTCGCAAACATCACGGCGGAGCGGGGTTGGGAAAGGGGCCGGGCGCTGGCCGGATGCGGGCGAACAAGAGGCCTTTTCATGTGCATGGCGAAGATCTAATTTCCTGTGCATGATCTGCTGCAGGCACGGTATTGCCAATATTTATTGGGGTTTAGATACCGGGATCAGTAGACGAGGGCTTGGGCGCCTTCGGCGGAGATCTCCTCGACGAAGGTGGGTGCGCCCGCGATCCGTACGCCTTCGATCAGGTCATCGGGGCCGATGTCCCGCCGGGCCGCGCACTGGGTGCACACCGTCACCTGGCCGCCGGCCAGCACAATGTCGAGTAGGTCCTCTAGCGGCGTCGCATGCGGCAGTTCGAGATCCTTCGCCCTGCCGGGCAGGCCGTACCAGGCGGCCTCCCCGGTCAGCCACAGCGAGACCGTGAGGCCGCTGGCCACCCCGGCCGCCGCGACCGTGAAGGCCTGGTTGCACCGCTCCGCGCCATCCGCGCCTGACGTCGCCTTGATCACCAATGATCGAGCCATATTCGAACATTAGCCTCTCGTGGATCAAGGAGACACCTATGACCATGCATCAATCGCGTGATCGTGACAGCTCGACGGGGGTAGGGGCGCGCTTGTCGATGACGAAGGGGCGCAACGCGGGCTTGCCGAGGACCACATCACCCGCTTCGGTCCGGGGCTGCCCGACGACGTGGAGTTCCTCGCCGTCTCGAACGATCCATTCCTCGACCAGGAAGCCGATCGTCATGGCCTGATGACGGGCCCGCACCGGTCTGTCGAGCAGTTGGCCGACCCGAGCCAGCAGAGTGCCGTCGCCGGTCCGGCCCTCGAAACCGCTGTACGACGTCGCGCCCAGGGAGAGATCGGCACCGGCCGGGTCGACCCACACTTCGCCTGTGGCGTCCCGGATCAACAGCCGCCCGCCGGTCTGCTCGGCCACCGTGATCTGGCGCTCCACGTGGGCGGGACCGAGGGGACCGGGGCGCCAGGCGTAGAACCGCTCATACACCCGCACGACATACCAGACACACTTGGCGCCGGACAGGGGCGCGATGATCGGCTCACCTGCGGCGCGCGCGTTTACCTCGGCGGGCGGAGCCGTGCCCGCCGCACCTGTCAGCGCCACGAGATCGACGCAGGTGTGCAACTCGGCCCGCTGTACGGCTCGCTTCGTGCGCGCCTTGCCGACGCCGCGGGCGGCCGCCGTGACTCCGACCTCGATCGTCTGCGCCAGCAACGTCATGAGCGCGTACAACGCTACCTCCTCAGCCCGAAAACAACGAGGATCAGACGTTGTCCAGGGTCTCGTGGTTCAACCGAACGTGATGATCGTCGACAAGATCAGGCTACCGGTGGACAAGGTCCTCTGGGGCGTACACTCCACGCCGTGATGGGCATTGTGAACGTCGGGGCTCTTGTCCTGGTTTTGGGGATTATTGCGGCGCTGGCTGCCTTGTTGGTCCTAGGGCTGTTCAGGATCCGCTGATCGGGTAGCCGGGCCACAGAGGCGCCTGCCCCCGATCACCCGGGAAAAGCAGAACCTACCTGGGCGGCACCCGTGGCTCGTCGGTGGCAAGGCACGCTAGTCTCGACGCACATGGAGCCAGATCTGCACCCTGACCTCGAGCCCCTGAAGTTCCTGCTCGGGGAGTGGGAGGGCGCTGGAGTCGGCGGTTATCCCACCATCGAGAGCTTCCAGTTCGGCCAGGAGATCTCTTTCTCCCACAACGGCAAGCCGTTCCTCATCTACAGCAGCAAGACCTGGCGGCTGGATGAGGGCGTCATCGGTGCGCCGATGGGCACCGAGACCGGATATTGGCGGCCGCGGCCGGACCACAAGGTCGAGGTGGTCCTCGCGCACCCGACCGGGATCGTTGAGATCTACCTCGGTGATGTCGCCTTCTCCCGGGTCGAGCTGAACACCGACATAGTCGCCCGGACCGAGTCGGCCAAGGAGATCACCGCAGGTCATCGGCTATACGGGCTGATCGGCGAGGACCTTGGGTGGGCGTATGACATGGCGGCGATGGGTCAGCCGCTGCAGTCCCATCTCTCGGCTCAGCTCAAGCGGGTCGGATAGCGCGCTTCGGAGGACTCCGGAAAATGAACGGTCCCCGGACCTTCCCGCGGGAGCGGGAGATGGACAGGACGAGTCCATCGGATCCGGGGACCGGGTGTCTGCCTGATATTCGCCAGCCGCCGTAGCGACCCCCATCGGGGTCCGGGGGTCATCCCCGGGCCGACGTGGCGAAGGGGTAGTGGTGAGCAGCGCAGTTGCGAAGCGCACCTGACCCATCCCCGCGCCGGGCACGGCGACTAACGGACAGCCACCTCGCACGTCCTACAAGCACTCATACTGTGGACCACCTCCTTTCCTGCGTACCTTGCACGCTATGCGAGTCCCCCGAGAGTGGGCAAGCGAATTTTCCGTCATCTCTTTTGTGACCCCACCCACATAGACTTCGACTATGGCGGGAACGTGGCAGGAAGAGTTGCGTGCGAAGGGCTACCGGGTGACCCCGCAGCGCCAGCTCGTGCTCGAGGCGGTCACCTCGCTGGAGCACGGGACACCGGAGGAGATCTGCACGGCGGTGCAGCGCACCGCGCAGGGGGTCAACATCTCGACCGTCTATCGCACGCTCGAGTTGCTCGAAGAACTGAGCCTGGTGAAGCACGCCCACCTCGGCCACGGCCCGCCGACCTACCATCTCGCCGTTGAGGCCGAGCACGTCCATCTGGTCTGCCGGGGATGTGGGGCGGTCAGCGATGTCACGCCCACTGTCGCCGACGGGCTGGTCGAGGCGCTGCGGGGCGAGTACGGCTTCGAGACCGACGTGCACCACCTCACCGTCTACGGAGTGTGTGAGAACTGCCACGGCTGACGGCGTTCGGGGAGAACCGCGCCGCAAAGGGACCCCGGGCCCCTGTGCCAGAGGTGTGGCCGTGAATACTGCGTGATCATGCGGGCAGTGGTTCAACGTGTCAGTCAGGCGAGCGTCACCGTCGAGGGACGCGTCGTGGGTTCCATCGATGAGCCGGGTCTCATGGTGCTGGTGGGGGTGACCCATGACGACACTCCGGCGCAGGCGGTGAGGTTGGCCGCCAAGCTGTGGGGACTGCGCATCCTCGATGGTGAGTTGTCCTGTTCGGACGTGGACGCACCACTGCTGGTCATCAGCCAGTTCACGCTCTATGGCGACACCCGTAAGGGACGCCGTCCAACGTGGATCAACGCTGCGCCGGGACCGGTGGCGGAGCCGCTGGTCGAGGCGGTGGTGTCAGAGCTGGGTCGGCTCGGCGCCCGAGTGGAGACCGGTGAGTTCGGTGCCGACATGAAGGTCGCCCTGGTCAACGACGGCCCCATCACGCTCATCCTCGAGGCCTGACCGACCTTGAGGCCTGACCGACGCCGATGACCAGGGTCGAGTGGCTCTGCGCAGGCGATGCGGTTCAGGCGTTCAGGCGTTCAGGCGTTCAGGCGGTTCAGACCACCAGGCCGAAGGCCATGCCGGCGACGACCACGATGGTGGCCACGGCGGTCAGCAGGATCATCCGCTCGTCCGTCTGGGCCAGGATCCGGCGGGCCTTCTCAGGTGCCTTCGAAATCGGCGGCTGGGGCGGCTGCTGGGCCGGAGCGGGATGCTGCTCGCGCATGTGCGGGGCCCATACGATCTCGCCCGTCGCCCGGTTGGGGTCGGACACGGGCGGCTTGTGGATGGGATTGGCCAGCCGGAAGAGCCGGAACAGCTGATCGGTCTTCAGCCGCTGATGGCCGGGGGTGCAGGCGAACAGCCGACCTCGCACCGGGTCCGCGCAGACGAACCCGTCGCGGGGTGAGATATTGCACCTGGTCGGTATCAGTACGAACTCGTACAGACACCAGAGCACCAGGACGAAAAGCGGCCCTCGCCAGGACCAGGCCAGCCACGAAATGACGGTCAGTCCGGCGAAGATGATCCACCACACCCAGGCCGGCTCGCGCACCGGCAGTCCCCGCGTACCCATGGTCCCCTTCCGCGTGGAGGGCGGTACCTCTTGCTCCTGGTTTGCCACCATCGGTAGGGACCACCTTCTCACTTGCGGAGCCACGTGCGATCTTCATCTGGGCGGATGACCAGAGTCGGCTAAGGGGACGTGTGCCCGCTGTGGGCGGGGCTTACGCGTGCTGCTTGGGCAACCTGCGCACATTGATCTGTACCTTGGCGCCGGTGTCGGGAGAGACCACGACCTCCTGCGCGGCCGGCACACCACCGGCCATCAGGGTTGCGTCCACTGGCACAGTGCGCTTGACCAGGGCCAACGCGATCGGGCCGAACTCGTAGTGCCGGGCGGCGGAGCCAACGAACCCCACCTGCCGACCGTCCGACTCGACCGGCTCGCCATGTTTCGGCAGTTGGTCGACGCTGCCGTCCAGATGGAGGAAGACCAGTCGGCGCGGTGGCCGGCCCAGGTTGTCCACCCTCGCCACCGTCTCCTGGCCGCGGTAGCAGCCCTTGTTCAGATGCACCGCACCGTCGATCCACCCCACCTCGTGCGCGATGGTCTTGTGGTCGGTCTCGAAGCCCATCCGGGGCAGGTGCGCCGCGATGCGCAACGCCTCGTACGCCCACAACCCAGCGGGCCGTGCACCGAGGTCGTCAACGATGGTGGCGAGGCGATCGCGTGGGATGAGCCAGTTCGTGCCCACCGCGTCTCGCAGGCCGAGCGTGCCCTCCGGGAGGCCGCTCCCGTCCCCGTTGCCGGTCACGACGGCGTATGACTCTGTCACATCGGCCACCTCGACCCGCAGCAGGAAGCGCATCTTGTCGAGGAACTCGACCAGCGGGGCTGCCGTGCCCTGCTCGACATGCGCCCAGACGGCCTCGCCGTCATCGATGAGCTGGAGGTGATGCTCGATATGGCCGTTCGGGCTGAGCAGCAGTGCCTCGGTGGTCTGGTGCGGCTGCAGCCCCTCGAGGTGCTGGCTCAGCAGGCTGTGCAACCAGCGCAGGCGGTCCGGGCCCGCGACCCGGATGACCCCACGGTTGCTCCGATCGACGATTGCGTCACCCGGCACCCCGGTGGCGAGAGCGCGCTGCTCCTGCGAGGGTTCGCCATAGTGGGCGGCGATCTCATGGTCGGGCGAATCGGCGGATACGGCTCCGGGCAGGCGCAACAAGGGGCTTTCCATGCCTCCAGCCTAAGCGGCCTTGCGTACTTGAGCGGCGGACCTCTCCGCCGCGATCTCGGTGTTGGCGTCGATACGCGGAACTTGCCGGCGCGCCTCCGGCACGACGCAAAGATCACGGAGGAATAGGGGCAATCTCGCAAGGGTTGGCGGTGAGGACGTTTGCGGACCTTAGGGGAGATGATGAGCGGCAATCCGGTGCTGGTCGAGGTGGAGCGATCCACGTTCGTGGAGTCGCGGCATCGGGGAGCGGTGTCGGGCGTCGGCGCGGACGGCCACCCGGTCGTACGACTTGGAGCCGTCGACGAACCGGTCTTCCCGCGTTCCGCCAACAAGCCCATTCAGGCGGTGGCCATGGTGCGCTCGGGACTCGCGCTCGAAGGGGAACTGCTCGCCCTCGCCGCGGCCAGCCACTCGGGCGAGGACTTCCATGTCGGGGGCGTGGAGAAGATCCTGGCGGGGGCGGGTCTGACCGCCGAGGCACTGCGCTGCCCGGCTCAGTGGCCGATGGAGCCCGACATCGCCTTCGAGGCCGCCCGGGCCGGGGGAGGACCGGGCAGAACCAGCATGAACTGCTCGGGCAAGCACGCCGCGATGCTGGCCACCTGTGTGCTCAACGGCTGGCCGACCGGTCTGGGCGGCGACACCTCGTACCTTGCGTTCGACCATCCGCTGCAGATGGAGGTGCGGGCCACGGTCGAGGAACTGACCGGGGAATCGAGCGCCGCGGTAGGAGTGGACGGCTGCGGGGCCCCGCTCTTTGCGGTCTCCCTCACCGCGGTGGCGCGGGCGTTCCAGCGGCTGGTGCTGGCCGAGCCCGGCACCCCCGAGCACAAGGTCGCGGCCGCCATGCGAGCCCATCCGGAATGGACCTCGGGCACTCGCCGTGAGGAGCGTCGGCTGATGGACGCCGTCCCTGGCCTGCTGCTCAAATGCGGCGCCGAGGGCGTCGACGCGTTCGCACTCGCCGACGGCCGGGCCGGAGCCCTCAAGATCGAAGATGGCGCCATGCGTGCCCGTACACCCGTCACGGTCGGCCTGCTCCGCGCCCTCGGCGTGGCCGACCACCCGGTGCTGGACGAGCTCGCCTCCATCCCGCTGCGCGGCGGCGACGAGATCGTCGGAGTCATCCGCCTCGCTCCCGGCGTGCTCACCTCTCCGTGATCATGTAAATCGTTGCATGATCACGAAGGCGAAGGTCAGTCGGAGATCTGGAGGCGGACGCGGCGGAAGCCGCGGCCCTTGTTCTCGACCTTGGTGACCTTGATCCGGCCGATCTGCTTGGTGGACCCCACATGGGTGCCGCCATCGGCCTGGGTGTCCAATCCGACGATGTCCACGATCCGTACGTCCTGCACCTCGGGCGGGACCAGATTGGTCGCCGTGCGGATGATGTCCGGGATCGCGAAGGCCTCGGCCCGCGGCAGCGTACGGACGTCGATGCGCCGATCGGCGTCGACCTCGAGGTTGCAGGCCGCTTCGACCGCCTCCTTGAAGCCCTGCGGCACCTCGGGCAGGTTGAAGTCCATGCGCGCGGACAGCGGCTCCATGTTCCCGCCGGTGACCAGGCATCCGTAGTCGCGGAAGACCACGCCGCACAGCAGATGGAGCCCGGAGTGAGTGCGCATCAGAGCAGTGCGGCGGGCGTCCTCGATCGCACCTCTGACGGCGGTGCCGGCGGGCGGGACCGGATCGTCCTCCACCGGGATCAGCACCGGCTCGTCACCCCTGCGGACCCCCGCGATGCGGGTCTGCACGCCCTGCCACAGCAGAACTCCATGATCAGGCGGCTGTCCGCCCCCACCTGGGTAGAATGCAGACCGATCAAGGACAATCCCGTCGGGTCCCGAGTCCAGGACGATCGCATCCCATTCACGTAGTGATTGATCGTCCAGTTCGAGTCGGTGCGTGCGTCCGTAGTTCTCTGTCCCCATACTCGTCACACTAGAGCGTTCAAGGGTCGCAGACGCGATCGTCGGTAGAGAGGGCAGCGTTGCGCCGATCGATCCCCTGCGCTCTCCTCGTGGTGGCGCTCGCAGGTTGCGGCGGCCCGGTCGCGGCACCGAAGGTCAACGGGCCGCTGCTGCAGGCCACCCCTACTCCACAGGCTTCGGCCAAGGCCACGCCCACACCGGTGGTGATGGTCCTCGGCGACAGTTACACCGCGGGGATCGGCGCGATGCCGCCGGAGAAGTCGTATGCCGCCGAGGCGGCCCGACAGCTCGGCTGGCAGATCATCATCGGCGGCTACCGGGGCACGGGCTTCGTCGCTCCGGGCCACATCGGGAAGACCTTCACCACGCTGTACGACGAGGAACTGGCCTGGCGTCCGGCCCCCGACCTGGTGGTGGTGTCCGGTGGCCACAACGACTCGTCGAAGACTCCGGCGCTGGTCGGGACCGCGGCTCAGCGGCTGCTCACCAAGATCAAGCAGCGCTGGCCGGGCACTCCCGTGGTGCTCCTGGGCCCGATGTGGGGCGGCGACCCACCACCTGCGGCACTGTCGACCCGGGACACCGTCCGGTCTGCCGCGGCCTCGGTCCAGGTGCCGTTCATCGATCCGCTACAGGAGAAGTGGATCACGGGAAACGTGAAACACGGGACCGGGAACGCCCCGCAGTACATCCGCCATGACGGGGTCCACCCCAACGACGCGGGCTCTCGCTATCTGGGCATGCGGTTCGTCTCCGCGCTACAGCGGCTCGGCCTCGCCAAACCTTCCCGAGCCTGACCTACCAGGGGCCGTACGGGCCCATGTTGGAGGAGCCGCCCTTACCCCGGTTCCGGTATTGCTTGACCGCGGGCCGTACGTCCGCCAGATAGATGGCGGCGGCGATGAAGGCGACGATCGGCAGCATCGACAAGATGGTGAGGAAGTTCGCGGCCCCACCGAGGCCGACCACGTTGGCGATGCCCAGAATGATCAGCCAAATCTTCTTGGTCTGCTTGCCCGCCGCCTCGTAGGCACCGGCCGGGGTCCGCAGCGCGTCCACCAGCGCCCACACCTCGAAGACGAAGGCGATGATCGCGATCAGCCAGAACAAGTAGAGCAGCGTGCCTTGAACCTCGCCCACCTGTGATCACTTCTCCTGCCGACCGGGCGGCGCCACCGGATCGGGTGCGCCGTGAGGACCTCGTTCACCACAGCCTATGCGCAACGGGCCCCACGCAGAGGGGTTGACCGGGCTACGGTGCGTTTCGTCTCCTTCAACACCGGAGACCCGGCCGGGGAATCCCTGCCGGGTCTCTTCGATGCAGATACGGCGATCAATTGCCGATCTTCTTGGCGGCGTCGCCGGCGGCGCGAGAAGTGGCCTGAGCCGTCTTCTTGGCCTCGCTGGCCGCGGCCTTGGTCTTGCGTGTGGTCCTCTCCGCGCTCTCCTTGAGCTCCCGGGTCGCGACCTGGTGGTCCACCCGGTTCACGATCTTTTCGCCACGCTCGGCGAGTTCGTCGATGATCTCGACGACCTTGCCTCCGGCGGCGGTCACATACGCGACGGCCACGCCGGGGAGGTCCCTGGCGTCGACCTTCTCCTGGTACTTGACGACGGTTTCGCGGACATCCCCGCGGTACCTGTCAGCGGTCTCCCGGAGCTTGGTCACCGTCTCCGGCAGCTCGCGGATCTTCTCCACCGCAAGGTCGCCGGCTCCGGCGGCCGCGTGGACGGCCTTGCTGTCGCGAAGCTTGGTGGCAAGCGTCATCCGACTTCTTCCTTCCCTGAGGTTTCGTGCACCTGGCCATTGCTGGCTGCTTCGTTCTCCTTGCCGAACGACTCGTAGATGTCGAGCAACACTTGCTTCTGCCGTTCGGTAAGGATGAGGTCGGCTCGGATGGCGGCCTGCACATCTGTGTCGGCCTCGCGCTCCTCGAGGATCCCCGCCCGCACGTACAACACCTCGGCGGAGATCCGCAGCCCCTTGGCGATCTGCTGCAGGATCTCTGCGCTCGGCTTGCGCAGCCCTCGTTCAATCTGGCTGAGGTACGGGTTCGAAACGCCCGTGGCCTCGGCCAGTTGACGAACAGAGATCTTCGCCCGTGTCCGTTGCTCCCGGATGTACTCCCCAATGGAGCCGACCTTCGAACTTGCCATGTCTCCACCCTGCGTCAGAATGCTTGCAATTGCAAGCGGGCCAGCTAGCACTTGTCCGTGAGCCTGGTCACGTCTCGTTGAGACTCGCCGCGATAGTTCTCACGTCCAGCGGTAAGTGTCGCCAAGATCCTTCTTCTGCTGTGCCTGAGCGTTTCAGGACTCCGCGCCCGGAGGTCCTGAGGCGTGAAGACGATCCAGCCATCGGTCAAGTACAGGGTGACCGCCGCCCACTGAAAGGAGTGGCATGGCAGTGCTACCCGAGGCCCCTGGCGAGACGGACGTCGATGTGGACGATGCCGACCTGGTCGTGATTGATCGGAGTGTTGTCTTCCGATTACGGTGTGAGGAGCGATCGTGACCAGGGGTTCACATCCCACCGAGGGGTGCCGCGGGATGGCTGCTGCTCACCGTTTGTTCCTACCAAGGCAGCCGGGGGCGACCCCCGTCCGGCCTTTCTCATAGCCGGTGCACTCACCGCCGTCACCATCGGCCTGGGATGGCTCGCCGCTCTCCGCCATTACGACATGTCCCTCACCAAGAGTCGCGACCGCATCGATCCCGCGATCGACGCCTCACCCAGCATCTAACTGCTGCGAAAACCTTTGGACACGTCCTGGGCGCTCCACGACCATGTGCACTGTGACAGCTGAAGCCGGACGCCGGACGCCGGCCCCCACCAGCCTGAAGTCAGTGCGCTTTGTTGAGCTGTCGAGCACGGCGATGACCGCCTTGCTGAACGGCGACCTCGCTCAAGCCAGTGCCGCGGCAGGGGTCGCTCTCACCGAGTTCTTCCTGACCGACAAGGCGCGGTGGCTCTGGCGATTTCGGCTCGACCAGATGACCTCGGACCCTCGTAGTGAGGGGTGGATCACGCGGGCGGTGGTAGGCGGGCCGGAGAGTGCCGTCGTGGGATACGCCGGGTTCCATGGACCGCCGGATGAGGCGGGCATGGTGGAGATCGGGTATTCCGTGGCCCCCGACTACCGTCGTCAGGGCTACGCCAGGGCGATGCTGACTTCGTTGGTGCATCGGGCCGCTACCGAAGCCGGAGTGAGGACCGTGCGGGTGACGATCAGTCCCGACAACGCCGCGTCCCTGGCCACGATTTCCGGATTCGGCTTCGTTGAGGTCGGAGAGCAGTGGGATGACGAGGACGGCCTCGAACTCATCTTTGAAGTTCCTGCCTGATCAAGCCGCTTCCGTCACATCCTGATCATGGCTCGTACGAGTCGTCTGGAGCGCTTGGGACTGGTTCGCAGTCCCTCGGATGCTCGGATATCGACTTCTCGTGCTCGTCAGGAGACTGCTGATGGGGGGGCCGTCCAGGTGTTGCAGGCGGACAGGAGCTGCTTGGTGTAACCGGTGACGACCCAGCTCGCGTAATGCTTGCTGGAGCCGTGATCGTGCTTGTCCGACGGCTGGTTGTCGTCGCCGCGGCCCCGTACGTCGAGGAGCAGATAGTGGGACTGCTCCCGGGTCATCGGCAGCGAGGTCTTCTCGGATCCCAGAAAGGCACCGGCCAAGCACTGGGCCTGCAGTTCGAGGCGTCGGCTGGCCTCGTTACGCGCATCGACGTCACTCTGCGACATCAGCTGGTGCCCGTAGCCCAGGATTCCGGACTGCTCCTGCACATGGTGACCGTACTCATGGGCGATCACTCGGGCGTACACCGCGTAGTGCGACACCGGCTCGTTCCCGGCCGTCTCGATCACATGCTGCAGGCCCACGTACATCGTGTTGTTCGCCGGGCAGTAGAACGCCGCCGCTCCGGGCGCCGGATAGGAGCCGCAGGCACCACTGCCGGGCTGGGTCCAGAACATCCGCTGCGGCGGGGCGAAATCCAGCCGTGCCTTGGCGAACTGGTGCCGCCAGGTCTTGTCGAGGCAGCCGGTGAGCTCGTTCATGAAGGTCTTCATGGAACCGGTATCGCCCTGGACGATCCGCGGCAGCCGACAGTTCACCGAGGTGAGCGCACCGGTCTGGTAGAGCTCGTTGTCGGTGGCCTGAGCCCGGGTCGACCGGGGGGCGGACCTGCTGCCGGGGGTCGTCGTCGTGCCCTTACCCCGGTCCCCGAACACCGACATGACCAGGATCGCTGCCACGAAGATGGTGGCGAGGGCCCCCAGGCCGGCGACGACGGAGCCGGCCGCCGAACGCCGGGGCGGCCTCCGCCGCACAGGGACGGCGTACGGCTGGTAAGGGGGCCGCCACGGCTGGCCATACGGCAGGGGACCGGGCTGCGGCGCGCCCCCGTGGGGCGGCGGATAGCCGGGTTGCGGCGCGCCCCTGTAGGGCGCGTAAGACGGCACTCGACCGCCACCTGGTGGGGGCGGCGGGTACGGGGGGTAGCTACCTGCCATGGCAGGAAATCATTGCATACCTGGGAAAACAACGTCGTAGGCCATCTTCTCGACCTTTGGCCACCATGGACCGGTACGCTTTCCGGCCATGCTGGGTCATTCGCGGTCAGGTCTTTTTCAGGCGCTGCTAGCCCCCCTCACCATCGTCGGTCTACTGGCGCTGGCCGCCCCGGCGTCGGCGCAAGTGCTGGCGACCGAGCGCGTGGCCAAGGACCAGGTGGCACTGACCGTCGGGCCCGACGGCGTGGTGCACGCCAAGGAGACGATCTCCTACGACTTCAACGGCGGGCGCGGCCTCGAGCGCTCGCTCGTCACCAAGATTCGCGACAACGACACCCGGGACCGCATCTTCAAGATCGAGGGCGTCAAGGCCTCAAGCCCCGATGGCGGCCCGACCAACATCTCCGTCACCATCAATGGCGACCGTACGATCGTGAAGGTCAGCGGCAGCCACGCGGTCAGCGGCCGGCACACGGTCGCCCTCGAGTACGACGTGCGCGGCGCGGTCGCGACCCTGGGCAATGCCGAGGAACTGCGCTGGTCCGCGGTAGGCGGCTGGCGGGTGCCGGTGCTGCAGGCGAAGGTCTCGGTCGACTCCGGATCGGCGATCCGCAACATCAACTGCTTCGCGGGGTCATTGGAGAGCTCCACCGGCTGCACCCAGTTCTTCCTCTCCAACCACACCCAGACGCGCGGCGAGTTCTCCCAGCCGAACCTGCTCCCGGACGAGTACCTCACCGTGGTCGTGGGCTACCCGCTGGGGATGACCAAGGCCCAGCCGCTGTACGAGATGCGCCGCACGCTGGCCACCGCCTTCACCGTCAACACGGTCACCGGCGGTTCCCTGCTGGGCTTGCTGGTGCTGCTGCTCGGCGGCTTCGGGCTGCTCTACCAGTTGCGCGGGCGCGACGCCCGTACGGTCAGTAAGAAGGCGGCCGAGGGCGATCAGGCTCCTGTCGACAGCAACGGTTTCGCGCCGCCGGACGGAGTGCGACCCGGCCAGATCGGCACCCTCATCGACGAGCAGGCCGACGTCATCGATGTCACGGCGACCATCGTCGACCTGGCGGTCCGCGGCTATCTGCTGATCGA
>JAOPYO010000319.1 GCA_025964575.1 Actinomycetes bacterium
CATACGCCTGGGCACCGCAACGGTCGCATCGGTCTGCGGCCGTCATCGGCTTGGATGGGGCAAGGGCTCCAGTCACGGCACCTTCCTCGTCTCGGGGTCGGTACTTAGGACAACATCTAACCCGACCAGGGCGTTCCCAATCTGCTTACGCGTACGCCCAGAGCAGAATGCCCCAGTAAGTGACAGAAGTCACACCGGGGCTTGTTTCCCCTGGCAGTGGTATCAGGTCTCGTCCCAGCGGAACAACTTCACGGCCACCAGTGACGCCACCAGGGCGATCCCGAGGAGCACCCCGATCTGAGGCAGAGCCGACGCCGGGCCTAGACCGCGCCCCATGACGTTGAGCATCCCTTGGTTGAGGTAGCGGAGGGGGACGACGTACGAGATCGTCTGGAGCCACTTGGGGGCGCTGTCGAGCGGGAAGAACGAGCCGCCCAGGAAGACCATGGGGAAGGTGACCATCTGGATCACGGTCTGGGCCGAGTCCTGGGTCTTCGCCCAGGCTCCGACGACCATCCCGATCGCGAGGAAGGCGAGCACCCCGGCCAGTACGACCGGAATCGACATCCACCAGGCCCCGGTCAGCTTCAGCCCGAACATCGGCAGCTGGGCGACGAACAGGAACACCGCCGTCTGGATCAGCGCCACGCCGAGGCTGACCGCCACCCGGGCGCCGAACACGTTGCGGATCGGCACCGGCGACAGTTGCAGCCGGCGCAGGATCCCCTTGGTCCGCCAGGTGACCAGCGTCTGCGCCGCACCGAACATCGCGGCCGACGACAGGGCCCAGCCGAGCATCCCCGGGGTGATGAACTGGATGGCCTTCAGCGATTTGTCCTCGACCCGCTGGGCCACCAGCGTGTAGGCCGGGGGCTTGCCGGTCGCCGCGAGGTTGGTCTCCTGGACCAGCGCGTTGAGGATCCCCTGGGCGGTGCCGGCCTTCACCCCGTCCGAGGCCGAGTAGTGGACGAGCATCTGGTCGCCCCGCTGCTCGACGGCCGCGTCGGCGTCGCCCTTGCCGACCTTCTTGAGGGCGGCGTCGCGGTCGGTGACCTTGGTGATCGTCATGATCTCCTTCACGCCGGCCGGGTCGTGGGTCAGCGCCCCGTCGAGCACCGGCACGGAGCCGATCTCAAGCACTTTGACCTTTGAGGTGCTCGCGTTGCCATAGAGCCCGCCGAAGATGACCAGGAACATCAGCGGGAACAGGATCGTGAAGAACATTGCCCGCTTGTCCCGCTTGAAGCTCAGGAACATGGCACGGGCGAGACTCCTGAAACCACTCATGCCCTGTACTCCCGTCCGGTCAGGGTGAGAAAGACGTCCTCGAGGGTGGCGCCGCGGATCTGCAGTCCGTCCAGGGCCTCCCGCTGGGCCAATGCCGTGATGATCGGCGAAGGGTCGTGGGTGGTGATCGTCAGCGACACGCCGTCGTCGCCGACCTGGTCCACGGCGGGCAGCGCACGGGCGTCGGTCTCGGTGAGGACGCCGCTGGGCAGGCCGATCCGGACGGGCGCGTTCAGTTCGCGCACCAGCGTCGCCGGCGGGCCTATCTTGAGGATCGTGCCGGCGTCCATGATGGCGACGCGGTCACAGAGGATCTCGGCCTCGTCCATGTAGTGCGTGGTCAGGATGATCGTACGGCCGTCGGTATTGATCTCCCGCAGCACGTCCCACAGGTTGCGGCGGGCCTGCGGGTCGAGCGCCGCGCTGGGCTCGTCCAGGAAGAGCAGTTCCGGCTCGTGCACCAGGGCGCAGGCGATCGACAGCCGCTGGGCCTGACCGCCGGACAGGCGCTCGACCTGGACGTCGGCCTTGTCGGTGAGCCCCACGGTTTCGAGCATCGCGTCGGCCTTCTTCGCTGGCACTCCATAGAGTGAACCGAAGGTCTGCAACTGCTCACGGGCGGTGAGCCGCTCGAAGAATGAGGAGGATTGCAGCTGGACGCCGATTCTGGGAAGAAGCGCGGAATTGCGTGGCCAGGGCTGCAGGCCCAGCACCGACACCGTCCCGCCGTCGGCCTCACGCAGCCCTTCGATGATCTCCAAGGTGGTGGTCTTCCCGGCGCCGTTCGGGCCGAGGATTCCGACGAACTCACCCTCCTCGACCTGGAAGGACACGCCATCGACGGCGTTCACGTCCCCGTACCGTTTTCGCAGGTTTTCGACCACGATCGTCTGTGCCATGGCGGTCACCCTAGAGCCGACCCATCACGGGCACACCCACCCGCTGGTGGACAATGATGTCCACCCGGCAGGCGTGTCCAGGCGCCGAAACGGCGAGCCTGCGGGCGAATTGTCTGCGGTCACGGGTACGCTGCCGAGCGGATGTTCTACCCCCGGAGGAGCTCAACCCTTGACCGCCATGATCGCTGAAGTGGCCGCCGACGACCCGCAAGGCTATTCAGCCCGGCATCTGTCCGTGCTCGAAGGGCTGGAGGCCGTACGAAAGCGGCCCGGCATGTACATCGGGTCTACCGACAGCAGGGGCCTGGTGCATTGCCTCTGGGAGATCGTCGACAACTCCGTCGACGAGGCGCTCGGCGGGCACTGCTCCCAGATCAGCGTCGTGCTCCATGCCGACGGCTCCATAGAGGTCGGAGACGACGGCCGTGGCATCCCCGTCGACATCGAGCCCAAGACCGGGCTGACCGGCGTCGAGCTGGTGATGACCCGGCTGCACGCGGGCGGCAAATTCGGCGGCGTCTCCTATACCGCCTCCGGCGGTCTGCACGGCGTCGGCGCCTCCGTGGTGAACGCGCTGTCCGCGCGGCTCGACGTTGAGGTCGACCGTGGCGGGCAAACCCACGCGGTGAGCTTCCGGCGCGGCATGCCCGGCGAGTTCGACGGTGCCGGCCCTGACGTCGAGTTCAGCAAGAAGTCCGGGATGCGGCAGACCAAGAAGGTCGCCCGCCGGGTCACCGGCACCCGGGTGCGCTTCTGGCCGGACTACCAGATCTTCCTGCGCGACGCCACGATCGACCAGGGCCTGGTCCTGGACCGGATGCGGCAGACCGCCTTCCTGGTGCCGGGTCTCACCATTTCGGTACGCGACGAACGCGGCGACGAAGTCCTCGAGGAGACCTTCCGGTTCGACGGCGGGATCAGCGAGTTCTGCTCTTATCTGGCGAACGACGCCGAGGTGAGCGAGGTGCTCCGGCTGGAGGGCCGAGGTCACTTCACCGAGACGGTCCCGGTGCTGGACGAGCAGGGCCATCTGACGCCCACGGACGTCGCGCGGGACCTCGAGGTCGACGTGGCGCTCCGTTGGGGGAGCGGATACGAGAGCGCCCTCCGCTCGTTCGTCAACGTGATCGCCACCCCCAAGGGCGGCACCCACGTCTCCGGTTTCGAAAAGGCACTGGTCAAGGTCTTCAACGAGCAGCTACGCAGCGCACGGCTGCTGAAGGTCGGCGACGACGGGGTGCTCAAGGACGACATCCTCGAAGGCCTCACGGCCGTCGTGACCGTGCGGCTTCCGGAGCCGCAGTTCGAGGGCCAGACCAAGGAGATCCTCGGCACTTCCGCCGCCACCCGCATCGTTTCCCAGGTGGTGTCCCGCGAGCTCGCCGCGATGTTCGAGTCGCCCAAGCGTGGCCAGAAGCAGCAGCTGCGGGCCGTGCTGGAGAAGGTCGTCTCCGCGGCCAAGACCCGGATCGCCGCCCGCACCCAGCGCGACAACCAGCGTCGCAAGAACGCCCTGGAGAACTCCGCGCTGCCTGCCAAATTGGTCGACTGCCGCACCACCGACGACCGCAGCGAGCTCTTCATCGTTGAGGGAGATTCGGCCCTCGGCACGGCGAAGCTGGCCCGCAACTCCGAGTTCCAGGCGCTGCTGCCGATCCGAGGCAAGATCCTCAACGTGCAGAAGGCGTCCGTCGCCGACATGCTCAAGAACACCGAGTGCGCCGCCATCATCCAGGTCCTCGGTGCCGGCTCCGGCCGGACCTTCGACCTCGACGCGGCTCGATATGGCCGGATCATCCTTATGGCCGACGCGGATGTCGACGGCAGTCACATCCGCTGCCTGCTGCTGACCCTCCTGCACCGCTACATGCGCCCGATGCTCGACGCGGGCCGGGTCTTCGCGGCCGTTCCGCCTCTGCACCGGATTCAGTTGACCAATCCGAAAAAAGGCATGGACAAGTACGTCTACTGCTATACCGACGGCGAGCTCCGTAAGAAGCTGGTCGAGTTCGAGCGGCGCGGGATTCGCTGGAAGGAGCCGGTGCAGCGCTACAAGGGACTCGGTGAGATGGACGCCGATCAGCTGGCCGAGACCACCATGGACCCGCAGCACCGCACGCTCCGCCGCATCCGCATCGAGGACGCCGAAGACGCCGCCAAGATCTTCGACCTGCTCATGGGATCCGAGGTCGCCCCTCGCCGCGAATTCATCACCGCGGGCGCCAGCGAGCTGGACTCCTCCCGCATCGATACCTAACCCGTCCCACCAGGGTCATGGGAGGGTCGGCAGGGCGATCCAGGAGGGGTGCCGGGCGTCGTGCCAGATCTTGATGCCGGCTCCGGCGGAGTTGATCAGCTGGGGGATCGGCGGGAGCAGGTGGGGGAAGTCGGCGGTCTGGATCGACACCCTCAGCCGGTGACCCGGGGCGATGGACGCGGCGCCGGGGAAGATTTCGACATCGATCGGGACCGCCTGGTTCTTGGGCATCGGCCGGGCTGAGGCCTTGGTGTAAGAGTGGTAGGGCTGGACGATCAAGCCGTCCTTCACTACGGATCGCTTCTTGTCCAGGGCTCGCAGCGACAGCGCCTGCCACCCGGCGGTGAGCTGGGTGGCCTTGCCGCCGGGCGTGACGTCCTCGAGCCGAACGGTCAGCTGGCCGTCCTCGGAGGCGGTCGAGACGTTCAGATGGGCACTGACGGTGCCGGCGATGCGCAGCGGTTTACCGGTGACCGGCAGGTCGTAGACCACGCCGTTCTGGTCGTTCTCCGAGTTGTCGGTCTCGCACGAGCTGCCCAGCAGGCCGAGGAGACCGGCCGTCCACTGGACCGAGGAGCGGGTGCAGAGCCCGGAGAGCGGCGTCCATGGCGCGGCGTCGGGACCGCCGGACCCTGGCCCGGTGGTGAGACCGCCGGTCCGCTTACCCGCGACGGCCTGTCCGGTGAGCCTCAGCGCCTGGTAGCGCGTCCCGGCCGGGGGCCATTGGGTCGCGGTCGGCCACGCCCCGGAGCCGTTCTCGTAGTAGGTGACGGGCGGGAGTCCGTCCAGACCCGGGTCGGCGACTCCCTGGACGTAGTGGTCGTACCAGCGCAGCATCAGCTCCGGCAGCGACGCGCCCGGCTGGACGATGGTGCCGGGCAGCGTCAGCCCCAGGGCGGGGCCGGCGGCCTGCACATGGGTCCACGGGCCGTACAGGAACTTCGAGGGGATGCCACGAGCGGCCAGCCGCTGATAGAGCAACGGTTCGGACCTCTGGAAGATGTCGAACTCGCCGCCGACCACGAAGGCCGGGACGTTCACCTTGTCGATGACCTCGAGCGGGGAGCGCTGCCGGTAGAACGGCCCGTCGTAGGCGTGCGAGCCGCCCTTCAGCGCGTCGATCAGCAGGTTGAGCTCGAACGAGCCGATGTTGCCGAGATGCTGCTTGAGGACCTGGACGGCCTGCTGGGGGTCGGAGCCGCTGTAGGTCGGCGGCAGAATGCCCAGGGCACCCACCGCTCCGAGCCAGAGCGGCATGAACCCGAGATCGACCTGGCCGCCTGTCCCCACCACGTCGCGGTAGGTGTCACCGGCGGATACCACCGGGAAGATCGCTTTGAGGCCCTTCGGATGCTGGGCGGCGGTGAAGATCTGGTTGATGCCGCCGTACGACGCCCCTGAGAGCCCGACCCGGCCGTTGCTCCAGGGACGCTTGGACGAGGAGGCCCACTCGACAAGGTCGTGGCCGTCCTTCTGCTCACGGGCGTCGAAGGCATGCCAGCCGCCCGGGGAGCCCCCCGTACCGCGTACGTCCAGGACGACCTGCACGTAGCCGCGCTTGACCAGGTACTCGTCGGACATGCTGGCCATCGGGATGGCCTTGTTGTACGGAGTCTGACTGACGATCGCAGGGAAGCGGCCGGGTGCCGCCTTGCCGTTCCTCGCCGGCCGGTAGACGTCGGCGAGCAGCTTTACCCCGTCGCTCATCGTTACCTTGACGTCCCGTTCCACCACGACGTCGTACGTGGCGGGGCGTACCTGCACGCCGGAGCGCGCAGTGGGGGCGGCATGGGCGATCCCCACTCCGGTCAGGGAGATCGCGGCGGCCGCGAGGGGGGTGGTCCAGCGGGTGATTCGAGCCATCAGACATACCTCCTGGCGCATGTTTCCCGCCGGTAACGTAACGGATTACTTACTTCGCCACAAGCATTCACTTACTGCCAGTAGCTCCACCTGCGGGTGGAGAGTGATCTCCATTCCGGCGCCGGTCCGCCGAGCCCGCCGCTCGGGTTACGGTCCATGGGTGGAGTTCAAGAGCTCGCACCTGAGATCGCTGGGCGTCGTCGTCCTCGTCGCGTGGGCCGTCAGCGGCTATGTGGCCGGCACCATTCATGCGATCTCGGGTTCGAGTGGATACGGGTTCCGAACCGTGATCTGGCTGCTCAACCTGGCGGCCTTCGCGGCGATCGCGGTGGTCCTTCGGATCCGGCACTGGATCACCCCATGGGCTCCCTGGCTCTTGGTCGGGACCGTCGCGGTGGCACTCGTCCTCAGCGTTCTCGCACCCCGGAGCCCGGCGATGGCCCTCGCCTATGTCGCGGTCGCCCGTGAGTTGTTCATCTCCGAGGCCACGGTGAAGACCCACATCAACAACCTGTTCGCCAAGGCCGCGCTGCGGGGCCGCGCGCAGGCCGTGGCATACGCCTTCCGGCACGGCTTCGCGACCCCCGGGTAACGCGGAGCGCCATTGGGTCTGAGAACCGGAAAGTGCTCGGCTGGAACAGGTCAGATGGTCGCGGCGCCCGCCGGGCGACGTCAGGATGTAGTTGCCCGGTCACTTTTCGGCACGGGCTCTTTCGTCTGTGAAAGGACCCGGCGTGCACAGGACCAGGATGTTGGCCGAGTACCTGCGGTCGTGTGCGCGATGGCGGCTGGACCGGGCGGACGAGGCGGACGGCGGTGGCAACGCGCGTTCGACGCTCGGCCTGCTCGACGCGGTCGCGTACACCCAGAACATGGACGACACCGAGCGGGTCGTCGTCCGGATGGGGATCGCCGGATGCTTCGCGCTGGGCAGGTTCAATCCGGGCATCGAGGGGGAGTGGATCATCCGCTGCTGGCACTACGAGAACAGCGAGGGCGGGCCCGCCGACCTGTTCGACGCCATCGCCACGGCGGCGGAGCGCGGCCTGGTCCCAGCCCAGCGCACCCCCGCTTCCCCTTAGCCGACCCGCAGGGCCTCGACCCGCGGCGCAGGTCGGGGCTTTGCCCTTACACCTCATCACCGGCCACCCACCTGGCCGGGACTCCGCTGCCAGATGAACCGTCAGCGAGAGCCCGGTTCAGCCTGCCAAGCGCCTGTGGTTTTAACCGGGGCTGCCGTGGGGAAACCCGCATGGCCGCCGGCGGCGGTACAGCTGTCCTCCTGGGAAAAGAACAACTGGCCGTTGACGGTATGGCGACTGCTCGGCCGAGCCAGGCATCACCGTGACGAAAACGGAGGTAGGACCATGCGCATCGGATCGTTGGTGCTCATCGTATGGCTGGTCATTGGTGCCATCGCCGCCGGTCAACGCCACTACTACAGCGGGTCTGTCACGAACTGCGCCAAAGCGAGCACGATCGTCGTGACGATCCTTGCAGGCCCCCTCAACTATTTCGGTATAAATCCGAAGATCTCGTGCCGCACCCCGCAACCCAGCAAATGACGTACCCCGTTGGGATACCAGCGTCCAGCAGCTCCCTCAGCGGCGGGGCACGGACCCGCCGCCGCGGCTCCACCCGCGTGAATCTGCGGCCGAACGGCTGATCAGAGAGATCGCGATCTACAGCTGGATCGCTCGGCGCATGAACGAGTGGCTCCGGGGCAGGTGAAGAGTGACCCTCGCCCGATTCGGGAAGGAGCCGTCGTGAGATACCTCGTACGAGAGCGGATCTTCGGGATCGGCGATGACTTCTGGATCGAGGACGAGACGAGGCAGCGGGCCTTCTTCGTGGATGGCAAGGTACTACGCCTCCATCAGACCTTCGAGTTGAAGACTCCCGACGGCCGGATCGCCGCGACGATCCGCAAGAAGGCGATCAGCCTGCGCGACACGATGGTGGTGGAGCGCGAAGGCGACCGGCTGGCCGCTGTGCGCAAGAAGCTGATCAGCCCGTTCCGGGATCGGTTCACCGTGGAACTGGCCGATGGCCAGGAGTGGGCTGTCAAGGGAAACATCCTCGACAAGGAGTACGAGATCGAGGACGAGCGCGGGAAGCTGGCTGAGATCTCCCGGAAGTGGTTCCGGGTTCGCGACACCTACGCCGTCGAGGTCGCTCCCGACGCCGTCGATGTCGCCCTCGTGCTCAGCGTGGCCGTCTGCGTGGACGCGCTGGCCCATTCCGACGAAGACGACGAGGGGGACGACTGACCGGGTACGGCCCGACGTCATCAGGGCAGACACTGCACACGGGTCCGCGGGGCACGGCGTATGTCCTGCCTGCGGCCCTCGTCGCCATTGTCACGGCCGATGTTCTGCTGGGCGGCCCGCTCACCCATCTTGACCACGCCGTGCACCGGTTCGATGTCGCCCACGTACAAGGCGGGCGGGCGCGGGTCGCCGAGGTCCTCGCGATGACCGGCCAGCGCTGGGTGCTGCTGTGCCTGATCATCCCGCTGGCCGTCATCGCCGGCCTCCGCACCCGGTCCTGGCGGTATCCGCTGGTGAGCATCCTCATCGTGGTCGTGCTGTCGGTCCTGGAGACGTTGCTCAAGTCGCTGATCCCGCGGACCTACTCTGTGGGCGGCCGCGACGTGCTGTTCGCCGAAGGGGACGCCTATCCCTCGGGCCACACGCTCAACGCGTTCGTGCTGGGCTGGGTGGTCCTCGAACTGCTGGTCGTCGCGGTCCCGGTCTTGGCCGAACGGCTGCCGCCCCCGCGCCGCCATGCGGTGTCCCTTGTGGCGGGTGTCGTCGCAGGCGTCGGCCTGACCCTCGCCGACGACCACTGGCTCACCGATGTCCTGGCCAGCTGGGGGATCGGTCCCATCCTCCTGGCCCTCCTCATCGCCGCCCGGCCCTTCCAAGGCCGATGCCCCTCGTAAGCGCTCGTGCGGATCTTGCCGGCCTGGAACACCCGCCGCCGCGATCGAGGGTGCCGGCGGACGCTGCCACCCGTACGATCCACCGGCCGCGATCTACGAGGAGGCGCGACGGCTGGCAGCTGAGATCGGTGGCTTCTACCTGGACCACTTCGAAGCCTGGCCGTGGCCGACCCGGAGAACTCCGCGTACTTCCCGGGCTGGGCCGGCGACATACCCGACTACACGACCGGCATGCCCTCGCGCATCGAGGGCATCGGTCGGCCGCGCGTGGAGCCGGGCTTCCTGCCGTCCGCGATCGACCTGGTGATGCCGGTGCCGGACGCCGCGAGCACCGGTGCACTGGCCCACTTGCGCACGTTGACCGATATCGTGGCCGGTGGCTCTACCGGCACCTGTCTGTGCGCCGCCTGGCGGCTGATCGCGAAGATGCGGGCCGGAGATCGCAGCGGCGATGTCGTCGTGATCATGGGCGACGCCGGCCGCGCACCCGCGCTCGATGGCACCGCCTACACCGCAGCCATCGAACACTTCCTCGCCACCGGCGAGCTCGACATTCCTTAACCGCCCTACTGCCCAGGCGGTGTGAGACCTTCGAGGTCACGCCATCGCTGTGCGGAGGTCATTGCTCGGCGCAGGTTTCATCGTCGGTGGAGGCCTTGACGCGGGCGAGCAGGCCTTGCAGCGTGGTGAGCTCGGCGGCGTCGAGGTCGGCGAAGAGTTCCGCCTCGACGGTGGAGATGGCGCTGTGGATGTCGGCGACCAGTTTTGTGCCGTGCGCGGAGATCTCGACGATGTGACGACGCCGGTCTGCCGGGTCGCGGCGGCGCTCGGCCAGTCCGTCGCGCTCCAGATCATTGAGCACGGCGACCAGCACGCTCGGATCCACGCCGAGGGACTCGCCGAGGGCCTGCTGGCTCGTCGCTCCTTCGTCGGACAGCAGCAGGAGCACGTGACCGTGGCCGGGTTTGAGGCCGTTCGTCGCCAGCGCCTTCTTGATCCGCGCGTTGGCGATCTGACCCGAGTAGGCCAGCGCTAGGCCAGGACGGTCCGTGATCACAAGTGAACTTTACCAGCCCACAGGCCATCAAGATTTTTAGATAGTTGAAGAAATTCAACTATCTGCTAGTCTCCACGATATTCGCCTCTCGAATATCTGGAGCCCCACTTGTTCATCGCCTACGCCGTCGTCGGGGTCCTGCTGGCGCTGGTGCTTCTCGCCTCCGCCCGCGCCAAGCTCACCCAAGACAAGCGCGTCGTCGACGGCCTCACCGGCATCGGTGTGCCGCTCAGCATGTTCCCGTTCTTGGCCACCTGCGAGATCGCGGGCGCGGCAGGACTGCTGGTCGGACTCTGGTACGCCCCGCTGGGCATCGCGGCCGCCATCGGCGTCGTGCTCTACTTCATTGGCGCGGCCGGCGTCCACCTGCGCAAGCGCGACTTCAAGGGCCTCCCGAACGCCCTGGTGATCCTGATCTTCGCGGCTGCGGCCCTGTCCCTGCGGGCCGTCTCCCTCTGACCGGCGGCCACCAGCACCGGGCCGATCGTGGTCCGAGATCCCAAGAACCCTGGCGGGCCGGTGCTGGCGTTCGACGCCGCTGCGTTCGGGGCGTTCGTCGCCACGATCCGCATCGGCGGCCACGACCTCTGATGCTTCCGCGGAAGCGCCCAGCCCTCGGTCACCACCGGGGCTGTTCTTAACTCCGGACCTCCTCCAACGATCAGAGCTACCCGCCGTACGCCGCGTTCAGCGGGGACGGACGGAATAATGATCGACTCCTGAGGTGAGGCGGGCTGGTCCATCTTCGTCGTCCGGTCGAGGCAGTGGGCGATGCAGTGTTGTTCGGTGGCACCACAGGTGGAAGCTCTGGTGAAGTCATCGCGCTGAGGCCCAGTGGTTCTGTCGTACCCGACGGATACGTTCTGTACGGGAGCGGACACGATCCGTACGACAGGAGAACAGGGGATGATGGATCCATGGCCCTCGCAACGGCTCCAAGGACGGCCCACACCATGCCAGAACCAGTACCGCGAGAACCCACGCTGCAGGAGATCCACGACTCGCTCGACATCCCGGGTCACCGGGTGGAGCTCATCGGGGGGCGCATCGTCGTGAGCCCCTCACCGGTCATCCGGCACGGCCAGATCGTCATGTGGCTGGCCGAGGCCCTCATCGACGTCTGCGCGGCCAAGGGCTGGAACCGACTGCCCCAGACCACCCTGGATCTGCTCGCCACGGAAGAACGGATCGTCCCTGATCTGCTCCTCTACCCAGACGACGAATCCATCGCCGGGGAATGGCTGGTCCCGGCGGACCGAGCCCTGCTCATCGCCGAAGTGGTGTCGCCGTCCAGCAGGCGAGACGACTACGAAGACAAGCCAGCAAGCTGCGCGAAGAACGGGATCCCGATATACCTCATCGTGGATCCGTTCGATGTGACCCTGACGCTCTGCACCGAGCCGAGCGACACGGGCTACCGGCTGATCCATATCGTTGACGCCGGCGGAAAGCTCGACCTGCCCGAGCCTTTCGGGATCACGCTCGACACCTCCACCATCCCGATCAATCCC
Source organism: Actinomycetes bacterium (assembly GCA_025964575.1). Taxonomy (GTDB): domain Bacteria; phylum Actinomycetota; class Actinomycetes; order Streptosporangiales; family Streptosporangiaceae; genus Actinomadura_E. Next base: position 11,819 of record JAOPYO010000319.1, read on the forward strand.
AAGAAGTAGTAGCCCGGTCACCGGGAGCGTTGCCCACCGCGCGGGCAGCGTCTCCTCTCACGGGTCTTGCTCGCCTGGTTGTCTACGTCTACGGGTGCGCCGCTGGTCCTCATCGCGCAGACGCGGACTTAGGCGAAGGCACAGACAACTCCCGGCCCGAAGAAGCCGCACGCGGGTCGCGGCGGATGCCGGTCGGCACGGTCGGTCGATGAGACACCGAGATGGCGATTACTCATGGTAGTTTTATGATTACTTTAAGTTCTTGAGTCGGTGGCCCAGAGGGCGGTCCCTGGCCGGACTCGGCGTCCTCCGACGTGTGCTGACGAGGACCCGAGACTCACCGGCTATTCCAGGGTGAGCTGATCGGACTCGTCCTCGGATGGGGCGGGTGAGGCGCCACCCGGTGCGGAGCCTGCGAGCACCGAACCGAGGGGGCCGCCGACGGCCGCGACCGGGGTGGCGAGCCGTTCGCCGGAGCCATCACGCCGGCCCAGCTCGGTGGGCAGGGCCACGGGCTTGCCGGTGGCGGAGGCGGCCCGCACCGGTGCGGGACCGGCCCAGCCGAGCAGCAGGACATCCTCGCCCTTGAGGAAACGGTGGGCCCGCACGCCTCCGGTGGCCCGGCCCTTCGGCGGGAACTCCGTGTAGGACGCGATCTTGGCGCCGCCGGTCTGGGTGCCGGGCAGCGCGTCGGACGAACCCGAGATGGTCACGACCAGCGAGTCACGAGAGGCGTCCACGGCGCCGAACCAGGTCACCTTCGCCCCGGCAGACAGCCGGATGCCCGCCATGCCACCGGCGGCGCGGCCCTGGGGCCGCACATTGTCGGCGCTGAAGCGGAGCAATTGAGCATCGTTCGAGATGAACACCAGGTCCTGTGATTCGGACTCGAGCTGGACCGCACCCACGACCCTGTCGCCTTCCTTCAGCCCGATGATCTCGAACTCGTCGCGGTTGTTGGGGTAGTCCGGGGTGACCCGCTTGACCACGCCCTGCTCGGTGCCCACTGCCAGCCCAGCACCGAAACCGGGGCCCTCACCGTCCACGACGCCGAGCCCGACGACGGTCTCGCCCGGCTCCAGCGACATGTACTCGCTCACCGGCGCTCCACCCGCCAGTGACGGGGCAGAGGCCGAGGGCGGCAACGCGGGCAGGTCGAGCACTTCCAGTCGGAACATGCGGCCGGCGGAGGTGACGGCTCCGACCTCGCTGCGGGCCGTGACGGTCACCACCGAGACCAGGACGTCATGGGCCGCTCGGTCGCCATCGGCGGGCAGCGGGGTGGCGTCGGTGGTGCGGGCCAGCAGTCCGGTCGAGGAGAGCAGCACCAGTAGTGGGTCGTCTGCCACCTCAAGGGGCACAGCGGCCGTCTTGGTCTGGCCGGACGACTCCAGCAGCACGGTCCGGCGCGGGTTGCCGTACTCCTTGGCGACGTCTGCCAGCTCGGCGGAGACGACGTTGCGTAGTTTGGTCTCGGACTCCAGGATCGCGGTCAGTTTGGCGATCTCGCGGGTGAGCTGCTGCTTCTCCTTGTCCAGCTCCAGCCGGTCGTAGCGGGTGAGCCGACGCAGCGGCGTGTCGAGGATGTACTGCGCCTGGATCTCCGACAGCTCGAAGATCTGCATCAGCCGCTGCTTGGCCTGCGAGGAGTCATCGCTCTCGCGGATGATCTGGATGACCTCGTCGATGTTGAGGAGGGCGATCAGCAGACCATCGATCAGATGCAGCCGGTCCTCGCGCTTGCGCCTGCGGAAGGAGCTGCGCCGCCGGACGACCTCGATGCGGTGGTCGACGTAGACCTGCAGCAGCTGGCGCAGGCCCAGGGTGCGGGGCTGGCCGTCGACCAGCGCCACGTTGTTGATGCCGAACGTCTCCTCCAACGGCGTCAGCCGGTAGAGCTCCTCCAGCACCGCTTCGGGGTGGAAGCCGTTCTTGATCTCGATGACCAGCTGCAGCCCCGTCGTGCGGTCGGTCAGGTCCTTGAGGTCGGCGATCCCGTTGATCTTTTTGGCCTGGACCATGTCCTTGATCTTGGCGACCACGCGCTCGGGTCCGACGCTGTACGGCAACTCGGTGACCACGATGCCCTTGCGGCGGGGCGTGACGTTCTCGATGTGGGTGGTGGCCCGGGTGCGGAACGTGCCGCGTCCGGTCTCGTAGGCGTCCCGGATTCCATCCAGGCCGACGATCTTGCCGCCGGTGGGCAGGTCGGGGCCGGGTACGAACCGCATCAGGTCGTCGAGGGTGGCCTCGGGGTTGCCGATGAGGTGGCGGGCGGCGGCGATGACCTCGCCGAGGTTGTGCGGCGCCATGTTGGTCGCCATACCGACCGCGATGCCGGAAGCGCCGTTGACCAGCAGGTTCGGGAACGCCGCCGGCAGGACCTCGGGCTCCATCTCCTGGCCGTCGTAGTTGGGCCGGAAGTCGACGGTGTCCTCGTCGATCGAGGTCACCATCAGCATGGCCTCGCGAGACAGCCGCGACTCCGTGTACCGCATCGCGGCCGGGAGGTCGTCGCCGCCCATGGAACCGAAGTTGCCGTGCCCGTCGACCAGCGGGACCCGCATCGACCACGGCTGGGCCTGCCGCACCATCGCGTCATAGATCGAGGCGTCGCCGTGCGGGTGCAACTTGCCCATGACCTCGCCGACGACGCGGGCACACTTGACGTGCCCTCGGTCGGGGCGCAGGCCCATCTCGTTCATCGAATACAGGATCCGGCGCTGCACGGGCTTGAGCCCGTCGCGTGCGTCGGGGAGCGCCCGCTGGTAGATGACCGAGTAGGCGTACTCGAGGAAACTGCCCCGCATCTCTTCGGAGACATCGACATCGATGATGTTCTCTTCGAAGTCCGGCGGGGGAGGGGCTTGAGATCCACGGCGTGCCATGCCCCCTATTCTGACCGCTCCCACCGGCAGATTCGTACGGCACGCGCCAAGTCGTACGATCGCGGGTGCCATCCCATGCACCTCGAGGAGAGCATATGAGCGCGCTCGCCGACTTCCAGAACGAGATCTACCTCAACGGACTCGGTGACCTGCGGCCCTCGTTGCCGACCGACCTCACCAGGTTGGAGGGGCTCGCCGAGCAAAGATTGTCCGCCGACGCGTACGGCTATGTCGCGGGCTCGGCGGGCGCCGAGGCGACGGCGCGCGCCAACCGGGCCGCGTTCGATCGATGGCGGATCGTGCCCCGCATGTTGCGCGACGTGTCCGTACGGGATCTGTCGGTGGAGCTGTTCGGCACCACGCTGCCCACCCCGGTGCTGCTCGCTCCGATCGGGGTGCAGACGATCTTGCACCCGGACGGGGAGCTGGCCGTGGCCCGCGCGGCGGCGTCCCTCGACGTCCCGATGGTGCTGAGCACCGCCGCGTCGCGCACGATCGAGCAGGTCGCCGAGGCCAATGGGGAGGGACCACGCTGGTACCAGTTGTACTGGCCCAAGGACCGTGACATGGCCGTCAGCTTTCTCGAGCGGGCCAAGGCCGCCGGCTACTCGGCGCTGGTGGTCACCCTGGACACCGTCACCCTGGCCTGGCGGCCCCGTGATCTCGACAGCGCCTACCTGCCGTTCCTGCGGGGGATCGGCACGGCCAACTATTTCTCCGATCCTGTGTTCCAGAAGGCGATCGGCGGGCCCGTCACGGCGGAGAACCAGACCGCGGCGATCATGCACTGGGTGGCCAACTTCAGCAACCCCTCGCTGACCTGGGATGACCTCGCCTTTTTGAGGCAGCACTGGGACGGGCCGATCGTGCTCCTGGGCATCCAGCACCCCGACGACGCCCGCCGGGCGGTGGACACGGGCATGGACGGGGTCGTCGTCTCCAACCATGGCGGCCGCCAGGTGGATGGGGCCATCGGCTCACTGGACGCCCTGCCCGGCGTCGTCGCGGCCGTCGGCGATCAGACGACCGTGCTGTTCGACAGCGGTATCCGTACCGGCACCGATGTGGTCAAGGCCCTCGCGCTGGGCGCTCGCGCCGTACTGCTGGCGCGTCCCTATGCGTACGGGCTGGCGCTGGCGGGTGAGGAGGGCGTACGGCATGTGCTGCGCTGCCTGCTGGCCGAGATCGAGCTCACGATGACCCTCGCGGGCTTCACCCGGCCGGGCGAGCTGACCCCGGAGGTGCTTCAGCACCCGTGACATCTGTCATGGGTACCCCCTGAGAACCTCACGGCAGAGTCCTGACGTGCGGCACTGCCGCATTTCCCGCACAGCGGGGAACCTGGATGACATGAACAGGGTTATCGAGGTACGTGATCTGTACGTCACCCTCGGCCGGCCCAATGGCATGGTCGAAGCCCTACGAGGGGTCTCGTTCACTGTCGATCGAGGGGAGATCCACGCTCTGCTCGGCAGGCTCGGCGCGGGCAAGACGACCGTCCTGGAGGTCGTCTCCGGCCTCCGCCGGCCCACCCACGGAGCCGTACGGGTGCGGGGTGTGGACCCCTATGCCCGGCTTGAAGCGGTGAAGTCCGGCACCGTCTGGCGAGAGGGCGGCCTGTTCCCGGGGCTGACCGTGGCCGAGGTCGTCGATACCTGGCGGCGCTGGACCCTCGACCCGATCACCCGGCACGAGGCGCTCTGGCAGGTGGGGCTCGGCGCCCGGTCCACGGCCCGTTTCGAGGAGTTGTCCCTCGGGGAGCGGCGCCGGCTCGATCTGGCGCTCGCCCTCATCGGCCGCTCCGACCTGCTACTGCTGGACGAGCCGGCCGCCGGGCTGGACGCGGAGGCCCGCCGTCAGATGTGGACGACGCTGCGCTTTCTCGCGGCGCGCGGCGTCGCGATTCTGTTCACCACGAGCGAGCCCGACGACGTCAGGATCGCCGACAAGTTCGAGGTCATCCGTGCGGGGCGCATGATCGACCCCCGGGTCGAGCAGCGGCTCCGGGTCGCGTGAGGCCGCCCGGCCCTCCGTGATCACGCAAGTAATTGAATGACACAGACCAGCCCTGTTCCAGCAGGTCACCGGTAGGTGATCTGTGAACGGGGCCGTTCTGTGTCATCAGGGCATCTTCAGCCACGCGCGCGTTCGCCCTACCGGTAGCCCCGCCCGATCAGACCACCGAGACCCCCCTCCAGGTCGACGGTGGACGGGTGTAGAGCACACAACGGTTGAAAATTGGACGAACCAATATGGGATCCGCTGCGACTAACTGGATCAGTGGGCCGACAGAGGCCCCTGTGGAAAGGCAGTCGGATGAAGACAGTCATCAAGTCCGTGCTCAGGAGCACACCGCGCACCGCTTCGGTGGTGGCCGCGGCCACCGTGCTGCTGGTCGGCGGCGGCATCGTCTACGCGGGGGCCTCCTCGTCCAGCACAGCCAGCGTCATCCATGCCTGCAAGAAGAAGAGCACCGGTGCCCTGCGCGTCATCGCGGCCGGGCACAGCTGCGCGGGTGGCGAGACCGCCCTGCAGTGGAACACCAAGGGACCTGCCGGACCGCGTGGTCCAGTCGGCAAAACGGGACCGGCGGGAGCGATCTCCGGTAATGCCCTCGAAGCTCCCTCGTTCGTCAACCTCACAGACGGTGCGGTGACCGCGTACACGCTGAGTCTGCCGAACGCCAAGTACATCCTCAACGGATCGGTCGCCGTCCTCCCTCCCGCTGGAACCTCGAGCGTGACCAAGGACACGGTGGTCTACTGCGGGTTCATGGACAAGGGTGCCTACTCCGGGTTTGAGGGGGTGGCCCATCTGCCGGTCGGCCAGAGTGATGCCACGTCGTCCTTTACGGGCTATGCCACCAGCGGCACCAGCGCCACCATCTACTGCGGATTGCTGAAGGGCGGCCCCGTGCGGGTGCGTGCGTCGTTCACGGCCGTCCAGGTGACAACTCTGGGCAGCGTGATCAGCTCGGCCCGACAGCAGCCCGGCACGTCGACCACGCTCCCGTCCGGGGCGAAGATCCACTGACCCTCCCCTGAGGGGGCCATGGTGGATCCCGCGCCGCATACTCTGGGGGCCTCTCTCCCGGCAAGGCAGGTGCTCTGTGCAGCTCGGTGCTCACCCCGCCCTGGTGAGTCCCCGTGTGCCGAGCCCGGCAGTCCTCGCGGCCTACGTCGTCGCCCTGGGCACGGTGACCGTGTCGGTGCTGTTCCTGAGCCCCCTGTACGGGGAGACGACCAAGCCCCATCCGGAGACGGCACGGATCTTGTTCGGGGTGGCCTGCTCGGTGCCGGTGATCGTCGCGTATTCGCGTATGCAATGGCTGGCCCTCATGCGGAGGGCCAGCCTGCGCCACCGCCTGGTCCTCGCGGTCATGGTGCCGATCTGCTTCGCTCTGGCGATCGTGCTCGGCCCGGTGTGGGCCAACACTCTGGCCGCGCCCGGCGGGCTGTTCGGCGTACTGCTCCGGCCTCGCCTGGCGGTCATCGCCACGGTGGCCACGACCGTCGTCGTGACGGTTTTCGGGCTTATCACGGGCTGGCCGCTCATCACGGTCCTGTTCCTCGCGGGCTATCTTCCGGTCGCCAGCTTCTCCGGGGCCGTGTCGGTCTGGTTCTGCCATGTCGTGGAAGAGCTGCGGCGGGCGCGGGCCGAACTGGCCAGGGCGGCGGTGGGAGAGGAGCGGCTTCGGTTCGCCCGGGACCTGCACGACGTGCTCGGCCACAGCCTGCAGGCGGTGGCGCTGCGCGCCGAACTGGCGGAGCGGATGATCGATCGCGATCCGGGCGAGGCCGGGGATGGGCCCCCGGCAGGGCGCTGGAAGAAACAGGTGGCGAAGGAGCTCGTCGAGATCCAGAGCATCGCGCGCGGAGCGGTCAAGGACGTCCGCGAGGTCGTACGCGGGTATCGGGCCACCTCTTTGCGGACCGAGCTGGACGGGATGACGGCGGTCCTGCATGCGGCGGGCATCCGCTGCGAGACCCCGGTGATCCCGCCGGATCTGCCTGCCCACGTCCACGAGACCTTCGGATGGGTGGCCCGCGAGTCGGTCACCAACGTGCTCCGGCACAGCACCGCCACCTGGTGCCTGCTCACCGTCTGGGCCGATGATGGACGCGTGCATCTGGAGATCGTCAACGACGGGGTGGGCCGCCTGCTCGGGGGAGTGCCGGGTAGTGGGCTGGCCGGGCTGACCGAACGGATCGAGAACGTGGGCGGAGAGTTCACGGCAGGCCAGGTGGGCGACGGCACGTTCCGAATCGCCGCCGAGGTTCCCATCAAGGTGTCCACATGATCCGCGTGCTGCTGGCCGACGACCACCTCCTCATCAGGGAGGCGTTGGTGCTCCTCCTCGGCACCGAGGACGACATCGAGGTGATCGCGGACGTGGGGCGCGGCGACCATGCGGTCGAGAAGGCCCTCGCGCTCAAGCCCGATGTGACCGTGCTCGACATCGACATGCCGGGAATGGACGGCCTGGCGGTGGCAGAACACCTCTCGAAGGAGCTTCCCAGCACCCGATTGGTGATCGTCACCGGTCACGGCCGGCCCGGAAACCTGCGCCGTGCCATGGCCGCCGGGGTCCGTGGGTTCCTCGGCAAGGACACCCCGGGAGCCCGCCTGGCCCAGGTGATCCGGCAGGTGTACGAGGGGACCCGCTACATCGACCCCCAGCTCGCCGCCGACGCCTTGGCCGCCGAGGAGTGCCCGCTCACCCCCAGGGAGCTCGAGACGCTCAGGGCGGCGGCCGACGGCTCCCCGGTCTCCCGGATCGCCCGCGGTCTCGGCCTGTCCGAAGGCACCGTGCGCAACTACCTGTCGGCCGCCGTGACCAAGCTCGGCGTCGACAACCGGCACGCCGCCGTCAAGGCCGCCCGCGATCTCGGCTGGCTTTAGGGCATGCCGCCCAGGTCAGTCCTGCTCGAGAATGACGGCGGAATTGTCGTCCTGCGGGTTGGTGACCATCCTGGCGGTCTCGCGGCTGTTGAAGCAGCGGGTCTTGCTCATCTGTCGTATGCACGGTGCGGCGGCCGCGACCGTCTTGAAGTTGGCGGCGAACGGGGCGTACAACCGACCACCGCCGAAGAGCTGCAGCGTCGTCTCGTCGAAGGTTCGCAGAGCCGTCCCGCTGAAGTTGTGGCTGCCCGTCCAGACCACCTTGGCGTCGGGCTTTCCGTTGTAATAGCCCTCGACGAGCAGGTACTTCGAGTGCACGTAGTCGTGGTTCAGATTGGGGAAGTAGTGCACCTTGACGCCGCCGTGCCTCGCGCCGGAGGCCCTGGTCATGATGCCCAAGACCTTGGCGTCGTAGGCGTCGCGGGTCATGACCACCTCAACGTCGCAGCCGGCGTTGTCCAGTGCCCACAGCTTGCGTGCGATGTCCGGCCGGCTCCACCACGCCACCGCCGCGCGGACGATCGTGTGGTGGCTGCCGGGGGTTCCGGTCGTATGGTTGCCGGTGCAGGCGACCTTGTTGAGGAATCCCGCCACCACATCCGTGCGGGGATCGATGTCGCCCTTGGGGTCGTGCCCCGCCTCAGGGAAGAAGTAAGCCCTGCCCAAGGAGCCGGCCAGCGGCCTGCGGTAGGAGAAGTAGTCGTTGCGCGGCACCTTGCGCTTGTGCGCCAGGTCGCTGTGGAAGCCCGCGTAGGCGTTGTAGGTCGTGACGTCGCCGGTCAGGGTGACCGCGTTGTTCCACGCGTACGGCCCGCTGCCCAGGGTCAGGTTGCCCGAGGTCACGTACGTGACGTTCGACTTGCCTCCGGTGCGGGAGAACACCGCGAACTTGGTGTGGTTGATGGCCCGCTTCCGCCGATCCCCGATGCAGGCGTGCGTCGTCAGGGTCTTGTGGGTCCCCGAGCCATGGATCTCGTAGGGGCAGGTCACCAGCCAGGACGCCTTGCGGGTGTCGGTGCCGAGACCCTGCTTGAGCAGGTCGTAGGCGTGGTTGGACCTGGACGCGTGTCCCTTCGAGGCCGGGAAGATCACAGACGTTCCGTCGGTGACCACCTGGACATGGACCCGCCGCGTGGGGTCCTTCGCCGCATCCACCAGTAGATGGGCCTCTCGTTCGAGAGTGATGTCGTACATCGACAGCTTGATCGTCGAACCTGGGGCGGCGTTGCTGACGAGAGTGTCGAACTCGTTGCTGACGGCGTACTTCTTCGCCCAGTCGTTGCTGGTCGGGTCGTTGAACACCGCGCTCATGGAGATCACCGCGGACTGCCGGGCCTGGACCGCGGTCGAGGCCTGACCGCTGGAAGTGAGGCCGAGAACGGCACCCGCCACCACAAAGGCGAGAGGGGCCCTGCGCAGTGAACGTCGCAACGTCGTCTCTTTCTCTTACGAGTCTGTTCCGAGGTAGAGGGGGGGTTCGGGAGAGCATAGGGGAACGGGTAAACGCAAGGTGGGAGCCTCGACGCGCTGACCTGTTGTGGACAGCAGGTAAACCGGAGAACCGCTTGCGCTTTAGAGCTCACTTGGGTCCGATTTGATGTCTTTTGCAGTGGTGTTAGAACGGCGGAGAGAGACCATGTCCGTACACCGGGATCCGCACTTTTATGTCGCGGTGCCGGAGTGACCTTCACCGTGGTCGGCACGCCCGCCGATCGGCGAGTGAGGATGTTCGCCGCCGCCTGCCGCGTGCACGGCCTGGACGAGCCCCGGGTCGTCCCCTGGCGGGACGTGCTGCGTGGCACCGAACTCGCCATCGAGCCGGGCACCCTGCTGCGGATCGACTCGCCCGGGGAGGATCCCGAGGCGGACGCCCTGTTGCGCGGGCCGGGGGATCCGGCGCGGGTCGGCGGCGGCGCCCGGTGGCACCGGACCTTCACCGCCGCCCTGGGCCGCTTCCGGGAAGCCGCCGGAGCCGCGCGGCTCCTGAACGATCCGGACGAGATCGCGGTGATGTTCGACAAGCGGTGCTGTCATGCCCGGCTGGAGGGGGCCGGAGTGCCGGTACCGCCCGCGCTGCACCCGGTGTTCGGATACGCGGAACTGCGCCGGCACATGGCGGAGACCGGTTGGTCACGGGTGTTCATCAAGCCCGCGCACGGGTCGTCGGCCTCCGGGGTAGTGGCGTTGCAGACGAAGGGGACACGGATCAAGGCGGTGACCTCGGCGGCGCCTGCCTCCGGCGGATGGCGTAACTCGCTCAAGGTCCGGACATACGAGACCGAACACGAGGTGGCGGCTCTCATCGACGCGCTCGCGCCTGACGGCCTGCACGTCGAGCGGTGGATTCCGAAGGCATCGCTGGACGGACGAGTGCTCGATCTGCGGGTGGTGGTCGTGGGTGGTGTCCCGACCCACGCGGTGGTGCGCACCAGCCGTCATCCGATGACCAATCTGCATCTGGGCGGAGCACGCGGCGATCTGGAAGCCGTACGCGAGGCGCTCGGCAGGCGCGGCTGGGAGGAGGCCCTGGGAGTCTGTGCCCGGGCAGCCGAGTGCTTCCCGGGCAGTCTCATGGTCGGCATCGATCTGCTCGTCGCCGTCGGCTGGCGGCGCTGTGTGGTCGGCGAGGTGAACGCCTTCGGTGACCTGCTGCCCGGGCTCACCGGACTGCCCGGCAGCGGTGCCGAGGACCTGGATACCTACACTGCCCAGGTCCAAGCCGCTCTTTCCCGGAAAAGTGTCACATGCTTGATATGAAGAAAATCGTCGGCAGTCACGATCTGCTCCTGGTGACGTTGGACACGCTGCGGTACGACGTCGCCGCCGAGCTCATGGAAACGGGCCGTACGCCCTGCCTGGAGCAGGTCCTGCCGGGCGGGCGTTGGGAACGGCGGCATACGCCCGGCAGCTTCACCTTCGCCGCGCACGCCGCCATGCTGGCCGGGTTCCTGCCCACCCCGGCGACGCCCGGACCGCATTCGCGTCTCTTCGCCGCGCGCTTCCCCGGCAGCGAGACCACCGCCGACGGGACCTGGGTGTTCGACGCCGCCCACCTTCCCGCCGGGCTGGCCAAGGCCGGATACCACACGGTCTGCATCGGCGGGGTGGGCTTCTTCAACGGGCTCACGCCGCTGGGCACGGCGCTGCCGTCGATGTTCGCCGAGAGCCACTGGTCACCGGAGTTCGGGGTCACCGATCCGGCCTCACTCGAACATCAGATCGATCGCGCTGAAGAGGTCGTCGCGCGGCTGCCGCACGACCGCAGGATGTTCCTGCTGCTCAACGTCTCCGCGCTTCATCAGCCGAACCTGCACTACCTGCCCGGCGCCTCGGCGGACTCGCGGGAGACCCATGCCGCCGCGCTGGAGTACATCGACCGCCACCTCGGCCGCCTCTTCGAGACCATGCGCCGCCCCTGCTTCGTGATCATCTGTTCCGACCATGGGACGGCGTACGGCGAGGATGGGCACACTGGGCATCGGATCGGCCACGAGGTCGTCTGGACCGTTCCGTACGGGGAGTTCACACTGTCATGACCGTCCTTGCCGGGGCCACCAGCCCGTACCAGGGGTATGTCTATGCCTACCCGCACAAGACCGCCTACCGGCCGCTCGACCCGCGCCCCGCACTGCACGACGTCTGGGCGGAGGAGGCGCGCGACGCGCTCTTCCTCTATGTCCACGTGCCGTTCTGCGAAATGCGCTGCGGTTTCTGCAACCTCTTCACCCGGACCGGCGCGCCCGAGGAGCTGACCACCGCGTATCTGGACGCGCTTGACCGGCAGGCGTCGGCCGTGCGGGAGGCGCTCGGCCCGGCGAGGTTCGCCACGGCGGCCTTCGGCGGCGGGACCCCCACCTATCTCACCGCCGCCGAGCTGGAGCGGCTCTGCGATATCGCGGGCCGGTTCGCGGATCTGACACGTGCACCGCTGGGGGTGGAGACCTCACCCGACACCGCCACGGCAGACCGGCTCACCGTGCTCGCCGAGCGCGGGACCACCCGCGTCTCCATCGGGGTGCAGAGCTTCATCGACGCTGAGGCGCGCGCCGCCGTACGCCCGCAGAAGCGGGTGCAGGTGGAGGCGGCGCTGGGCAGGATCCGTTCCGCCGGCTTCGAGGCCCTCAACATCGATCTGATCTATGGCATCGACGGGCAGACCCCCTCGAGCTGGCTGTACTCCCTGGACGCGGCGCTGGCCTGGCAGCCTGAGGAGCTGTACCTCTACCCGCTCTACGTACGGCCGCTCACCGGGTTGGGACGGCGTGCCCGGGACTGGGACGACCAGCGGCTGGAGCTCTACCGTCTCGGCCGCGACCATCTGCTGGCGCAGGGCTATGAACAGGTGTCGATGCGCATGTTCCGGCTGCGTACGTCAGAGGTGGAACCGACGTCGGGGGGCACCGAGTACTGCTGCCAGACCGACGGGATGGTCGGCCTCGGCTGCGGTGCCCGGTCGTACACCTCGCGGCTGCACTACTCCTTCGAGTACGCCGTCGGCACCGGTCAGGTGCGGGGCATCATCGACGACTACATCGCGGCGACGGACTTCGGTGTCGCCCCTGTGGGATTCGCGCTGGATGATGACGAGCGGCGCCGACGGCACCTGATCCAGTCCCTGCTCCAGTCCGCCGGCCTCGAGAGGGCGGACTACGTGAAGCGGTTCGGTACGGACGCCGCCGCGGATTTCGCGCTCGATCTGGAGGCTTTCGCCGAGCGAGCCTGGCTGGAGTACGACTCCGGCTCGATCCGCCTGACCCCCGAGGGGCTGGCGCACTCCGACCTGATCGGGCCCGCACTGTTCACCCCCCGGGTGCAGGGCCTGATGCACGCTTACGAGGCCCGCTGATGACGGATCTGCTGGGGGCGCCGGCTCTGTCGATCCTCTATCGAGGGCCCCTGGCCAGCTGCGACTACGACTGTCCGTACTGCCCGTTCGCCAAACGCCGCGACAGCCGTGATCAACTGCGTGCCGACCGGGCGGCGCTGGAGCGGTTCACGGCCTGGGTCGCCGAGCAGCCCCACGGCATCTCGGTGCTGTTCACGCCGTGGGGCGAAGGCATGGTGCGCTCCTGGTACCGTCGGGCGCTGGTGGAACTCAGCCTGCTACCGCACGTCGAGCGGGTGGCGATCCAGACCAACCTGAGCCACCGGCTGGAATGGACCGGCGAGGCCGACCTGTCCAAGCTGGCTCTGTGGGCGACCTACCACCCGGGCCAGGTGCTCTACGATCGTTTCCTCGGCAAGTGCCGGGAGCTGTCGGAACGCGGCGTACGCCACAGCGTCGGCCTCGTCGGGCTGCCCGAGCACCACGACCAGGCCGTACGGCTCCGCGCCGACCTGCCCCCCGAGACGTACCTGTGGGTCAACGCGGCCGAGGGGCACTCCTACACCGATGGGGAGGCGGCCCGCTGGACGGAGATCGACCCGCTGTTCGGGCGCAGCCGCCATGCCCACCGCAGCAAGGGCCTGCCCTGCCGGACCGGTGAGAGTGTGATCTCGGTGGACGGCGAGGGGACCGTCCGGCGCTGCCACTTCGTCCCGGCCGTCCTCGGCAACCTCTACGACGGCTCCTTCCGGGCGGCGCTGAAACCCCGAGGTTGCCCTTTGGAGACGTGCGACTGCCACGTCGGCTATGTCCACCTGGAACCACTCGGCCTCTACGACGTCTTCGCCGGCGGAGTGCTCGAGCGCATCCCTTACTGATACCAAGGACACCATGAGTTCCGAGCCGTACGATGACCAGGCCTTGCGTGAGGAAGCCGAGCGGTGCCTGCGGGCGCTGGCGGGGGAGCACGCCCGGCTGCGCGAGGATCAGTGGATCGCGATCCGAGCCCTGGTCGTCGACCGGCGGCGGGCGCTGGTGGTGCAGCGCACCGGCTGGGGCAAGTCGGCGGTCTACTTCGTCGCGACCCGGCTGCTGCGGGCACGCGGCGCGGGTCCCACCGTCATCGTGTCCCCGCTGCTGGCGCTGATGCGCAACCAGATCGACGCCGCCGACAGGGCCGGCATTCACGCTCGCACGATCAACTCGGCCAACACCGAGGATTGGGAGCAGGTCTACACCGACGTCGAGGCGGGCGAGGTCGACGTGCTGCTGGTCAGCCCTGAGCGGCTCAACAACCCCGATTTCCGTGACCAGGTGCTGCCCAAGCTGGCGGTCGGCGCGGGGCTGGTCGTGGTCGACGAGGCACACTGCATCTCCGACTGGGGTCATGACTTCCGGCCCGACTACCGGCGGCTGCGCACCCTGCTGGCCGAACTCCCGCCTGGTATCCCGGTGCTGGCCACCACAGCCACCGCCAACGCCCGGGTCACCCAGGACGTCGCCGAACAGCTCGAGGCAGGCGGCGACGCGCTGGTGCTGCGGGGCACACTCGAGCGAGACAGCCTCCGGCTGGCGGTCGTCCGGCTGCCGGTGGCCGAGCAGCGGCTGGCCTGGCTGGCCGACCGGCTGGCTGAGCTGCCCGGTTCAGGGATCATCTACACGCTCACCGTCGCCGCCGCCCATGAGGTGGCCGGGCTACTGCGTGACCGGGGGTACGAGGTGGCCGCCTACTCCGGGCAGACCGAGCAAGCGGAGCGGCTGCAGGCCGAGCGGGACCTCCTCGACAACAAGCTCAAGGCGCTCGTCGCCACCAGCGCGCTCGGCATGGGCTTCGACAAACCGGACCTGGGCTTCATCGTGCACGTCGGTGCCCCGCAGTCGCCGGTCGCGTACTACCAGCAGATCGGCCGGGCCGGGCGCGCGACGGAGAGGGCTGAGGTGATCTTGCTGCCTGGGCTGGAGGACCGCGATATCTGGGCCTACTTCGCCGGTCTGGCCTTCCCTCCGGAGCAGGTGGTGCGGGCGACGCTCGAGGCGCTCGGCGAGAAGCCGATGTCGACGGCGGCCCTGGAGACGCATGTGGACCTGGGCCGGAGCCGGCTGGAGATGATGCTCAAGGTCCTGGACGTCGATGGGGCGGTCCGCCGGGTCAGGGGCGGGTGGGTGGCCACCGGCCAGGAGTGGAGCTACGACCGGGAACGCTACGCGCGGGTCGCCGCCGAGCGGGCCCACGAGCAGCAGGCGATGCTCGACTACCTCACGACGAGTGACTGCCGGATGGAGTTCCTGCGCAGGCAGCTGGACGATGCCGAGGCGACGACCTGCGGTCGCTGCGACAACTGCACAGGCAGGCACTGGTCGGCCGAGGTCTCGGACACAGGGGCGGCCCAGGCCCGGGAGCGGTTGCGCCGCCCGGGCGTCGAGGTGACACCCCGCCGGATGTGGCCGACAGGCATGAAAGCGCTGGGCATCGCCCTGTCCGGCAAGATCGCCGCCGATCAGCAGGCCGCTCCCGGGCGTGCGCTGGGAAGGCTCACCGACATCGGCTGGGGCAACCGGCTGCGGCAGATGTTCGCCGAAGGCGCAGCGGACGGCCCGGTGCCCGACGAGGTCTTCGATGCCGTCGTCAAGGTGCTGGCGGCCTGGGGCTGGACGGAGCGCCCGGCGGGCGTGGTCACCATCGGCTCGCGGTCGCGGCCCCAGCTGGTCGGGAGCCTCGGCCACCGGATCGCCGAGATCGGCAGGCTGCCCTATCTCGGGGAGATCGTTTCGCAGGGGCCGCCGGTGGCGCGTCAGCACAACAGTGCCCAGCGGCTGCGGTCCGTCGGGCAGTCACTGATCGTTCCCGATGAGGTCGGGGAGGCGGTCGCCGCCGCCGGTGGCCCGATCCTGCTGGTGGACGACCGCATCGACACCGGCTGGACCATGACCGTCGCCGCCAGACTGCTCCGCCAGGCCGGAGCCGCCGCCGCACTACCCCTGGTCCTGGCCATACCCAGCTGACGGCCGCTGACCTCGACCGGAACGCATCGTGATCCCGGGTGGACATGTCCACCCGGGTTCCTTGCGTGCCTGGGCCCATGGACCCACTCCGGTAGCCAGACAAATAGGTCCGGAGACCCTGTGTGGATCACGGGCGGGTTCTTCACACTGATCAATGCCGCATAGATCAACCGCTGTGCGGTGGATCGAACGGTTCCCCCCGAAGGCCTGATTTGCGGTGCTCGCACGAGCCCTGGATCGCTCCTGCTTGCCGGATCGCTGGTCCTCCGTGGTCGGAGGACCGGGACGATCCCAGCTTCCAGCGAGAGGACCCCCGTGCTCCGACGAATCTTCCAGGGTATTGCCCTGGTGGTCGCCGTCTGTCTCACTGTGCTCGCCGTGCCAGGTGCCGCCAACGCCGCGGCGCCCAAGCGCAAGAACAGCAACACCGAGACCATCTACCTCGTTCATGGCATCAAGGACCCCAGCAAGGTCGGGAACGCGGGCTACTACAACTGTGGTGACCTCTGGTCCAACGCGAAGTGGACCCTCCGCCACGAAGGCTGGAAGGGCAACTTCCGCACCTTCGGCTACTACGGGAGGGACTCGAACTGCGACAAGAAGGTCAACGGCACGTACAACAGCCGGATCCAATGGGTGGGCCTCCAACTCGCCTGGGACATCTACAACAACTACTCCCGGCACGGCAAGTCGGTCGACGTCCTGGCCCATTCCATGGGCGGTCTGGTCATCCGGGCGGCGATCACCGGGGTGCAGAAGAAGGCGAAGACCCAGTGGGGGAAGTTCCCGCCCTACCTGTACGTCGAGGACGCCGTCACGCTCAGCACCCCGCACTCCGGCACCAACTGGGCGACCGCCTGCTTGATCGCCGACGGCTATGAGCAGTGCAGCGACATGCGCCCCAAGAGCGGCTTCCTCAAGTGGCTCAACCAGAACCCGCAGTCCAACATGGGCACGGACTGGACCCTGATCGGCTCCAGCGACGACGACACCGTGACGTCAGGTTCGGCCACCGGCATGACGGCCAAGCACAAGGTCATCTACTTCGGCCACCAGGGCCTGGAGCACATGAGCATGATCTTCAAGTGGAACGGCTCGTTCAAGCTCAAGGCCAACAACGGCCGCGGCTGGAAGACGTCGACCGGAGCCCCGCCACCGGTGGGCTGGGCCGAGAGCGCGCTCTACTTCCAGTCGCTGCTGTAAACCAGGCCACATCATGATCCGGGCATGAAGATCCGGGGTGGACGTCGTCCACCCCGGATCAGTGTCTACAGGGCCGGGCGGGCACCGATGTGGGCCATGGCCTTGGCGGCCAGGGCGCAGCCGGAGGCGAGGGCCTCGGCGGGCGGCTTGCCGTCGAGCCACGGCGGCAGGAAGCCGGCGGTGAACGCGTCACCACCACCTGTGCCGTCGATGACCTTCTCGACCGGCTCGGCCGGGACGGTGATCGGCTCAGGGCGGCCGTTGGTGTACCACAGCGCGCCGTCCGAGCCCATCTTGATGACCACCTGTGGGTACCAGGCGGTGAGCACCTTGGCGGCCTGGTCAGGCTGGTCCCGCCCGGTGAGCACCTCGGCCTGGTCGGTGTTGATGAGCAGCAGCCGGGCGCCCTGGGTCCATTCAAGGAAGGGCTCGGCCCCCATCCGCTTGAGCGGAGAGGAGGAGCCACCGTCCACTGAGATGGACATCTGGGCCTTGCGCGCCTGGGTCAGCGCGTGCATCGCGGCCTTCCGCGAGCCCTCATTGAGCAGGGAGTAGCCCGACAGGTGCATGTGCGCGCCTGGCGAGAACAGATCCTGCGGGATATCGTCGGGGAGCAGCGCCGCGTTGGCACCCGGGTCGGACAGCATGGTCCGGTCACCCTTGTGCGTCACGAGCACCACGCAGGTGCCTGTGGGCCGCTCCGCGTCCATGACGAGGCGGGCGTCCACGCCGTACCCCATCAGTTCCATGTCTCGGTTCCGCCCTGTGACGTCGGACCCCCGGCGTCCGACAAAGGCGACCTCGACCCCCTCGACGGCAAGCCAAGAGGCCACATTGGCCCCCGAGCCTCCGCCGTGCATCGTCACCGCGGCCGGTGTGTCACTCCCCTTCGCCAGGGGGTACGCGGCACGCGCAACGGCATCGGTCATGAGATCGCCGACCACGACCACGCGCGTCATGTCGTCATCACCTCGATCAACACGGCCCGGTAGGTGCTTCCGGGGCGTGTGCCGACCGTAACAGCTCCGGACCCCTCAATAGGTCTCGAACGCGCAGCGAAACCAGGAACAGACTGTTCTTGCACTGTGAGGCCGGACATCTCGGGTGTCCTACTCTCGGAGCTGTGGAGTATCCGGATCAATGGGAGGCCGATGTCGTCCTCGCCGACGGCGGCACCGCCCACCTGCGTCCAGTCCGGGCGGACGACGCCGAACTGCTGCGCTCCTTCTATGCACGGCTGTCGGCAGAGTCAATCTACTACCGGTTCTTCTCCCCGCATCCACAGCTTACCGAGCGGGAGATCGAGCACTTCACCACAGTCGATCACGATGGCCGGGTCGCACTGATCGCCACGATCGGTGATGCCATGGTCGCGGTGGCCCGCTACGACCGGATCGGGGACGGAGAAGCCGAGGTCGCGTTCCTCGTCGAGGACGCCCACCAGGGGCGCGGGGTGGCCAGCGTGCTGCTGGAGCATCTGGCGGCGGCCGCCAGGGAGCGTGGCCTGCGCCGGTTCGTGGCCAGCGTGCTGCCCGACAACCGGCGGATGACCAAGGTCTTCCGTGACGTGGGCTATCAGGCGCAGCAGCGCTTCGAGGACGGGATCATCGAGCTCACCCTGGACCTGGCGCCGACGGAGACGTCCCTAGAGGTCATGGCGGCCCGTGAGCACCGGGCCGAGTCCCGGTCGATCCAGCGCTTGCTGTTCCCCCGTTCGGTGGCGGTGATCGGTGCCAGCCGGGACGCGCTCAGCGTGGGCCAGACCGTCCTGCGCCATCTTCTCAAGGGCGACTTCACCGGGCCGGTCTACCCGGTGCACTCCACCGCCACGGCGGTCGCGGGGGTCCGTGCCTACGCGACCGTTCTCGACATCCCCGACCAGGTGGACCTCGCGGTCGGGGCCGTCCGCGCGGACAGCGTGCACGAGGTCGTGGCGCAGTGCGCCAGCAAGGGCGTGCACGGGCTGGTGGTCGTCTCGTCGGGTTTCGGGGAGACCGGCGCCGAAGGCCGCGCCAGCCAGGAGAAGCTCGTCCGGCTGGCGCGGGCGCACGGCATGCGCGTCGTCGGCCCGAACTGCCTGGGCATCGCCAACACCGACCGGTCCGTACGGCTGAACGCGACCCTCGCCCCGACCATGCCGGGCCGCGGTCCGGTGGGCTTCTTCTCCCAGTCCGGCGCGCTGGGGATCGCGATCCTGCAGCGGACCGCGGAGCGCGGCCTGGGCCTGTCCACCTTCGTGTCTGCGGGGAACCGGGCGGATGTGTCCGGCAACGACCTCATGCAGTACTGGGAGGCGGATCCGGCCACCACCGCCGTCCTGCTCTATCTGGAGTCGATCGGTAACCCGCGCAAGTTCACCCGGCTGGCCCGACGGCTCAGCCGGACGAAACCGATCGTCGCCGTCAAGACCGGCCGCACCACCCAGGGGGTTCCGCTCGGCCATGCCGCACGGGCTCTCACCCTTCCCGATCACGCGGTCAGCGCGCTGTTCGCGCAGGCCGGGGTAATCCGGGTGGAGGATCTGTCCGAGCTGTTCGACGTGGCCCAGTTGCTCGCCTACCAACCGCTGCCCAAGGGCGACCGGATCGCCATCATCGACAATTCCGACTCGCTGGGTCTGCTCGCTGAGGACGCCGCGACGGCGCTCGGACTGGAGCCCCGCCACCCGGTCAACCTGGGCCCTGAGGCGGGAGCGGCCGATTACGAGACGGCGCTGGCCAAGGCGCTGGGCGACCCCGCCGTGGACGCGGTCGTGGCCCTCTTCACCCCCCCGGTCATCGGTGGCGTGGATCCAGGCGTGGCGGCGGCGATCGTACGGATGGCGGGGGCGAACCGGAAGCCGGTCGTGGCGACCTATCTCGGGGCCAAGGGCATGCCCCACGAACTCCGTTCCCCGGGATCCGCGGGGAACGGAACCCCCGCGTACGGCTCGGTGCCGTCCTATCCCGCGCCCGAGGACGCCGTGCGGGCGCTCGCGTACGTCACCCGCTACGCGGCCTGGCGGCGGCGACCGCACGGTCAGGTGCCGGAACCGGGCAATATCGACAGGAACCGGGCTCGGGCGCTCGTGGCGGAGTTGCTGAGCGAGGCGGATGGGCCGGTGACCGCCACCGCCGAGCAGGCCGCCGAGCTGCTCGATCACTACGGCATCGCTGTCGCCGACAAGGGTGAGGGGATCCCCACCCGGATCGTCACGATGGAAGACCCGTCGTTCGGGGCCGTCGTCTCGTTCGGGCTGTCCGACGTGACCGCGGCTCTGCTCGACGACCGGGCCTACGGGCTGGCCCCGCTGACCGACGCGGAGGCGGCCGAGCTGGTCCGCGCCATCCGCACGGCTCCTTTGCTGTTCGGCCATCACGGGGCGGAGCCGGTCGACGCGAGGGCGCTCGAGAAGTTGCTGCTGCGGATCGCCAGGCTCGCCGATGATCTGCCCGAGGTGGCGCAGTTGGAGCTCGACCCGGTGATGGCCCATTCCTCCGGCGTCACCGTGCAGAAGGTGTCGCTGAGACTGGCGCGCCCGGTCGGCCCCCGCCCCGAGCTCGGCCCGCGCCGGCTGCCTGATCTTTGACCCTGCGGAGGTCGTGGAATGCCGTCCTGCGGCCGAGGCGCGGGGTCACCGGACCCGCGTATGTGCGGGCGACCCCCGGGACAGGGCAGGATGGGATCCATGAGGGAAACCCGAGCGGCGGCTCACGGGCTGCGTACGTCGATCGAGCGCAGCGGGTACTACCCGGCCCTGGTGGCCGACGCGGTCGAGTCGGCGCTGGGCACCGAGACGGTGCTCGCCTATGTCGTCCATCACGAGGCCACCTTCGATCCCGCGATGGAGGTGCGGCGGCATGTGACGGTGCTCGTCCTGTCGCCGACCAGGCTGCTGGTGTGCCATACCGATGAGCACCCGCCGACTGAGACGATGCCACATCCGCATGCCACCACGACGACCGAAACGGTGCGTCTGGACCGGGTCCAGTCGGTCGCGGTGACCCGGGTGGTACCCGAGCCGGCATCGTACGTCCCGGGCATGCCTCCCACCGAGGTGGTGCTGACCATCGGCTGGGGTGCCATCGCGCACATCGACCTGGAACCGGCCACCTGCGGGGACGAGTCCTGCGAGGCCGACCACGGATACACCGGCAGCGTCACCGCCGACGACCTCTCACTGCGGGTCAGCGAGGCGGCCGACGGCGCCGAGGCGGTCACCCAGGTGCTCGCCTTCGGGCAGGCACTGGCCGAGGCGACCACCACGTGAGCACATCGCCTCCGCTTCCCTCGTACGGGGCAGGGGCGCTCGCCGATCTCTCCTCCTCGCTGCTGGCCACTTTCGGCCTGCCCGGCGAGACGAACGTGCTGGGCCTGCCGGAACTACCGCGCGCCTGTGTACTGCTCATCGACGGGCTCGGCTGGGAGCTGCTGCGGGCCCACCCCGAGCAGGCTCCGTACCTCTCCTCGCTGGCCGGCCGGCCGCTCACGGCGGGCTTCCCGGCGACCACGGTCACCAGCCTCGGATCGCTCTCCACCGCCAAGGCGCCAGGCGGCCACGGGTTGTTCGGATACCAGGTCGCCATCCCGGGCGCCGGTCGGCTGCTCAACTGCCTGCGCTGGGACGATACGACCGACCCGGTGGCGTTCCAGCCGCATTCGACGGTCTACGAGCGGGCCAACGCGGCCGGGGTGGCCGCCAGCTACGTCGCCTCGGGGTCGTACGTCAAGACCGGGTTCAACCGGGCGATCACGCGCGGTGCCCGCTACCGGCCCGCGGACAGTCTCGGCCAGCTGGTCGCCCAGGCGGAGTACGCGCTGCGCGACGGCGACCGGGCCCATGTCACCGTCTACCATGCCGATCTGGACTCGACCGGTCACTTGTACGGCGCGGGTTCCACGGCGTGGCGGCACCAACTGCGGTTCGTGGACGATCTCGCGCAGCGTGTCGCCGAGGTGCTGCCACCGGGCACCGGGCTGTACGTCACCGCCGACCATGGCATGGTCAACCCCACCGAGAGAGTCGACGTCGACGTGCTCACGGAGCTGCGCGCGGGCGTGGCCCTCCTGGGCGGCGAAGCGCGGGCCAGGCACGTGTACTCCGCGCCGGGTGCGGCCGATGACGTCCTGGCCACCTGGCGGGAGGTCCTGGGCGACCGGGCCTGGGTCTATCCGCGGGACGAGGCCGTGGCGGCCGGCTGGTTCGGCCCGGTGGATCCGGAGCTGCTGCCGCGCATCGGCGACGTGCTGGCCGTGCCGCATGCCGACCTCGCGATCGTGGCGTCCAAGGCTGAGCCGCTGGAGTCGACCATGGTCGGCATGCACGGTTCGATGGTCCCGGCCGAGCAGCTCGTCCCGCTGCTCACCGTGACCTCATGACCACCAGGTGGAGATCGTGACGTAGCCTCGTCTGTTGTGACGAACGTGTTCGGGCCCCTCCCGGAGAGGGGCTCCAGCGGTCAGACTGACGACATGCAGCCCCTTATCGACGTGTCCGCGCTCGCCCGACTGCTCGACGACTCCCCGCTGGACGAGCCGCCGCCGATCGTGCTGGACGCACGGTGGAATCTGGTCGGCCCGCCGGCGATCGAGGCTTATCGCCGAGGGCACCTGCCCGGCGCGGCCTTCGTCGATCTGGACCGAGAGCTGGCCGGGCCGCCCGGCCCAGGTGGACGGCATCCACTCCCCGCCGCCGGGGCCTTCCAGGAGGCGATGAGGCGGGCCGGTGTCGGCGGGAGGCGGCTGGTGGTGGTCTACGACGACGCCGACTCCACGGCCGCCGCACGGGCCTGGTGGGATCTGCGGTATTTCGGCCACCGGCGAGTGCGGGTGCTCGACGGCGGCTACCGCGCCTGGGTCGAGGCGGGCCTGCCGGTCAGCACGGTGGAACCCGTGACGGAGCCGGGAGACTTCGTGGCCCGGCCTGGGGGGCTGCCCGCTTTGGACGCCGACGGAGCGGCCGCGCTGGCGAAGGACGGTGTCCTGCTCGACGCCAGGGCCGCCGCACGCTACCGCGGCGAGGTGGAGCCGATCGACCCGGTCGCGGGGCACATCCCGGGAGCCGTCAACGCGCCGACGCTCGGCAACGTCGGTGTGGACGGTCGTTTCCTGCCGCCTGAGCTGCTGCGTGACCGGTTCGCCAAGCTGGGCGCGACGGATGCGGCCGAGGTCGGGGCCTACTGCGGGTCCGGAGTGACCGCGGCACACGAGATCCTGGCGCTGAGCGTGGCCGGGGTGCCCGCGGCGCTCTATGTCGGCTCTTGGTCCAACTGGGTCGCCGACCCCGCCAACCCCGTCGCCAACGGCGAAACCTGACCCTGACCTCCGTGATCATGGCGATCGATCGATGAACGATTACATGATCATGAAGGGGACCGGGACCGGTTCACGGACTCCCTCGCTGCGAACAGGGCGACGCTCAGCACGATGAGTCCGATACTGGCGTAGATCTCATAACCGTGGAGAAAGCCGGCCTTGTGCGTGAGGCCGGCCCACAGGTGGAACCGGCCGTCGGTGAGCTCGTACGCAAGGCCACCGATCCCCTGGGTGAACAAGACGAAGCCGAGGAAGCCGAGGAAGGTCTTCATGCTTCAAGGCTAGAAATCGCGACCCAGCGACGGCATCGGCCATCGGGAGCAGCCGCGGCGACCAAAGTCCCGAACCGTACCGTGGTCTGTCATTCAAAGGTCTCGACGTGCGTCACCATTGGTAGGGCAGGAATTTTCCGTCCAGCACCACCACGACACGGTCACCATCCGGATCGGGCACGCGTTTGACGTCGAGGCGGAAGTTGATGGCACTCATGATGCCGTCGCCGAACTGCTCGTGGATGAGTTCTTTGATCGTCGGGCCGTAGACCTGGAGCACTTCGTAGAAGCGGTAGATCGTCGGATCCACCGGCACTGCGGTCTCCAGGGCCCCGCGGGTGGGCTGAAGCTGCAAGGCCTGCCGGGCGTCCTCATCGAGATCCAGCAGCGACGCGGCAGCCGCGGCCTGTGCGGCGGTCATAGGGTGCTGACCCAGCAGTGCCGCTGTCGTCCATGCCACCGGTCGTCCGACTGCCTCGGCGATCTGAACCCACGTCACGCCCAGCCGGGCCTTGGCGGCAAGAACCGCCTCCGCCGCCTCTTTCTTGGTCATCATTGCATTCCTCTCAGGGCCCGCACAGGGTGGTGCGGGGGATCAGCCGGCGGCGTGGAGCCAGCGGACGGGGGCGCCGTCGCCGGCGCGGCGGAAGGGCTCGAGCTCGTGATCCCAGGGTGTGCCGAGGAGCCGCTCCAACTCATGTTCCAAAGTGGTGCGGCCGGAGGCGGCGTTGGCCATGACGGTACGCAGCCGGTCCTCGGGCACCATCACGTCCCCACTGGCGCCGGTGACGCCGGTAAAGACCCCGAGAGTGGGCGTGCAGCTAAAGCGGACCCCGTCGCAGCCGGGCGTGGCGTCTTCGGTGACCTCGAAGCGCAGCAACTTCCAATTACGCAGTGCCGAGGCCATGCCAGCGGCCATGCCGGCATGACCCTCCCAGCACAGCTCGGCGCGCATCGTCCCAGGGGCGGCCGGTTGATCCGTCCACGCCAGAGATGCGGGCACACCAAGTACACCTGCGACGGCCCAGTCAACATGCGGGCACAGCGCAGGTGGTGAAGAGTGGACGTAAAAAACGCCACGTGCAGCCACCAGACCTCCTGGTTATGTACCGAGGCTCGTCTTCCCCTACGGCCTCGTACGTCCCAAGAAGATCTCGACGTCAGATTATTGTGCCCCATCCGCACGAGGTGCACCAGTCCAGAACGAGACTCGGTACCAATACGACGACTAGTGTGCCGACGCCTCGCCGGAAAGGCGCTGAGCGAGATAGATGGGCACGACCGACGCCACGATCAGCACGGCGGCCACCACGTTGACCACAGGTGCCTGGTTTGGGCGGAAAAGGTTGTTGAAAATCCAGATCGGTAGAGTCTGCACGCCCGGCCCAGCGGTGAACGTGGTCACGATGATCTCGTCGAAGGACAGTGCGAACGCCAGCAGACCACCGGCCAGCAGCGCCGAGCGCAGCAGCGGGAACGTGATGTATCGGAAGGTCTGGAACGTGTCCGCGCCGAGGTCGGCCGAGGCCTCCTCCACGCTGGTGCCCATCCGCCGCAATCTGGCCAGCGCGTTGTTATAAACCGTGACGATGCAGAACGTGGCATGACCCACGATCACGGTGAACAGGCCGAGCCCGAGCCCGAGCGGCTGTAGCACCACCTGGAAGGCGTTGCTCAACGCGATGCCCGTCACGATGCCGGGCAGCGCGATCGGCAGCACGACCAGCAGCGAGACCGTGTCGCGGCCGAAGAACGTGTAGCGCTGCACGGCCAGGGCCGCCATCGTGCCGAGGAGCAGTGCGAGAGCCGTGGCCCCGAGACCGGCCTTCAGACTGGTGAGCACCGCCAGCCGGGCCCCTTCGTTGTCGAGCGCCTGCGACCACCATCGCGTGGTGAACCCCGACGGCGGCCAGCCGAACGCCCGATCGGCGTTGAAGGAGTTGACCAGCACGACGAAGAGCGGCACGTAGATCACGGTGAGACCCAGTGCCATGACGGCACGGAGCACGAGCCGGGCCGTGCGGGACAGGATCATCAGAGCTCCTCCAGAGCGCCGGTGCGACGGACGGCGGCGATGTAGATGAGCATCACCACGACCGGCACGGTGGCCACCGCGGCGGCGAACGGCAGGTTGTTGGCGGCGCCGATATTGTCGTAGACCACGTTGCCGATCAGCTGGCTCTTCCCGCCGACGATCTTCACTGTGATGTAGTCGCCGAGGGAGAGCGAGAAGGTGAAGATCGACCCGGCGACCAGTGACGGGAAAGTCACCGGGAGGATCACCGACCGGAAGGTACGGACCGTACGCCCGCCCAGGTCGCTGGAGGCGTTCAGCAGCGAGTCCGGCAGTCGCTCCAGCCCTGCGTAGAGGGGCAGGATCATGTACGGCAGCCAGAGGTAGGCCAGGACCAACACCGTCGCAGGCAGCCCGTAGCCGGGGCCGGACAGGCCGAGCGGCTTGAGCACCCAGTCGACCAGACCTCCGTCGGCGAGCATCACCCGCCAGGCGTACGCCTTGACCAGATAGGCGGCCCACAGCGGGGTCAGGATGGCGATCACCAGGAACGGTCGCCAGCGGGGCTTTGCGACCTTGGCCATGAAGAACGCCATCGGGAAGGCGATCACCATGTCGACCACGGTGACCAGTGCCGCCACGCCCAGGCTGCGGAGAGCGATCCTGCGGTAGACCGCGTCGCCCACCACGTCCTGGAAGTTGCGCAGGCTGAACCCGCGGACCACCTCGCCGGTGAACGGATCGGTGGACCAGAACGCCGTCAGGAACATCGCGGCAAGCGCGCCCAGGTAGGCGACGAGCAGCCAGGCCAGCGGGGCGGACAGCAGCAGCGACAGACGCAGCCTCGGCCGGCGGTGCAGAAGGGACGCCGAACTCATCCCTTGATCGCTGTCCAGGCGCGTGTCCACTCGGAGTAGTCGACGCACTTGACGTCCTTGCGTCCGTCCAGGCACTGCCCGATCGGGGTGGTCCAGTAGTGGACCTTGGAGAAGTACGGCTCGTCGGCCGCGTGGAAGGTGTCGCAGAACTTCTTGTCCGAGGTCTCCGCGCAGGCCTTGGCATTGGCGGGGGCCTCACCGAACCACTCGGCGACCTGGGCGTTCACCTTCGGCGAGACGATCCAGTCCATCCACTTGTAGGCACAGTTGGGGTGCTTGGCCTTGGCCGCGACCATCCAGGTGTCCGACCAGCCGGTCGAGCCCTCCTTGGGCAGCGTGACCTGCACGGGTGCCTTCTCGGCCTGCGTGAGGTTGGCGATGACCTGCCAGGTGGTGCCGATCACCGAGTTGCCGCTCTTGAAGGCCTGCACCGACTTGGTGTAGTCCGACCAGTACTCGCCGATGTTCTTGTTCTGGTCCTTGAGCAGCGCGACCGAGGCGTCGAACTGCTTGTGGTCCAGGGCGTACGGGTTCTTGATGCCGAGCTCGGGCTTGGTCGACATCAGGTAGAGCGCGGCGTCGGCGATATAGATCGGCGAGTCGTACGCGGTGACCTTGCCCTTGTACGGGGAGTTCGCGTCGAACACGGCACCCCACGAGTCCGGCGCGGGCTTGACCTTGTCGGTACGCCACATCAGCAGGTTCGCGCCCCGACCATGCGGGATGCCGTACGCGACGCCGTTCACCGAGTTCCACGGCTGGAGCTTCAGGCCCTGGAAGACGTCGGCGTAGTTCGGCACCAGCGTGGTGTTGACGGGCGCGACCGTGCCGCCGGCGATGAGCCGGAGGGAGGCGTCACCGGACGCGGAGACGGTGTCGTACTCCCCGCTCTTCATCAGGGTGACCATCTCGTCGGAGGTCCCGGCGACCTTGGTGTTGACCTTGCAGCCGGTGGCCTGCTCGAAGGGGTGGACCCAGTCGACCTTCTTGTCGTTGGACCCGTCCTCGGCGTACCCGGCCCAGGCGACCAGGTTGACCTGGCCCTCACCGGCGCCGAGCGTCTGCAGGGCTGGGATCTTCGGCACGGTGAAACCGCCCGGAGCCGTGGTGGACTTGGTGCCGGACGAGCCGCCACCGCAGGCGGCGACCAGGCCGGTGAGCGCCACGGTGGCGGTGGCGAGCGCGATGCGCTTGGACCACATGGAGGATCTCCTTGCTTGAAGCGGGTGGTGCCGGGGTGAGAGGTGTCAGGGGGCCGACGCCGGTTCGGGGGCCTCGGCCACCCGGAACTCGTGGTCGGGGTGCCAGCTGAGCCGTACACGGGCGTCCCGGTAGCTCATGACGTCCATCGAGGAGGTCTGCAGGTTCTGCTGAAGGGCGACCACCCGGCCACCGTCCTCGAGGTCGACGACGAAGCGGGTCACCGCACCCGCGTATACGACCTCCGCCACGGTGCCGACGGCATGCCGCTCGCCTTCGCCGAGTCCCGCGTCCAGCGCGGTGGCGACATGGATCTTCTCGGGCCGGACACAGACGTCGCCGATCCGGTTGGAGGTGCCCACGAAGCCGGCCACGAATGCCGTCGCGGGCCGCTCGTACACCTCGGCGGGGGTGCCGACCTGCTCGATCCGTCCCTGGTTGAAGACGGCGATGCGGTCGCTCATGGTCAGCGCCTCTTCTTGGTCGTGGGTGACGAACAGGAAGGTGATGCCGACCCTGCGCTGGATGGCCTTGAGCTCGACCTGCATCTCCTCACGGAGCTTGAGATCGAGCGCACCGAGCGGCTCGTCCAGCAGCAGCACCTTGGGTTCGTTGACCAGTGCGCGGGCGAGCGCGACGCGCTGCCGCTGACCGCCGGAGAGCTGGCCGGGCTTGCGCGCCTCGAAGCCTTCCAGGCGTACGCTGCGCAGCGCCTCCGAAGCGAGCTCTCTCCGCCGCGCCTTCGGTACTCGTTTCACCCTCAGCCCGTACTCCACGTTCTGCAGCACATTCATGTGCGGGAAAAGCGCGTAGTCCTGGAAAACGGTGTTGACGTCCCGGTCGAACGGGGCCAGCCGGGTCACGTCGCGGCCGGCCAGCTCGATCACACCGCCGGTGGGCTGCTCGAACCCAGCGATCATCCGCAGCACGGTCGTCTTGCCCGAGCCGGACGGGCCGAGCATCGAGAAGAACTCACCGTCGTGGACGCCGAGGTCGACACCGGCCACGGCGTGGACGGTGCCGAAGGACTTGCGAAGATCGCGGAGCCGTACGGCTAGGTCTGGCATGACGAAAAACATATGGGGTTAGATGTTTCAGAACAAGGCACAATCCGGTATCACTGCCGTGAACGACTAGGGGGCATATGGACACCGCACGGCGTGCCGTGTTCTCTCCTGTCGAGAGCACCGCGCGAGTGGATGCCGTCGCGCGCCGGCTCACCGACGCGATCGCCCTCGGCCTGCTCGCCGACGGGGAGCAACTCCCCAGCGAGGCCGAGCTCGCCGCCCAGCTCCGCGTCTCTACCGTAACCCTGCGCGAGGCGCTCATGGCACTACGGCAGCAGGGGCTGGTCGAGACCAGGCGGGGTCGCGGCGGCGGCAGTTTCGTGCGGACCCCGGCAGAGTCCGTCGACCTCGGCGTACGGCTCCGTACCTTCGCCACCGACGAGTTGCGCGACCTCGGCGACCACTACGCGGCCATCGCCGGGGCCGCCGCGCGGCTGGCGGCACAGCGCTCGCTGCCCGGGGACGTCTCCCCGCTGCTACGGTCACTCGACGAGATGTCGCAGGCACAGTCACCCGCGCAGCTGCGAAGGTTGGACGGCCGTTTTCACATCGAGGTGGCGGCCGCCTCACAGTCGGCGCGGCTCACCCGGGAAGAGATCCGGTGGCAGGCGGACATCGGACCGTTGATCTGGCTGTGCTACGAGCACGCGAGTGGCCGGGACCGCGCGTACGCTCAGCATCGTGCGATCGCCCATGCCGTCCAGCAGGGCGACGGCGACCGGGCTCGTGACCTGGCTGAGCGACACGTGCTCAATGCGATAGAACATCTCATTGAGCTGCGGCTGGCCCTTTGACCGAGGTGAATCATGCTCGCTGAGACCGATATCGCGGACGCGGCCATCGTGCGCGTCCGCGACACGCTGGACGGCGTCTTCCGCTCCCTGAAGGAGGTCCGGGACGCCTCGGCCCGGCAGGCTCATGCCGTGCGGCAGAGCGGCCGCGACCTCGTGCGGGCGGACCTCGCCATGATGCGGCCGCTGCTCTTCGACCGGCTCGGCATGCTCATCGCGGGCATCGGGTTCATTGCCGCCCCAGGACTCCTCGCCGACGCACCCTGGTATCTGGAATGGTGGCAGGTCGGCCCTTCGAACACCCCCGTTCAACTGCTGCGCGACCTGGACCCGGAGAGCAGCGCCTTCTACGACTACACCCACTGGGACTGGTTCGCCGGGCCGCAGGCAGGGGCGGAGAAGACGATCTGCGGGCCGTACGTCGACTATCTCTGCACCGATGAGTACAGCCTGACGCTTTCGGTGCCGGTGACCTCAGCGGGGGCCTTCATCGGAGTGGCCGCGGCCGACGTGTTCGTGCGGAGCTTTGAGAACGCCGTCGTCCCGGTGCTCCGTGAGATCCCCGCGCCCGCGTTCGTGATCAACCCCTCCGGCCGGGTGGTGGCATCGAACACGGCTCGATGGACCCCCGGCGCGATCTACCGAGGAGATGCGGGCTTCGCCGTACACCCCTGCGGCGATCTCCCCCTGTCACTGGTCACCGCCGAGGCCTGACCATCCAGGCTGAACATGATCTAATCACACAGAGTTACCAATGGTCATCACCAGGGCACTCTAGGTTTCATGTTCGACCAAGAGGCAATGCTCGAGCGGCTCCTGGCCCGCCACCGGGACGCCACCGTCGTCTCGCTGGAGGACGAGCGTCCCACCCTGATCCGGCGCGACCAGTTGCTGGTCGCCGATCGTGACGTGCCCGCGGTCGAGGACCTGGTCAGACGGTGGTTCCACGCCCGCGAGGATCATGCCTCGCTGGCCCGGATCCGGCTGCGTCCCCCCGCCCGCGTCAACGTGTGCGAGCTCGCCGCGCAGCTGAGCGGCGACGGCCGGCACCGCAGGCTCGCCGTCGCACCCAACCATCTGGTGCACGGCCAGCCACTGTGGTGGGCCGGCCCGGCCGACCTGCCCCGACCCACGGCACCGGTCGACGCCCCTCGGGCGGCGACCGCGGCCGGGCCGGTGACGATCGCCGTGCTGGACACCGGACTGTCGGTACATCCCTGGTACGAGTCGTACGACTGGTATCAGGAGCAGCGCGACGAGGTGACCGAACTCCTGGACGCCGACCTCGACTATGAGCTCGACGCTCAGGCAGGCCATGGCACGTTCATCGCCGGGGTGCTGCTGCAGCAGGCGCCCACCGCCCGGATCCGGGCCAAACGGGTGATCGGCGGAGACGGGGTCGGTGACGAACTCGACATGATCCGTGCGCTGAACTGGGTCGCCCAGTGGGGCCAGGCAGACATCGTGAACCTGTCGATCGGCTGTCATACCTACGACGACCGGCCCTCGCCCCTGGTCGCCCGGGCGATCGCGGCCCTGGGAGTGGCGGGGCGTGGCCCCCGAGGGCACCGTGTGGTCGTGGTGGCCTGTGCGGGCAACACGGCGAGCGATCGGCCCTTCTGGCCCGCCGCACTCAAGCAGGTGATCGCCGTCGCCGCCCTGGACGGCGCCGATCGGGCCTGGTTCTCCAACTATGGCTGGTGGGTGGACGCCTGCACCCAGGGTGTCGGGCTGACCAGCTGTTTCATCCGGTTCGATGGCCCACGGCCCCGGGTCAACGGTTTCGATCCCGACGGATTCAGCGGCTATGCGACGTGGAGCGGCACCTCGTTCGCGACGCCCGCGGTGGCCGGGGCGATCGCCAATCTCGCCGCGGCCGAGGGCTTGCCCGCCCCGGCCGCGGCGGATCGGATCCTCGATCCGATGGCCGCCCTTACCCTCCCCGACCTCGGTGTACACGTCAGGACCTGACTACGAGCCGGCGTCAATGCGATAACTGCGAAGAGTAATGCTTTCGTCACGGTGCGCAAGCTCCTAGGGTGGCTGATCAGCGGGGGACCACACGAGGAGGCATCGGGTGGTTCCGACAATCGACGAGGTATCGTCCGGCGAGCTCGTGGCCCGGGCACGACAGAACGACCAGGCGGCATGGGATGCGCTGATCGAGCGCTACACCGGGCTGCTGCGGTCGATCGCGAGATCGTATGACCTGGGAGTGGCCGACATCGCCGATGTGACACAGACCGTGTGGCTGCGCCTGGTGGAGCGGCTGGACGAGCTCCGCGAGCCCGACCGGGTGGCCACCTGGCTCGCGGTCACCGCCCACCGGGAGAGCCGGTCGACGCTCCGCCGCCGTGGCCGGGAGGTGCCTGCGTGGACCGTGCCCGATCAGGCGCCGGATCCCGATCACTGCGTGGAGCGGACCTGCGTGCAGCGGGAGCGGCTGAGCGACGTGGCCTCGGCGATCCGGGCGATGCCCGAGCACTGCCGCCGGGTGTTGCGGTTCTTCGCGCTGGCCCCGGTCACTTATGCCGAGGTCGC
Source organism: Actinomycetes bacterium (assembly GCA_025964575.1). Taxonomy (GTDB): domain Bacteria; phylum Actinomycetota; class Actinomycetes; order Streptosporangiales; family Streptosporangiaceae; genus Actinomadura_E. The sequence continues at coordinate 43,697 of JAOPYO010000319.1, forward strand.
GGCGGCGCTGGACATCCCGATCGGCAGCGTCGGCCCGACCCGTACCCGGTGCCTGGCCGGCCTGCGCCGCAGGCTGGGGGTGGTGAAGTGACCGACGAGGAGCTGCTGGCCCGGGTGCGGGATGCCTTCGCCGAGCTGGAACCTGTGCCCGCGCAGGTGCTCGCCGCCGGACGGGCCGCGTTCGCCTTTCGGGAGCCCGGTTCCGTCCTCGCCGGCCTGACCGGTGACCATGACGCCGCCGCCGCGGGCCTGCGCGGCAGTGGCCTGGGCGGCACAGCCCGGCTGCTGACCTTCGCGGGTCCGGACATCGAGGTGGAGATCGAGGTGACCGGCAGCGGTGCCGACCGGGAGATCGCCGGCAGAGTGGCTCCGCCCGGACCGGCCCGGATACGGGTCCGGCATCCGGACGGTGAGCTGGCCTGCCGGGCTGACCGGACCGGTCACTTCGCCGTGCCGGCCGTGCCCGCGGGCCTGGTCAGCCTGGTGTTCCGGCTCCCCGACGCGACCTCGATCGTGACAAGCTGGGTGCGCCTGTGACGGGGGACGGCGCGTTGCTGCACTTGGCCGCCGTCGACCCGCGGCGGGCGCACGCGGAGGCGCTGGCCCGGCTGGACGGCGCGGCCCCTTCCGTACGGGTGGAGGCGCTGCGGGCCGCCGCGCTGAGCGGCATGGAGCTGGGACGGCTCGAGGAGAGCCTCGCCCACCTGCATGAGGCGCTGGCCACGGCCGAGCGGGCAGGCCTGACCTATGCGGCCGCCCAGGTGCGGATGAGCCTGGTCGGGATGCTGGCCTCACGCGGCGACCTCACCGGTGCGCTGGCCGCCGCGGATGCGGCCGCGCCCGTGCTGCGGGGCGCCGACGCCGACCGGTTGCAGGCCAACCGGGTGTGCGCGCTGGCCCGAAGCGGCCGGCTGCACGAGGCCCTGGCCATCGCCCGTCGGCCGCGATCGGCGAAGGCCCAACCTGGACTGCTGATCAACGCCGCCCTGGCCCGGGCCACCTGCGGTGACCTGGATGCGGCCGAGCCCTTGCTTGCCGAGGCCGCTGCATTGGCCGACCGGGCCGGGCTCCGGCATGAGGCCGCGATGGCCAGGGCCAACCTGGCCTATGTGGCGTCCCAGCGCGGTGACGTACCGCGAGCTCTACGGCTCTATGCCGAGGCCGAGCCGGGTCTGGTGGGCACCCGCGTCGCGCAGACCCGCCTCGATCGCGCCGAGACGCTGATCGGGGCCGGGCTGGCCGCCGAAGCACGCCCTCTGATCACCGCCGCCCTGGCCGAAATGAGCGCGGCCGGGTACGGCTCGGATGTGGCGGACGGGCTGCTGTTGCTGGCTCGGGCCGAGTTGGCCGACGGCGACCCGGAGCGGGCCGCCGAGACCGCGGAAAGCGCCCGGACCGCCTATGCCGAGCAGGAACGCACGGGCTGGATGCTGCTCGCCGAGCATCTCCTGATCCGGGCGCGCTGGGCGGCCGGAGACCGGTCGCCGATCTTCTTCCGTACGGCGGTGGCGACCGCGGACCGGCTCGATCGGGGTGGCTGGGCCCGGGAGGCCGCGGACGGCCGGATCGTCGCCGCACTGCTCGCCCTGCATCTGGGGCGTCCCGCCTCGGCCCTGCTCGACGAGGTGGGCGCCGCCCGGCGGAACGGCCCGGCGGCGCTGCGGGCGGCCGCCTGGCACGCCACCGCGCTGGACCGGCAGGTACGAGGGGATCTGCGCGGTGCCATGGCGGCGGTCCGGGCGGGACTGCGAGTCGTCGATGAGCATGCCGCCGCGCTGGGCGCCCTCGAGCTGCGTGCGTACGCGGCCGGGCTCGGCGCCGACCTTGGTGACCTCGGGGTGCGGCTCGCAGGGACCGGGCGGGCCCTGCTCGCGGCCGAGGAGCGCCGCCGCGCGATCGTGTGGACGACCCGGGAACGCGTTGCCCCGCCGGCCGATCCCCGCTGCGCCGCGCTGCTGACCGAGCTGCGGCTGGCCGGCTCCGAGCACACCGCGACGACCGCGG